>PAVX01000001.1 GCA_002713285.1 Flavobacteriales bacterium
CCACAAGAGTCATTAACTAAACCACTATTTGGTACACCATCACAACCAACACAAGATAAATCACCTGAACAACTACCACAATCATTTGGATAAGTACAACCTCCTGCTATATTAGCGTTCGGGTCGTAATTACAAGCATTTGAACTCATACAACCTACACATGTTACATATTCACAAGAAACTGCATTTGTTGGTATATTCACAGTCGGATCATAATTACAAGCTGATGGATCAGAACAACCTGTAATAGGTGTTTGCCCAAAGCTTAAAAAAGGAATAATAAGAAGTATCATTATTTTTTTCATAATTCAAATATAGAAATAAAAAATTTTGAGCATTAAAAATCATCATTCAAAGAAGTCTAAAAAACACTGAAAAAAAATATTTTTTCATAAAAAAATCTACAGAATCTATTTTTTTGACACCATAAAAAAATATATAAATCTTTTATTTATATTAAAATATATAAAGTACTGATAAATAGTATTTTACAATAGCATACTGACACAATGTCAATGGCGTTTTTTTGTAAAAAATTATAATAATTGATGAAATTTATTTCAAAAAAAGAAGTAATTTTATGGACTATGAGAATTGATATTTTATCACCACTACCCCACTTGCTAAAGGCTCCATTTACAACGTCTATTTTAGCGAAAGCTATTGAAAAAAAAATAGTCGAAATCCACATTCATGATTTAAGAGACTATGCGAAAAATAGTAAAAAACAAATTGATGATTATTCATACGGTGGTGGTGGTGGAATGGTCTTAATGATTGAGCCAATAGCAAATTGTATTAACAAATTACAAAAAGAAAGGGATTATGAATCAGTGATATTTATGACTCCCGAAGGAAAAAAGCTTACACAGAAGACGTGTAATCAACTTTCACAAGAAAAAAATGTCATTATACTGTGTGGGCGTTACGAGGGAGTAGATCAAAGAATAAGAGATATTTTTATTAATAGGGAAATATCAATTGGTGACTATGTCTTAACAGGGGGCGAACTTCCAGCACTAGTATTATGTGACTGTATTATTAGATTGTTGCCTGGAAGTATGAGTAATTCAACATGTGCATTATCAGATTCTTTTCAAGATGATTTACTAGCACCCCCTATTTACACAAGGCCTGCGGATTTTGAAGGCAATAAAGTTCCTGATGTTCTTTTATCTGGAAACGATAAGAAAATAGCTGAATGGAGAGATGCCGAATCTTACGCCAAAACAAAAAAAAAATAGACCTGACCTATTAAATAAAAAATAAATTGATAAAATATTTCCTTGCGAATCTTAAAAAGATGCTTAATTTTGCGAATCTTAAAAGGAAAGAATTATGAGCTTACTAAGGAATGACATAGAAAATAGTTTAATAACTAAGAAAGATCATCCAAACTTTGGTGCCGGTGATACAATCACGGTATATTACAAGATTAAAGAAGGTGATAAAGAGAGAACACAGTTTTTTAAAGGTGATGTTATTCAAAGAAAAGGCACTGGACTAACAGAAACTTTTACAATTAGAAAAATGTCTAACGGTATTGGTGTTGAAAGAATTTTTCCTATTAATTCTCCAGGAATTGAAAAAATTGAAGTCAATAAAACTGGAAAAGTAAGAAGAGCAAGAATATTTTACATGAGAGAAAGAACAGGTAAAAGCGCTCGAATTAAACAAAAAAGAGTTTAATCTATTTTTCCAAACTCTCAACAATAGAAGAAACGGTCGCGTCACCAGTTACATTCACAACAGTTCTACACATATCTAAAATTCTATCAACAGGAAAGATGATGCTGATCCAGGCAGGATTAAGACCAACTGAATCTAAAACTATAATAAGCATAATTAATCCAGCACTAGGAACAGCAGCAGACCCAATTGACGCCATAGTAGCAGTAAAAACAATTACCAACTGCTGAGCGATAGTTAAGTCAACCATATGCATTTGCGCTAAAAATACAACTGCTACAGCCTGATATAAGCTAGTNCCATCCATATTCACAGTAGCTCCAATAGGNAAAACAAAACCTGTNACCTTATTAGACACTCCTAAATTCTTTGTCACNCAATCCATAGTCACAGGTAAGGTTGCTGCACTTGATGATGTAGAAAAAGCAAGCATTTGCGCTGATGCAATGGATTTAAAAAAAGTTTTATATGTTTTTTTCGTAAAGAGATACATTAAAAATGGATATATAGCAAAAATCATAAAACCTAATCCAAATAATACAACTAACGAATAAACACCTAATCCTTTAAAAATTTCTAAAACACCAAGTGGATTATCTCCAGCTAATTTGGAAATCACCCCGGATAGTAGTGCGAAAACAAAATAAGGGGCACCCATCATCACAAAATCTACCATCTTTAAAAAAATACTATTAAAAGCATCTACAAGATTAATAATNGGATTAGCTTCTTTTTTAGGGATCACGACAAGAGTAATTCCAAAAAATATAGCAAAGAAAATAATTTGCAACATTGATTTATTNTTTGTTAAAGAAAANAAGATNTTAGAAGGAACCATNTCAACAATAAATTGNAATGGACTGCTATTTTTTTGAGCTTCAACATCATTGTTCATTTTTTCTAGCCTTTCTTGAGACAAATTATTGTTGCTGCTAGTTTGATTTACATCTAAAACAATATCCTCACCTTGCGCCCACTTCTCATAAGATGCGCGATTTTCTTGACGCTGCGATAANGCAACCGCTTCACCTGGCTTAATAATATTCACAACTAATAAACCAATAGAAATAGATAAAATCGTGGTTAAAAGGTATGCTGATAATGTTTTAAAACCCATTCTCCCTAGNACAGATATATTNGAGATACTNGNAACACCTTTAATAACTGAAAAAAGAACTAAAGGAATAGCGATAAGCTTTAATAAATTGATAAAAATATCTCCGAAAGGGCTAATCCAATTAATAGTAAATTCTGACCATCCAAAAATACTTGAAATAATGGACCAAATCACACCTAANACCATCCCAATAATAATTTTCCAATGCAAACTTAATTTTCTCATAAATCTGATAATTTTGTGGTTTTATTTAATAAATAATAATCTAATATAGTCATTGCAGTNAAAGCATCAACAATAGGCACTGCTCGCGGNAATACACANGCATCATGTCTNCCGGATGGTTTAATAACGATTTTTTGNAATTCAGTATTAATGGANTGCTGCTCTTGAAATAGTGTTGANACAGGTTTAAATGCACTTCTAAAACATATATCTTCACCATTACTAATACCNCCCAAAATACCACCCGCATGATTAGTCTCTGAACCTANACTCCCCTCTTTTAAAACTAAAATATCATTAGCTTCAGATCCTCTTTTTTTGGTATAATTAAACCCTAAACCAAACTCAATCCCTTTACAAGCATTAATACTCATGATGGAAGTTGAAATAGCTGATTGCAGTTTATGAAACACAGGCTCACCTAAACCAAAAGGAACACCTGTGACAACAGTAGAAATACAACCCCCAATAGTATCACCATCCAACTTACAAGACATAATTAACTCTTCCATTTTTTTTGCTGTTTTTTGATCAGGACAACGAATAGCATTTTGATAAATAGACTTTGCATCTACATCTAAATAATCTTNCCNAAGACTAACATCACCAACTGAAGACACGTAAGAATTAATAACAATATCTTTTTTTAACAAAATTTGTGATGCAATAGCACCAGCCACTACCCAATTAACTGTTTCTCTAGCAGAAGATCTACCACCTCCTCGATAATCACGCAATCCATATTTTTTCTCATAAGTTATATCTGCATGAGAAGGACGAAAGACCTTTTTTAACCTATCATAATCTTCGGGTTTAGCGTCTTTATTTTTTATAATAAAACCTATCGGTGTACCCAAAGTAACACCATTAAAAATACCTGAAAGAAATTCTACCTTATCTGATTCTTTTCTACCGCTTGCAATAAAGCTAGAATCTGGCTTTCGTCTATCTAAAAACGTTTGAATATCATCAAAATTTAGTTGCAATCCAGATGGACAGCCATCAATAATACCACCAACAGCAACACCGTGAGATTCGCCAAATGTGGTTAATTTAAATAAGTTGCCTATTGATGATGACATAATTAAAAACAAATATATCAATTTCATTAATCATTATATATTCACTTAATTTGCATTAAGCATAATAACTATCCACAATGAAAACATTAATAAAAAATATAAAAGAAATAGTTGGTGTTTCAATTTCAGAACCAATTACAACAAAGATCGGTAGTCAACTGAATGAAATATCATCGATTAAAGATGGTTGGATTATGATTGAAGATGATTTAATTCTCGATTTTGGAGACATGGATGACTGGCCAGGTATAGAAGATTGGAATAAAACTGAAATAATAGATGCAAANAATGGAATTGTAATNCCATCATGGTGTGATAGCCATACNCATATTGTATATGCTGGAACAAGAGAAATGGAGTTTTTAGATAGGATTGATGGGTTATCATATGAGGAAATTGCTAAAAGAGGAGGCGGTATACTAAATTCAGCAAAACTACTTGCTCAAACCAGTGAAGATGAATTATACCAACAAAGTTCAAAACGAGTAGACTCANTAATTAAATTAGGCACAGGTGCTCTAGAAATTAAAAGTGGATATGGNTTAAATACAGAAAATGAAATAAAAATGCTGAGAGTTATTAAAAGACTTAAAGAAACTTATCCNATAGCTATAAAATCAACTTTTTTAGGCGCACATGCTGTACCNAAAGAACAGTCACAAGAAGAATATGTTGCTACTATTATCAATGAGATGATACCTGCTGTATCTAAAGAAAAACTCGCCGACTACATTGATGTCTTTTGTGACAAAGGATTCTTTACTCCAAAAGAAACTGAAAACATATTAAAAGCTGGTAAAAAACATGGATTANAGCCGAAAATACATGCTAACGAATTAGACTTCTCTGGNGGNATAGAAGTCGGTGTCAAAATGGGAGCTCTCTCTGTNGATCACCTTGAGTTTACATCAGAAAAACAGATAGAAATATTAAAGAAATCTAACACCATGCCAACACTGCTTCCAGGAACAGCTTTCTTTTTAGGCTTAAAATACCCTCCTGCTCGAAATATAATTGATTCCGGACTACCAGTAGCATTAGCTACAGATTTCAACCCTGGCTCATGTCCTTCAGGCAATATGGCNTTAATGATGTCATTAGCATGTGTCAATATGANACTAACACCCACTGAAACAATAAATGCAGCTACTATTAACGGTGCATATGCAATGGGATTAGAAAAAACACTTGGGACAATTGAGAAAGGNAAAACAGCGAACTTAATAATCACTAAACAAATCCCATCAATAAACTACATCCCCTACTCTATGGGAGCAAATAATATAGAGAAAGTTATAATTAATGGAAAAATTTATCACGATTATCAAACAAATTATTAAGTTTGTATATTAGATNTGAAAAGTATCCCTATGAGAACAATTAANTGGTATCATTTTATTANATATATAATTCCTCTCTGTTTTACNATTCAACTATCANATGCTCAAGATGTATGCACATGGGTATATGAAGATATGGAAGAGGATGGATATCAAATACAAGATGGGGNNTTNACATTATTATATTGTGAAAATAGTATAGATACTNTATGGGCACCAACNGACTATACTGAAGCTGTTTGGAGCTACACAACCAATACTGGTGAAGAATGTGAAGATTGGGATGTNTTAGGTAATCAATTTTTCTTCTCTCTTGACTCTAACGACCCATGCTTAGAAAATTTAAGTTTTGTGACNATTACTTTTACCGGNTACACAGATAGTGATAGTGATCCAGATATATGTACGTTTAATCTGGAATTTGATGAAACGCCAGACCCATTTATAGTAGCGGGTAATTACAANACCAATGANCAACTTGTTATTTGTGAACAAAATCTNATCACATTAGAAGCTTCTGGATTAGGNTCAGGTTTCGATAATGGNAACACCTCAATTCAATGGTTTTTAAATGATGAATTACTTCCAACTCCAGANCCTAGTAATTTTTTAGATATCAATACTNTTAATTATAATGTNAATGAATCTAACGTCTTTTATTTTAGGGTCTCAAACTATTGNACAGAACTAAATGGAATGGATGAAGAATCAGATTGGTTNACAATAACAATTTATGAAGGTTATGAAGAAGAATGTGAGCACTGNAAGTGGGANCCCTTCACTAGAGAAAGTTGGATTGAGAGTGATGGTATTGGNACCACAGATGGTGAATTTTATATTTTTACTCCAAATGANGATGGATTTAGTGACTATTTTCCAGAACCACTTATGAATGAAGAAAATAGAAATTTTGATAATACTGATAAATTTTGGCCGACCTGTCAAGCAACAATCTATCAACTCACAATCTTTAATCGACAGGGACGTGAAATNTGGAACTCTGAATATGACAACCATCCTTGGGATGGGAAATTAAAAAATGGTAGAGAGTGTAAAGAAGGNCCATATTTCTATAAAATAGAATATGTTATTCACCCGTTATTAGAAGGTGTNAATANCGNGACACAATTACCACATAACGCAACACTAATCAATACAGGAAGCGTATTCCTACATCGGTAATCTAAGAAAATAATGAGCAGAAAATTACTTGAATGTGTTCCCAATTTTTCAGAAGGGAGAAATTCCACGATAATTGAAAACATCACTAATGAAGTTAAAAATACTGAGGGAGTNACATTACTTAATGTTGATCCTGGTAAGGCAACAAANAGAACGGTAGTTACATTTGTTGGAGATCCTGANTCAGTTATAGAAGCTGCTTTTAAATTAATAAAAAAGGCTTTAGAATTAATCAATATGGAAACGCATTATGGAGAACACCCTAGAATGGGAGCCACTGATGTTTGTCCATTAATTCCGATTTCTGGNATATCTATGGAAGAGGCTGTTTTATATTCGAAGAGGNTAGCTAAAAAAGTTNGTGAGGAATTAAATATCCCAACATATTTATATGAGCACTCTGCAGTAAAACCCTATCGACGCAATCTAGCAAATATTAGAGAAGGAGAATATGAAGGCTTACAAAATAAGCTATTAGAAGCAAAATGGAAGCCTGATTTTGGTCCAACAAAATCTCAAACAATTAAAAAATCAGGAGCAACTGCTATAGGTGCTAGAGATTTTTTAATTGCTTATAATATTAACCTAAACACAACTTCCACAAGGAGAGCAAATGCTATTGCGTTTGATATAAGAGAAAAAGGAAGAATTGCAAGAGAAAACAATAAGTTAACAGGAAAAATACTCAAAGATAAATCTGGAAATACTATCTGGAAACCAGGTACACTTAAACACGTAAAAGCAATAGGATGGTTTATAGAAGAGTATGGTGTTGCGCAAATCTCTATGAATTTAACAAATATCGAAGAAACACCAATTCACATCGTTTTTGATGAAGTCTGCAAAAAAGCTGAACAACGTGGTGTCAGAGTTACTGGATCTGAATTAGTAGGATTAATACCATTAAAATCGATGATTGAGGCAGGAAAATACTTCTTAAAAAAACAACAAAGATCTACAGGTGTTTCAGAGGATGAAATTATTAAAATTGCACAAAAAACAATGGGATTAGATGAAATTGAAAAATTTAATCCTAATGAAAAAATTATTGAATATCGAATTAAAGAAAGTGGAGCAAAGTTGTGTAATTTATCGTTAACTGATTTTTTACAACAAACTGCCTCTGAAAGCCCAGCTCCAGGTGGAGGTTCTATTTCTGCGTATGTAGGTGCTTTAGGAGCGTCTTTAGCCACTATGGTAGCGAACCTATCAAGTCACAAAAGAGGTTGGGATGATAAATGGGAAACGTTCTCAATTTTAGCAGAAAAAGGACAACAATATATTATTAAATTAGAAAAAATGGTAGATGAAGACACTGATGCCTTTAATGGAATTATTGATGCCTTTAAACTAGAAGAAAGAAATAAAGAAGAGAAGAAACTAAAAGAATTAGCGATTCAAAAAGCAACATTAAACGCAATCAATATTCCGTTAGAGGTGATGGGAATTACATTAGAATTAATGAATTTAATAGAGGAACTTGTGGAAATCGGTAATCCTAATTCTATAAGCGATGTAGGAGTTGCAGGACTATGTGCACGCTCAGCTATAATGGGTGCTCATTTAAATGTTATAATCAATGCTAAAGATTATACAAATATTAAAGACAGAAATAAAATACTAGAAAAAGCAAAAAAAATAGAAGACAAAGCTATTAAACAGGAAGAAATCATCCTATCTAAAACACTACAAGGAATTAAAACCTCTTCTTAAATATTACAGTTGAAAAGAGGAGTAATAAATAAAATTAGAAAGGGATACTTTATCTCATCAATCATAGTAGGAATACTTGCGCCATTAATATGTCTTTATCTTTTTCCAGAATTTGATCCGAGAATTCATCCTATTTCATATTTTGGTATTTTACAAAACACATCGTTAATATTTATTATCTCATTAATAATTTTTTCAATATCTATATTTTGGAATGGTATTACAATAATTGAAAAACTAATTAAAAATACACAGTATAAATTTTGGCTTAAATTAACATTAACTACTGCTAGCATATGTTTGTTTTTAACTGGTATTATACCTATGAATCTGGGCCCATTTCACCAGATTCCAGCTTTATGTTTTTTTCTAATTTATAACTTCTTTATATTCTTGTTTGGTATAGCTAGAGCAAGATCATATGTCAGAAAAGGTCTTTTCTCTGTTGTGACAGGGAGTCTAATGCTCCTTTCATCATTATTATTAATTCCATTCCCAAGTTATGGTGTGGCAGAAGTAGTATATATATTTTTTATTTTCTTTTGGAATATAATAATGTGGCTACAGCAACAAAAATTAATACGCATTTAATTCTATAATCGCTTCTGTTAGTCTATTGTTAGCTAAGTATTTTTTTTCTAAATCCGGTGCAAAAGGCACTGGAGTATCTAAACTCGAAACCCTAAATATAGGTGCATCTAAATACTCAAAATAATCTTGAGCAATCAAAGATGCTATATCAGCTCCAAAACCACCAATATTAGCATCCTCATGCAGGATTAACACTTTACCAGTTTTAACAACGGTTGTTTTTATAGANTCTAAATCTAAAGGGATTAATGTTCTTAANTCTAAAAGATCGATNGAAATATCAGAATGTTTATTGATGAAATCTAATGCCCAATGAACCCCCATTCCATAAGTTATAATACTCAAATCTGTTCCTTCATTTATAACCTTGCCTTTACCAAATGGAATATTATAGTATCCTTCCGGCACATCTTCAGAAACACTTCTATATAAAGCCTTGTGTTCAAAAAACATAACAGGATTAGGATCTTCTATAGATGTTATTAAAAGTCCCTTAGCATCAGCGGGAAATGCGGGATATACCACTTTCAAACCTGGCGTATGAGTAAACCAAGCTTCATTTGTTTGAGAATGAAATGGGCCTGCCCCAACACCACCACCACAAGGCATCCTGACAACTACATCCGCACATTGCCCCCAGCGATAATGTGACTTTGCTAAATTATTTACCACAGCGTTAAATCCACTACTAACAAAATCAGCAAATTGCATTTCTACTACACTCTTATAACCACGGACAGATAACCCTAAAGCCATACTTAATATAATTGATTCACAAATAGGAGTGTTGCGCACACGTTCTTTTCCAAACTTATCAAGAAAACCGTCTGAAATTTTAAAAACACCACCATAATCAGCAACATCTTGCCCCATAAAAATCAAGTCATGATGTTTTTGCATACCCTCAAAAAGACCAGATGAAACTGCATCAATAAAACGAAGTTTTTCAGTATTATTAGCTGGTGTTTGGTGATTAAAATCAAAATGATGAAAAACATCTTTTAATTCTAAGTCTATATTAGCATCAATGTCATTTTCTTCAAATGCATCTCTTAGTCCCTCTTCTATATCTATCTTAATATTTTGTTTAACATCTTCTATTATTTTATTATCTAAAACCTTTTTCTTTAGCAAGAATTTTTCAAAATTCTCAATAGGGTCTTTTAACGCCCACTCTTCTAACAATTCCTTAGGAACATATTTTACGCCTGAGGCCTCTTCATGCCCCCGCATACGAAATGTTTGACACTCAATTAATACAGGGTGTGGTTTCTTTCGTATACGACCAACTATATCTGTAATTGTTTTAAACAATTCTATAATATTATTACCATCAACCGTGTATCCAGGAATCCCATAACCAATAGCTCGATCAGATATGTTCGTACAATTATATTGCTCACTTACCGGGGTAGATAATCCATAACCATTATTTTCAACTAAAAAAATAACTGGTAAAGACCAAACAGAAGCTACATTTAATGCTTCATGAAAATCACCTTCACTAGTACCTCCATCTCCTGAAAAAACAACACATACTTGCTTGTTTTTATTTAAAAGGTTTGCTAATCCAATACCACTAGCAACCCCCATCTGTGGACCCAGATGAGAAATCATACCAACTATACTATGCGGAATCGAACCAAAATGAAAAGATCTATCACGTCCTTTTGTAAAACCATTATTTTTACCTTGAAATTGAGAAAATAATTGGGACAAATGAATACCTCTACCTGTAAAAACACCTAAATTTCTATGCATAGGCAATATAAATTCGTCCGATTGTAAAATGTTAGTAATAGCAGCAGAAATAGCTTCTTGACCTATACCAGAAAACCATTTAGATATTTTACCTTGACGAAGCAATAACAACATCTTTTCTTCAATCATGCGCGGCTTTAACATAGATTGATAAAGATTGACTAAAACCTCATTACTTAAACCAGATATATCGTAATTAATTTTCATTTGGGTCAAAATTATATAATTAATATTTAATTTTGTTCTAATTAGAGTATTATAATAAAAAAATAATCAGTAATAAGACAATAGCTCATGAATCAATTTATCCCATCATTAGATTTAGATGACTTTAAAAGTCATGGAATTGAAAGAAAAAACAATTTTGTTAGAAAATTAGGGGAAGCTTACGAAGAAGTTGGCTTTATATCTTTAAAGAATTATGGTCTCAATAATACTATTGAAGCAGAATTATATACAGAAGTAAAGAACTTTTTTAACTTACCTTTAAATAAAAAATTACAATATGAAAAACCTGAATTAAATGGTCAAAGAGGTTATATTTCATTTGGCCGAGAAACAGCCAAAGGGCATTCACAATCTGATTTAAAAGAATTTTGGCACTTTGGTCAAGAACTCGCAAAAGATGATCCATTATATAATGAATATGAACCTAATGTTATGTGTCATGAACTGCCTAACTTTAATAAAATTGGGAGAACAGTATTTTCGATTCTAGAAAATACTGGCATGGAAGTCTTAAGAGCATTGGCATTACATCTAAATTTACCAGAAAACTATTTTGACTCTAAAGTACAAGGTGGTAATAGTATATTGAGAGCTATTCATTACCCTCCTATTACAAGTGAACCAAAAGGAGCAGTGAGAGCTGCTGCACATGGAGATATTAATTTGATAACCATTTTGATGGGTGCAAGTGCATCAGGATTAGAAGTTCAAACAAGGAGTGGTAACTGGATTCCTGTAACTGCTCTACCTAATCAGGTAGTCATTAATATTGGAGACATGATGTCTAGATTAACTAANAANAAANTACATTCATCTATTCATCAAGTAGTAAACCCTCCTAAAGAACAATGGTCTCAACCAAGATTTTCNATACCATTTTTTATGCANCCAAGATCTGAAATGTCTCTCAATTGTTTGTCATCTTGCGTGAATAAAGATAATCCTAAAAAATATGANGATATAACTGCAGGTGAATTCTTAAATGAAAGAATTAAAGAATTAGGTTTAAAAAAATGAAAAACGGAGGATTAGTTTACTCAACAAATCAAGATTTAGATTTAAATCAAAAAGAAANAGATAATCACTATANANAAAATGATTTTGTCCTTTCAATATGCTTTGAAAAAAAGGGCAGAAAAGGCAAGGGCGTTACAATTATTAAAGATTTTCAAGGAANTGCANTTGAATTAGGACTATTAGCAAAAAAAATAAAAACGTCCTTAGGNATTGGNGGAAGCATAAAGAATAACGAGATTATATTGCAAGGNAGAATTCAAGAAAAAATTATTGAAATCTTAAAAANAGATGGATATAAAACGAAAAAAGTCGGTGGCTAATAAAGTTCANTATAACACTGTTCATACATAGGNAAAATAGTNTTTACATCATATTTTTTAGCTGTATNATAAGATGCTAAACGCATTTGANAGTGNAAATTNTTATTTGACAATANTTCTATTGANCTNAAACTCATTGCCTGNACATCNCCTACTCTACATGTATNACCATTNACTCCATCTTGAACCAACTCAACAATTCCACCAGAATCTGAACTAATCACAGGGACNGCAAANGACATTGCTTCAAGCGCTACAAGACCAAAACTTTCTGANTCTGAGGGCAGTAAAAATAAATCACTTTTTTTCAAGACATCTTCAATCTTATTGCTTTTACCCATAAAAATNACTTTGTTATTAATCTTCTTTTTTTCAACTAATTTTTTAGCATGAACTAAATCAGGACCATCTCCAATCATAANTAAAATTGAGTCAATTTTTTGTTGCACTGTGTNAAAAATATTAATCACATCTAACACTCTTTTNACAGGTCTAAAATTAGATATATGTGTGATAATTTTTTGTTTATTTATTTGTTTCGATATTGACTGTTTTTTGAAAGTNATAAAATTAGGTATTACTCTAATTNTTTGTTTAATNTCAAANTATTTTAAAGTNTCTAATCTNAAACTTTCTGACACTGCNGTCACNACAGANGATTTATTGATAGCNTAATTCACTGCAGAAATGACAGAAGGACTTTTTCCAACCAANGTNATNTCTGTNCCATGTAGAGTTGTTACAATAGGTATTTTAAGTCCCTTTTGCAATAAAATTGCTTGTGCATTAATTGCTGAATAGGCATGTGGGATAGCATAATGAACATGAATTAATTCTAAAGAAAATTTTTCTACAACTTCNACTATTACAGTGGTTAACGCTANCTCATAAGGAGGGTATTCAAATAATGGATANACCGGGACATCAACCTTATGAAAAAACATATTTGAGTTTGAATTATCAAATCGAACCGGCTTTTTATATGCTATAAAATGAATTTGATGCTTTTTAGATAATGCTTTTCCAAGTTCAGAAGCAACAATACCACTACCGCCAAAAGTAGGATAACAGACAATACCTATATTTTTCATTTTCTAATACCTTTTTTATATTCAANACATTCTATTTCANNNCCAAGTGTATCATATTGACACCAAANACCATTTTTTTGATCTTTTAAAAAAGAACCTCGCTCTTTTATAANGCCTGATTTATAATANGTGANTTTCTCACCATTCATTTGATTTTTTTGATANACATACTTNGATTTTAAAAAACCATCTTTATAATATGTGTAGGCTGTATCCTCGATAAGACCATTAACATAATGATACTGAAGACTTAATTGTTGATTATCGAAATACCATTCTGAAACTCCATGTTTTTTATCATTCTTATAATGAGCTAATTCTTGTTTTTTTCCATTCTTATAATATTTAACTAACTGNCCATGTCTGACACCATTAGAATATGTNCTTTGNATACTCACCTTACCATTATCATGAAAATANATCTGATTACCATGATATTGGCCATTAGNAAAATTTTCTTGCTCTTTTAATTTACCTTTTTTGTCAATTAATATTCTAGTACCATTTAATTCTCCATTTATATAANTAATCATCTCACGAACCTGACCATTCTCATGATACTTAATCCATAGACCATGCTCTACATCATTNACAAACGCGCCTTCCTCTGAAACAANACTATCCAAATTATTATATGGAAAAAATAAAGTCCAATCTCCTTNNTTCAANCCATTNCTATCAATNAAATTAACCTGTCCATAAACATNAGAAATAAGCAATAAAAGAACAATAAAGTATTTCATAATTAATATAATATTGATTTATAGATGACATCTTGAATATTCGTCCTAATATTTTCGTTGAGTAATCTTAAGTTTTCTTTTGGAAATGCTCTCCCATTAGAAAGAAATACATATATTATTTCTGTTGATGGATCAGCCCAAGCTAATGTGCCTGTCCATCCTGAATGACCAAAACTTTGAGTCGAAATAGAATCGCAAGTTGGTCCTGACTCCTCAGGATCAATACTAGGCTTATCGAAAATTATTCCCCTTCTATTTTGATTCTTTTTAAAATGAGAGGTAGTAAAGTAATTAATTGTATTCGACGATAAAATACTTCTACCTAGATAATCCCCATTATCCAAATATAATTGCATTAATTTCATTAAATCAATAGCGTTGGAAAATAATCCAGCATGCAATGCAACACCACCAAATAATGCAGCACCTTGATCATGCACATAACCATGAATTAATTGATTTCGAAAGTAATCATCCTCTTCTGTGGGAATAATTGATGATAAATCAAATTTTGATTTAGGATTATATGTGATTCTCAAAGCTTCAATAGGATAATAAACATTAGAATAAAGGTAATCATCTATTCTCTGACCTAAGAAATCCTCAACAATAGGATGCAATAAATAAAAACCTAAATCACTATACTTATACTCCTTCTTTTCTAAAAGTGGATAAGAATATATAATATCTTGAATAGTGTCTATATAATCAGAGTTGAAAAATAACCTATTTGCAACCTTTATATTATAAGATTTTGAATAAGATTTTGCAAATGCAACATCAATTAAATTATCATTATCATCTTTAAAATATGTCCAAAAAGGAATCCAAGGTGACAATGTGGACTGATGTGTTAGAATATCAATTATTTTCAGATTTTGAAGTGCTACATTTCTAGGGAATGAATTATAATATTTTAATTTTTTATTCAATTTGATNGNATNNTGATCTACTAAATTTATTAAAATCGGTGCTGCCGATGCTATTTTTGTNATAGANGCAATATCATATAANTCTGTATCGCTTACTGGTTGNAAAGAGTCATATGTNTGAAANCCAAAAGCACGATTGTAAAAAATCTTACCATACCTGGAANCTATNANTTGACAACCAGGCATAATTTTATCATNAATAGCGTTAATAACAATAGAATCAATATNTNATAAAGAATCCTTATTCATTCCAACTTCTGCAGGAAGTGAAAATCCAAAGTTGCGTGTAGCATCTAAATCAATNCCATCTCCTACTAAAAAATTATNTGTATTCACAGACAATCTACCAGTAGCATTAATNGATCCGAAATTTAATTGAGCTGTTAAGTCTTGGAAATCTGTAGAGTTTTGATAAGAAAGAATTAAACCATGTATATTTTTTACATCTAATGAATTTAAAATTTGTGGATGACCAAATAAATTCACAATAATCTGATTTTGCATACTTAATCTTGATAAAAAGATNGATTCTTTTTGTGTCATACGATGTTTTTCCCAAAAATTCTTGTTAGAATAATGNAATCCAACCAAAACCACATCNTATGCTTCTANATCTTTTAANACAGNNTTTTGNTTTTCTAAAGTAGTAGGATACACATANTTGTCAATTGGNACATAGNTATTTAACCTNTTAAAAAANANATCTCCANTATCATCTCCCATAGAAAAATATGCAATCTTTAAAGCATGNAAACTATCTAATGGTAGAATGTTATTTTGATTTTTTAACAGAGTAATNGCATTNTGCGACAAATCTCTATTTAAAACCACAGAACTATCTGTTGTTAAATTCATNTTTTTTGGAGCTTCCNNCTCAAATACTCCTGCCCATTTTTTTAACATCANTATTTNTCGACAACTTTGATCTAAATATTCTAGTAGAAATGGACTTTTATTAATCTCTTGCTGAATTAAATTGATAGCTTCAAAAATATTATCTGGACACAGTAAAATATCATTNCCAGCTAAAAATGAATTCAATTCTATTTCACCTGGGCTACTATATNCAGCTAATGCATCCATATTTAAAGCATCACTAATAACNANGCCTTGAAAGCCCATTTCATTCTTTAAAATATTATTGATAATATAACTCGAAAATGAAGAAGGAATATTTAAAGTGTCAATTAGAGGAAGNTTCATATGTGCTATCATTACTGAACCTAATCCATGATTAATTAATGCTTTAAAAGGGACAAATTCAATGCTATCTAGCCGATTCTTATCATGATATAAAACAGGGAGACTTTTGTGNGAATCTGTCTCTGTATCNCCATGACCAGGAAAATGCTTTGCACAAGCTAATATATTATTATCTTGTAAACCAAACATGTAAGCTAACCCTTTTGAACTGACCAGATTAGGATCTGAACTAAAAGCTCGTCTATCTATAATTGGATTATTCGGATTATTATTCACATCAATCACTGGTGCAAAGTTAATATGAACACCTAACTGCTTTAATTGCCTAGCAACTTCTGAACCAAAATTATAAATTAAATTATCATCTTGAACTGCTCCCAAGGTCATCATCCATGGAAAAGACTGGGTGCTGTCCAATCTCATTCCTAAGCCCCATTCTGCATCTATAGAGACTAAAAGTGGAATTTTAGAGTGTCTATTATAGCGACTTAACAAATTGGTTAATTCTTCTGGATTAGATTGTAGAAAAAGAACACCACCTATTTGATAATTTAATATTAAGCTATCAATCTTTTTATAATAGCTCTCACTTAATCCTCTTCCTGTTGCTGTAACCATAAATAATTGACCTATTTTCTGTTCTAACGACAAAGTATTTAATGTGCTGTCCGCCCAATGAATCAAATGAGATTGTTTGTAAGGAATTGGATATTGAAAAGAAGTATCGTTTGTTTGAGCAAAGCCTAAAGTGAAAAGAAAAAGTAATGAAAAAAAAAGTGGAATACCATTTGAAATTAATCTAAAAAGGAAATTATATGTTAATTTATGCATTAATGAATTTTTGCTAAAAAATTGAAACAAAATATATAATCAATGAAAATACTAAATTATATAAATAAAATCGACACAAATAATATTTATTGTAAATGTAATTAATAACACATTTAAGCAATATTTAATGCAATGATTTAAAACATGTGTTAGCTAAAAGTATTTATGAAATGAAGAGGGATTTTTACAATTTTATTTTTTGTTCGATCATAACAAACTAAACCTGTTTTCACACGAGCAATCTCATCATTACCATTCTTTATTAAGTAAAAAAGCTCAAAACCATAATCATACAGTTCTGAAACTGATATTTTAATATCTAATTGATCTCCATAAAAACCTTCTTTTTTATATACTACAGCACTATCAGCCATTAATAGCGAGAAGCCATAAAAATCACGCTCTTCTAAATTGATAGATTGAAAAAATTGTACACGAGCCTCATGTATAATACTTAAGACAGAATCATTCCCCATATGTGCACCATAATTCATATCATAAATTCTAAGTTGTAATTTAGTTTGAAAGTGAAATTTAGTGGGTAATTTTAACTTAATCCTGGGCATATCAAAAGTATATTTATTATTTTTAATTTAATACAAATTATAACAAATGAAATACTTATTGTTTCTATTTATCATATTTTTCACTTTTAGCCTGAATATTTACGGACAAAATGAAATATATAATATAAAAAATGGAGCACTGTTAGTCAGACTGCAAACAAATGAGCATTTAATTGACTACTACTCAAGCAAGAAAATGGTAAAACAGGCTAATCGAGAACAAGACAAACAAAACAAATTAAATGAAGAGATTATTAATACATTTAAAAAAGAATGGTCATTGTGTCCAGTCTACTTCTTTTACAGTACTTTCTCTAATGAAATTCAAAATAATGATTTTAAAAATGTCTTTAAAGACCAGAAACAACCATTAAGTAATCAAGAAAAAATTAAATTAAAAAATAATTTTTTAATTGCATACATTGGAGACACTCCTGGGTCCTTAAAATTTAATGCTTTAGTGTTAACTGGTAATAATTTTGAAACATTACCCCGTCCATTTCCAAAATATGTTAGAACATATAAAGGATTGTGGTTTTTCAAAAGAAAGTTGAACAAAAGCATACAGATTTTGGAGAAAAAAATCAATTTTCAATTATCACGGATATAATAATTTATCTTTAAAAGATTGAAGTATTTGAGGACAAATCCAAGCATCAATAGCTGCATATTCAAGTTGAGATGGAGTCAAGATATCAGCTGACCAATCAGAAAGCCTCTGCCTTTTACTAATTCGAAATCCTAGTAACATAATACATAATTTAACTGCACCAATACTTTTAAATCCTTTCACGGTGGCCAGAGAATTTAAATCTAAAAAATTAGCTTCTTGAAAATTATGCATTTTTTTTAATCCTATGAGATCATTTTTAACATCAATGCCTACTTTTAATATATTGGAGTTAGATAAAATATCAATAATTCGTTTATCTAATCCAATTTTATCAATCCTAATAATAAACACATCATCATCTACAGCTAATTGAATCAGAGAAATATTGTAACTAATTCCTTTTTTAAATGAGGGTTTGGTTTCAGTATCAAATCCAATAATAGTTTTTTTACATATAATATCACAGCATTGCTCTAATTCAGAATAGTTATCAATAAGATGGATGTGTCCTTTAAATTCTATTAACGGATAATTTTTTACATCTTCTTTTGCAACATATTTCATAAAAAATTAATTAATTACTACGTAAAGAAAAAAAACCAATATTAGATTCTGTAACACTTTTCTCTATTGGAAACCACATTGGAACAATATCCATAATATCTTTTTGTAAACAAAATTTAATATCATCATCTAAATTCATTCTTGTTCTATAAGCAGAATTTGCTAAAAAATTAAACATATCTAACTTTGCTATATTATATGTATTATTTGCCAATAAAACTGAATCCGAATCTGTATGAAACTTTGATGTGTTCAATAGGTGTGTAGATAAGCATCCCGCTAATAATAGATCTTCAACACAACATCTCCCTTTCCAACCAGAACATACAATTAATACATCTTCTTTAGCTAAAGACAAATAATTCACAATAGCACTCGCATTTAAAAAAGAAGCTAATAACATTTTAACATGACCTGTTTTAGCTTTATTAATAGCTAATGTTCCATTAGTAGTAGTAATAACGAGTGAACATCCATTAAAATTTTTGCCATCATATAATAAAGGGGAATTACCTAAATCAAAACCTGGAACAATGGAGCCATTTCTCTCAGCAGCGACTAAATAATGACTTATGTTATTATCGTTATTTTTTTTATAGTTTTTAGCTTCATCTACAGTGGCAACAGGGATCACTTTATCACCACCATTATTGAGAAAAACACACATTGCAGAGGTTGCTCTAAAAACATCAATAATTACAACCTGTTTATTCGATAAATCAAATAAATTTAGTAAAGATGGAGTTAAACAAATATCTATTTTTCGTTTATTTTTCATAAAATGGTGGCTTAACAATTTTAGCTTTTACTTTCTTATCCCTAATAACAATAAAAATATAATTATCAATAAATGCTTCCTCTTTCAAAATATATCCCATACCAAACCCTTTATTAAAAAATGGGGACATAGTACCTGAGGTTACAACACCTATAGTAGAACCTTTTTTATTTACTATCTGATAATCCTTCCTAGGAACACCTCTTTCTTCCATAATAAAACCAACNAACTTTTCCTTAACTCCCAACTCTATTTGACTCTTAATTATTTCTTTACCAATAAACTCTTTTTTCATATCTACAATCCAAGACAACCCTGCTTCTATTGGAGATCTATGATCATTAATATCATTACCATATAAACAATAGCCCATTTCTAATCTTAAAGTGTCACGTGCTGCTAAACCAATTGGCTCTAAGATGCNATTCTCTGNAAACAGTCTTTCCCATATTTTTACAGCAAATTTCTTATCTAAATAAATTTCAAAACCACCAGAACCAGTATAACCAGTTTTAGAAATAATTACATCTGGACAATCAGCAAATTCTCCAATTTTAAAGGAATAATACGGAATATCTTTCAAGTTTATATTAGTCAATCTCTGTAAAACCATCTCAGAATGAGGGCCTTGTATAGCTAACAATCCTNTATCTTCAGTGATATTTAAAACTTCAACATCAAAATTATTATTGAGACAAATCCAATCAAAATCTTTGACTGCATTAGCAGCATTGACCACTAACATATATCGATCAAAAGTCATTCTATACACTAATAAATCATCTATAATCCCCCCATTATGATTTAACATACATGAATATTGAATTTTTCCATCAACTAGCTTAGAAGCATTATTAGTGGTNATTTTCTGAATTAAAGCAAAAGCATTAGCCCCATTAATCAGAATTTGTGCCATGTGAGAAACATCGAAAATGCCAACACTATTCCTCACGTGATTATGCTCAAACCCAATTCCTTTATATTGTATAGGCATTTCATAACCAGAGAAAGAAACTAATTTAGCACTATGTTTCTTATGTAAAGAATAGAAGGGTGTTCGTTTATTCAAAACTAATTAAAAGTGATTTATAAATAATTGATTGCAAATATAATTAACAAATTAATTCTTCTTATGTGTTTTTTTAGAATAAATTATTTAATAAAAATTTTAAATTTGCTAAAAGTAAAAAAATCTATAATTAATATATATTAAAATTTAAATAATGAAAGTGATTGAATGTTTGATAATTGGATCCGGACCATCTGGATATACAGCTGCAATTTATGCGTCTCGAGCCAACTTAGAGCCAGTTTTAATTCAAGGGATACAGCCTGGAGGTCAGCTAACTACAACAAATGATGTTGAAAACTACCCTGGATATCCTGATGGAGTAACCGGTCCTTTAATGATGGAGGACTTTAAGAAACAGGCAGAAAGATTTGGTACAAAAATCATCTTTGGAACAGTCACAGAAGTTCTGTTTTCAAAAGAAAAAGGTGGAACACATAAAGTAATTATAGATAATAAAGAGGAGATATACACTAAAACTGTAATTATTTCTACGGGAGCNTCTGCAAAATACCTTGGTTTAGATTCTGAAACAAAATATATGGGTTCAGGAGTATCAGCCTGTGCTGTTTGNGATGGNTTTTTCTTTAAAAATCAAGATGTAGTCGTTGTTGGAGGAGGTGATTCAGCAGCAGAAGAAGCAACATATTTAGCAAAATTATGCAATAAAGTATACCTCTTGGTAAGAAAAAATACTATGCGAGCATCCCAAATAATGCAAAAAAGAGTTTTTGATACTAAAAATATTGAAGTGTTATTTAACCATGAAACTATTGAGATAATGGGTGATCAAACAGTAAAATCTATTAAAGTATTAGATCGGGAAAAGAAAAAAGAACTCATGATATCAGCTACTGGATTCTTTTTAGCAATTGGGCATAATCCTAATACCGAAATATTTAAAGGTCAATTAAATATGGATGAAGTAGGGTATTTAATCACCAAACATGATAGTTCATTAACAAATCTACCAGGAGTGTTTGCAAGTGGAGATGCTCAAGATTCAATTTACAGACAAGCTGTAACAGCTGCAGGGAGTGGTTGTATGGCTGCCTTAGATGCGGAACGATATTTAGGTGATTTAAATTAAAAAAGGGGGCAAATACCCCCTTTAGTTTACATAAAGTCTATAAGCCGGATTCTGTATTTTAATTCAATCAAAACCCTTATCATTTATCTAGCTATACTATCACTAGTATAATCAACATCGATCTACCCTCCAAGATTGAGCGAGAAACTCTTAGTACACAAGTACAACTTGGTATATTTGATCTTTCAACCCATAAGGTTTACCCAAATTTAATATCACTATTAAATCCAGTGAGCTCTTACCTCACTTTTTCACCCTTACCAAATATGGCGGTTATTTTCTGCGGCACTATCTGTATCTTTATTTCTAAAGACCCTTCCTGTTAGGAAGTATGGTTCTCTATGTTGTCCGGACTTTCCTCTTTCATTAAGAAAGCGATAAGGCAACTTATGTAATAATAATTCTAAAGAACAAAAATCAAATATAAGCAATTAAAAGATTTTTCTTTTGTTTAACCACTTATGAAAAGCAGCTGCATTTTTTTGGTGTTGAAAATAATTTGTTGCAAAATTATGGTATTCAGAATTGTCAGGCCTTGCACACATATACATATATTTATGCTCTTCCGGATTTAACGCCGCATCTAATGCTTGGAAACTGGGTATACAAATTGGGAAAGGAGGTAGTCCTTTATGATAATATGTGTTGAAAAATGATGACTTAGTCATATCAATATGTTTATTTCTCACGCGTCTAATAGATGAATTAAATATTTTTTCATAAGCATAAATAATAGTAGGATCTGCTGCTAAAAACCAATTTTGTTGCAATCGATTTAAATAAAGACCAGCAATACGTGGCATTTCATCAATATGACTAGCTTCTTTATCTATAATAGATGCTAAAACAAAGACTTCCTGTTTAGAAAGATTAAGCTTATTAGCTGCTTCTAATCTATTGGAGTTCCAAAAAGAGTTATATTCAAAATGAATTCTATTAAAAAATTCTTTAGGTGAAATATCCCAAAATACTTCATAGGTATTAGGTATTAATAAAAAGGCGAGACTATCCAAAGATAAATTGGCAGAATCTAGATAATTAACTAAATCAATAGAATCTAATTCTAATTTTCGACCAGCAATAGAAAATACAGGTGAAATATGATTCATGCTATTAAAAGTAATATTTACAGGATCTTGAACCTGCGATCTTAATTTATTGACAACGTCATTAATAGAAAATGTTTTTTTTATAATATAACGACCAGGCTTAAACCAATATTCAAGTCGCTTCTGTTTTAAAAAAAGATTAAAACCTAATTTGGGAATAACAGGNAAATCTACACATAAAGAATCTATGTGATTCTGGACTTCTTCAAATGAAGTATTTGAAGANATATAAAATTCATAGTCACTATCTAAAATGGGCTTATTAAAATACGTTTGTTTAATAAAAAATATGACAACAAAAATAAAAGTAAATAGTATTATGGAAAGTAACTTATATCTCATTAAGAATATTTAATAATATTTGGGCCTCTTCACTATCAGGGTTGAGTAACAATANTTTATCAACACAAATAAAAGCATCTTTTTTATTATTATCAAGTAATAGTAGTTGTGCTTTATTAACAAGTGTTTTTTCATGCCCGGGATCTAATGTNAGGGCATAATTATAATACATTAGTGCTTCTTTTCTTTTTCCTAATTTTAAGCTTAAATAGCCTAANTTGGTGTATGCAGACACAAAATTATTATCCTCATTAATAATAAACTTAAATTCATCTATTGCAAATTCTAATTTCTCTTGATTAAATAAACAAACTCCATATTTATTTCGAAACTCTAAATTATATGGAGCCAGCTTGACTGATTGCTGATAAAACTTTTCTGCCTCAACAAATTGATCGTTTTGAAAAAAAGCCTCACCTATCCTATAGCATGACCAAGCATCTTGATTACTATAATCTTTAGTAATAAAATAGTAGTTTAATAGGGAATCTAAACCGATACGATTAACTTCTTTAATAATATANTCATAATCATTTTTTAAAAACAAATAGTATATATGTGTGTAAATACCTCTTTTAGTNTCTAAGTCTATTTTTGTTAAATAATATTGAGCAGAATCTAGATAATACTGGTAAGGTTCAAATCTTTCATACTGTTGTAAATACGCTTGTATAATACTCTCATAAGTAGGATTATCATTATTAACACAAACTAATCCTAAAAAATTTCCATTATATATTTTAGTCGTATCTATGCTATGATGAGTACTGATTTTATGATCAGTGATCTTAACGTGAGGAATATCAATAGTATTAGAAGTTCTCATGTGACATTGCACACAGTTATTATTATTTTTTTGTTTCTCATGCAATTCTTCGTCACAATCAAAATTAGCATGACATTCTAAACATTTCTGATTAAAAAAAGTTTGATCTGTTTGTTTTACAGAAATATGAGGATTATGACAATTCAGACACGAAAGTCCTCCATCAGATTTAATATAACAACTACTCAATTTCATTCTATCAAAATGGGATGCCATAATAAATGAATCTACATGACCCTCATATCTAGGNAAATAAACATCCATAACCTCCCTTAAATACATTCCTGGTTTAAAATCAAAAAATGATTTATGATCTTGCAAAACCGCATTACCTTGCAAGTGACATCGAGCACACATATCATTCTGTAATTCTGGCGACAAGTTACTAGGGTTAACTATAGAATAGTCGATATGCTTACTGGTGTCAATTATATTATGCTTTTGAATATTTTCCACATGCAACTGACCAGGACCATGACATCTTTCACAATCTATACCTAGTGGTATGTGTTCATATTTATTTTCTGAACCTAACACAAAGTCAGGATATGCATTATGACAAGCTATACATTCAATCCCCATTTTACGTGAAAATCTACTATTTTTATCATTCTCAAATCCAGGTGGAAAATCAAGAATAGAATCCTGAATATAATACGTAAAAGGGGCTTGATATAGATAGCCATTATTCTCAAAAATATGAGAATTAGTATGGTGTCCAGAACCAATAATATAATCAATTTTCTTTTTCAAAGAATGTATGGTGTCATCAGCTTTAATCTGGTATTCATGGAGAAATAATGTATCTTTTTTCCAATGAGGATCATAATGTAGTTGTAAAATACTGTCATATAAAACATGGGATAAAAAAGATGAACTATGTTGTTTTAATGCAGGTCTCATAGATTTACCCATACCTGTTTGAATAAAAGATTCATACTTATCAAGATGGCAGGCAGCACATTGATTCATTCCGATATAATTAACAGATTCCGCAATATTTAAATAGGTGCTAGGTTTGTTACTGCAAGAACAAAATATAATAAAGAAATAAGCACTAATTAAAATCCGCATTTAAATATTTCTAAATAAGTAAATGACCTTGAAAAACCATATTAACTCTATTGGATAAAATAATATCCGAGAAATTAAAATTCACTAACTCGTTATTTTTTTTATAATCACATTTAAAATCAACATTTAATATACCACCTAATGTCTTTACTTTCGTAGCATGATGAAGTGAGTTTTTTATTTTATCTGAATCTAAAAATCCAGCATAATAAATTATTTCTGATAGTGCTGCGGCTACAACACCTGTACCACAAGATAACGTCTCTGACTCTACCCCTCTTTCATAAGTCCTAATACTTATTACTGATTGATCTGCTAAATTCATNGTCTTAACACTAGGAAATAATGAGCTAGCTACAAAAGTTACATTAACACCTTCCTTTATATATAATGGTGAATTCCTGATCATACGGCCTTCTTTATTGATGTCAATTTTATCTACAGAATCTCTGAAACTTATATAATGAGGAGATCCCGTATTAATAATAAAGTGTTGAAAATCTTTTGTAGAAATAATATAATCGAGTACATCAGGCATAGATATTGAAATATTGTGATCGTCGACTTGAAGATCAAACACTCCTTCTCTTGTAGAAAAAGTTCCCTTATTTTTTTTATTTAAAATACCTAAATGATATGCAAGATGCCCACAACATAAATTNCCATTACCACAAAAAGATGACATTAATCCATCAGAATTAAAATAATTCATAAAATAATCGGCTGACTCATCTTTTTCTAATAATATGAAACCATCAGCACCAATTCCAAATTTTCTATCACATAATTTTTTGATGTAATTTGTGCTAATAGAGAATGTTTCATCTCTATTATCNATGATAATAAAATCATTACCGCAAGAATTGTACTTGAAAAAAGTTGCCATGGAAAATAATCTATGTTATAATTGCAAAAATAAATAAATAAAAAACTAATTTTGATTATATATTTTTTTCTATTTTTAAAACCAATACTATTTTAAGAACATGACACAAAATTATTCTGAAAAACTCGATGCATTTATAGCTGAAGAAAAAGCCGCCACAGATCTCATTAATTCGGTAGGCAACTTACTATATAGCAAAGGAATTGAACTTGTCCTTTTTAGAAAACATTTAATTGACAAAAATGTCTCTGATATNTTAAGGTTTCATCAATACGCTAGTAATTTNGTAAAAAAACCTATTAATATTTTTGATTCAGCAAAACTAGCGAAGACATTAACAACTATGGATTTAGCGCCAGCTAAAATTGATATTGGAAAATTAACATATGAGTATAATAATGAAAACACGAAAGACTTAAATAAATTAGATTTTTTAAATACAAAAATTGGTTTTATTAAAAATTCTACGGATAAATCTCAGCATTCTAAAGATGTAGTNTTATATGGATTTGGAAGAATTGGTAGATTNTGTGCAAGAGAGCTNATTAAACAAGCAGGAAAAGGACAACAATTAAGATTAAAAGGAGTTATTTTGAGAAAAATTGATGCCGTATCTTTAAAAAAACGATGTGCATTATTACGTCAAGATTCTGTCCATGGATCATTTTCTAGTTCAATAGAAATTAATGAGGATGAATTANACNTTGTGATCAATGGACAAAAAATACAATTTTTCGATGAAAAGACTAAATATCAATTAAACAAATATGGAATTAATAATGCACTATTAATCGACAATACTGGTGTATATAAAGATTATGAAAGCTTAAAAAATCATCTGAAATTAGATGGCGTAAATAAGGTCTTACTTACTGCCCCAGGAACGGGCATACCTAATATAGTCTATGGGGTCAATCAATCTGTAATTGATATTGAAAATGACATAATTATATCAGCAGCATCATGTACAACAAATGCTATAGCACCTATACTCAAAGTAATTAGTGACAACCATACTATCAATAAAGGTCATATTGAAACTATACATGCATATACAAATGATCAAAATTTACTTGACAATATGCATTCTAAAAGTCGAAGAGGTCGATCAGCAGCAATTAATATGGTAATCACATCAACTGGGGCTGGAAAAGCNGTCACAAAGGTAATACCAGATTTAGCAAATAAATTAACTGCAAATGCTATTCGTGTGCCTACCCCAAATGGCTCATTAGCAATTATTAATTTAGATATAGAAGAAACTATATCATCTGAAACAATCAAAGAACTAATGAGAACAGCTGCTTTAGAAGGACCATTAGTGAATCAAATAAAATTCTCGATGAATACTGAGTTAGTTTCAAGTGATATTATTGGGAATGAAGGTGCCGCTATTTTTGATGCTCCAGCTACTATTAGCTCAAAAAATGGTAAAAATGTAATATTATACATTTGGTATGATAATGAGTTTGGATATACTAAACAGGTTATTCGTTTAGCAAAATATATATCCAAAGTAAGACGATTNCATTATTATTAATTAAATAAACTACATAGTTGCTGAATTGCAAAATCTACATCTTTGAATGTATTAAATTTACCAAATGAAAATCGAACTACTGGACCATTTTGAGTGGAGATTTCTGAGATAACATGAGATTGACTAACTGCTCCTGAACTNCATGCACTACCACCAGAACAAGACACACCAAGTAAATCCAAATTAAATAACAATAAGTTACTATGCTCTTNCATTGGAAAAGAGATACTAAGCACAGTATACATACTTTTCTTTAAATCAGAAGAACAACCATTAAATGATGCAAATGGNAATCTATCTTTTATTTCTTGAAGCATATGTTCTTTTAACTTTTCAATATGTTTTTGATGGTCACTTAAATCTCTATATGCAACTTCCATAGCTTTCGCTAAGCCTGTAATACCATACACACATTCTGTACCACCTCGCATATTACGCTCTTGAGAACCACCATGAATGAGAGGAGTGATATTAACATCCTTATTAATATATAAAAAACCTACACCTTTAGGTCCATGAAATTTGTGTGCTGAACAAGTTAGAAAATCTATTTTTATTTTTTTNAGATCAAAATTATAATGGCCTATCGTTTGTACTGTATCAGAATGAAATAATGCATTATGTTCTTGACAAATTTGACTTACTTTTTCTAAATCTAATAAATTACCGATTTCATTGTTTCCATGCATCAAACTAACTAAAACATTACTATTCTTAGATAGAATATGAGCTAAATTCTCTAAATCAATTTCTCCTAATTCATTAATATTCACATAATCTACTGTGACTTTTTTTTTTCTCAATAAATGTGCTACCGTATTTAATACCGCAGGATGCTCTATTTTAGAGGTAACAATATGCTTAACACCAGCATCCCTAACAGCACCTCTAATTGCCATATTATCTGCTTCTGTACCACTAGAGGTGAAAAATATTTCGGATGTCTCTGCATTCAATAAAGTAGCTATAGTGCGTCTAGATGTTTCTATCACTGATCGACTACTACGTCCAAAAGAATGGCTAGACGAAGGATTTCCATAATCTTGTTCCATTGATTTCGACATAATCGAAATCACCTCAGGATCTAAAGCTGTAGTTGCTGCATTATCTAAATATACTTTCATCAAGTGCAAATTTATTTTAAATAATTAGTTATAGTAGAAATTAATTGTTTTTTTAATTCCATAATTCTCTTTTTACTATTAGATTCTAAGATTAACCTAATTAAAGGTTCGGTGTTGGACGNACGAACATGAGACCAAGCACCACAATCATAATAAATCTTAATACCGTCAATTAATGAGAATTGTTGATTATGAGTATTGCAATACTCAAGCTGATCTTGAATATAAAGATCAAAATCAAATGTCTTATTTTCAGATATAGATATTCTTTCTTTTAACATAAAGTAAGAAGGTAGAGATGATTTTAATTCTTTTACAGAAAGATTAGACTCTGATAAATACGTTAAAAAAAGAGCAATACCTACAAGAGCATCCCTACCATAATGAGCAGGTGAAAAAATAACTCCACCACTACCCTCGCCTCCAATAATTGATTTTTTATCTTTCATNAGTTGAACGACATTAATCTCTCCTACCGCTGATTCAAAATGCTTGGCTCCTAATTCAANAGCAATATCTTGGACTGCTTTAGTTGTTGATAAATTTGAAACAACACTAGATTCAGGATACTTGGATAATATATATTTAGCAATAGAAACAATAGTGTATTCTTCACCAAAAAAAGAACCATCTTCACACACCAAAACAAGCCGATCTACATCTGGATCAACAGCAATACCTAAATCAGCTTTTGTTTGTTTTACTTTCTCACATAAAGCTTCTAAATTTTTCGGTATTGGCTCTGGATCATGTTGAAAATTTCCATCTGGACAACAATTTAATTCAACTACATCTACTCCCATTTTTTTTAATAGAAAAGGTACATATACTCCACCTGATGAATTAATACCATCAACAACAACCTTAAGCTTATTAGACTTAATTTTATGAACATCAACAGCTTCTAATTCTAGAATGGATTCCACATGTTTCTCCTTATAATCAATATTAGAAATCACATCACCTGTTCGTTTTAATATAGACTGCTTCTCTCGTAATATGTTATTATCTAATTGTAGACTAAANACATCTAAACCCTCTTTTTTTGACAAAAATTCACCTTTAAAATTTAGCAATTTTAAACCATTCCATTCAATTGGATTATGACTAGCTGAAATCATCACACCCCNAAGACAATTCTCATGAATAACAGCTAATTGAACAGATGGTGTGGTAGTTAACTCTAAGTCAATTACATCATAACCGAAACTTATGATGGTGTCAGTCAATATTTTAGATATTCTTCGACCACTTAGTCGTCCATCTCTACCAATAGCAATTTTAATATTATTAGAATTAAATCCATACTGAGCATACAATGAGGATTGCTGATTGTTTAATTGAATAAATATCCAAAGACAAAATTGGTTAATACAATGAGTAATTTCNAAAGAGGATAACCCTTGAGAATCATTGTCAAAAACTATGCCCCTAACACCAGAAACAGATTTAATTAAAGTCATAAAATAATTTAACATCACAAATGTAAATAACTTTTTTTCAGTATTGATAAAAGATTCTTATCATTTTAATACTTTTGCTCTTTTAATTCATGGATAATATGATTAATCTACCCAATATACCCGAAAGGCCTTTAAAGCCAAGAGAAAAAGGATTAACAATGGTGATGGACAAAGGGCTATCTACTCAGGAGGCGGAAGCCATGATTTCTTCTAGTAGTCAATTTATTGATATTGTAAAATTTGGCTTTGGGACTGCATTAGTAACAAAGAATTTAAAAACTAAAATTAAACTATATAANAAAAATGGTATTAAGGTATATCTAGGGGGNACATTATTTGAAGCATTCTTGATAAGAGATATGTTTAAAGAGTATTGTGAATTTATTAAAAAATTGGAATTAGATACAGTTGAAATATCTGATGGGAGTATAAAAATGAATCATGAAAAAAAATGTGAATACATAAATAACTTATCAAATCAAAAAATAACTGTTTTTTCAGAGGTTGGATANAAAAGTTCTAATAAAATTATGGCTCCCTCTAAATGGATCCAATTAATGCAAAAAGAAATTGAAGCAGGCTCATGGAAAGTTATTGCTGAAGCAAGAGAAAGTGGTAATGTCGGATTATATAGAAGTGGTGGTGAAGTGCGATCTGATTTAATAGAAGAAATACTCACCAAAGTACCAAAAGACAAAATACTATGGGAAGCACCTAAAAAAAAGCAACAAGTGTTCTTTATTAAACTATTAGGAGCAAATGTTAACCTAGGAAATATTAGCACTAATGATGTAATTCCGCTAGAATGTTTAAGATTAGGTTTAAGAGGTGATACTTTTTTTAACTTTTTAAAATCGTGAAATATGAACGAAATTTCAATACATAGTTTTTTAAAAATGAATAGAAGTGAAATTCAGATAATTGATATCAGGGAACAATATGAATATGAGAATGGAAATATTAACGCCCTTCATATCCCTATGGATCAAATACTACACTCTACTAACAAAATCAATCAAACCAAACAAGTTATCATCTATTGTCAAACAGGAAGAAGAGCGGCAGCTGTAATCTACATGTTAAGTAAGCAATTTGGCTTGAATAATATATTTAATCTACAAGGGGGTTACTCTGCATATTTGGAAGTAACATCAAATAAAGCCACAGTTTGAGTGAATTTTTAATAAATATTTTAAAAGGAGTTTTAATTGGAATAGCGAATATTATTCCTGGATTATCAGGTTCAACCTTAGCTCTAATACTAGGAGTATATGAAAAAATTATTAATATCTTGACAAAGATTGATCTAAAAGTTGTGAAGATAATTACAAAACGTGATTTTAAATTACTAAACAAACACCTCTCTTTAAATTTTTTACTACCAATAATAATAGGTATAATCATTAGCTCTATTAGCATTGCTCATTTGCTACAATATCTTTTCAGTCATTATGAAACATATACTTGGTCCTACTTTTTTGGAATTATTCTTGCTTCTATATTATATATATCGCGATACATCAACAAATGGAAAATAATAGAAATTATATTTTTTNTCTTTGGATTAATAATATCTTTAATACTGTTTCTCATGAATCCCTCTGTAGAAGAAAATAAAAATTTATTTTTTGTTTTCTTGTGTGGTNTTATAGGTGTTGCTGGGATGTTAATACCAGGTCTTTCAGGATCTTATTTATTATTACTTTTAGGTAATTATAAATTATTAATATCTGANACTTTACATTATTTAACACAACCNAAATATTATAGTAATGACGAAATTTATATTTACTTGAAATTATTTGTTACATTTCTAATTGGACATATAGCAGGAATACTNATATTTAGTCGTATAATAAAATGGCTGCTAAAAAAATATAAAAACATAACATTTTCAATATTAACTGGGTTCATTACGGGTTCATTATTATGGATTTGGCCATGGAAAAAAACTAATATCATAGACGAATCTTCAACCAGTTTATTAAATCAACTGTCCTATCCAAATTTTGAGAGTAGTGCTGATTTTTATGCTATTATCATCATTATACTAGGTGCTATTACAATAAGGATATTAGAGAAGTTTGCAAAAAAAGATGAGCATGTATAAACTAGGTTTAGTTGGAACACCTTTAACACATTCTTTTTCAAAAAAATACTTTGAAAATAAATTTAACAAAGAAAAAATTGACAATTTTTCATATAATTTATATGACTTGAAAAACATACGTGAATTAGACATAATATGCAATGAAGGATTAGTAGGACTCAATGTCACGCAACCATATAAAAAACAAATTATACAACACCTAGATGAATTAGATGTGTTAGCAAATAAAACGCAATCCGTGAATACAGTATTTATCAATCCGAAAACTAAAAAAAAAATTGGATATAACACTGATATTATCGGTTTTGAGAAACTATTACAGAAGATATCTTTACATCAAGATATTCAAGCCTTAATACTCGGTTCGGGTGGAGTATCAAATACAATTTCATATGTTTTAAATAAAAAAAAGATAACTTATTCTATTGTCTCGAGAAAGCCAAAATATAATATGTTAAGCTACCAAGATATAAATAATGTAATATCCGATTTTAAGTTAATTATTAATACAACACCAGTTGGACAATACCCAAATATTAATACTAAACCTATACTTCCCTATCATTTAATATCCAATAAGCACCACTTTATTGACTTAATATATAATCCTAAAAAGACTATGTTTTTAAAAACAGTGGAAAAAAAAGGCGCAACAATCATAAATGGTCAAGAAATGTTTGTCGCTCAAGCAGAGGCATCGTTTAAAATATGGACAAAATGCTTAAAAAAGATATAATGTTTCAATTAAATGCAACATATCATCCTACTGGTGATCAACCAGAAGCAATTCAATCTCTTCAAGATGGATTAAATAAAAATACTAAACACCAATGCTTAAAAGGAGTAACTGGCTCAGGTAAAACATTTACAATCGCAAATGTTATTAAAAATTATAATCAACCTGTTTTAGTGTTATGTCATAATAAAACTCTAGCTGCACAATTATATGAAGAGTTTAAATTATTTTTTCCTCATAATAGTGTAGAATATTTTGTCTCTTATTATGATTATTATCAACCAGAAGCATATTTGCCAGCCACCAATACATATATAGAAAAAGATTTATCAATAAATGAAGAAATAGAAAAATTTCGCATGAAAGCAACAACTAGTCTATTATCTGGAAAAAATGATGTAATAGTTGTAGCATCTGTTTCATGTATTTATGGTATTGGGAATCCTGTATTTTTTCAAGAAAAAACAATTACAATTAAGAGTGGGGAAATTTATCAAAGAAAAGATATGATCAATGATTTAATTGAAGCATTATATACGAGAACAAAAGATGCAGATGTCAAAAAAGGACAAATTAAAATGACTGGTGACACACTTAAAATACACCCAACTAATGAAGATGTTCATTATAAAATTCATTTTTGGGGTAATCAAGTAGATTTTATAGAAAAGGTCAATCTGCAAACACAACAAAAAACACAACAAAAACAAATTCAAATAACACCTGCTAATATATTTATTACATCAAAAGATAATATCAAAAATTCAATTGTAAAGATTAAAAATGAACTCACTAATCAAGTTAAATTTTTTATAAAAAATCATCAACATAATGAAGCTAAAAGAATAGAAGAAAGAGTGAACTATGATCTTGAAATGATTCAAGAGCTAGGATATTGCACAGGTATTGAAAATTATTCTAGATATCTTGATGGTAGAAAAGAAGGTGAACGACCTTTCTGTTTAATGGATTACTTTCCAGATAATTTCTTATTAATAATAGATGAAAGTCATGTCACTATTCCTCAAGTAAAAGCCATGTACGGAGGAGACAAATCCCGAAAATCAACATTAGTAGAATATGGTTTTCGATTACCTTCTGCATTAGACAATAGGCCTCTTTCTTTTGAAGAGTTTGAAAATATTAATAAGCAAACTATATATGTAAGTGCTACACCATCCGATTATGAATTATTAAGATGTGAAAAAAATATTATAGAACAAGTGATTAGACCAACTGGATTATTAGAACCTGAAATTATGATTCGTGAATCTAAAAATCAAATTGATGATTTGCTGAATGAAATAGATATAAGAATCAAAAAAAAAGAACGAGTTCTAGTTACTACATTAACAAAAAAAATGGCTGAACAATTAAGTAAATATTTGATTGATTCAGGAATAAATGCCACATATATACACTCTGATATTGATACGATAGCAAGAATTGAAATTATGAAAAATTTAAGACTAGGTACAGTAGATGTATTGATTGGCGTGAATCTATTAAGAGAAGGTCTAGATTTACCAGAAGTCTCTTTGGTGGCGATTATGGATGCTGATAAAGAAGGATTTTTAAGATCAAAAAAATCTCTTATTCAAACAATTGGAAGGGCTGCAAGACATATTCATGGTCAAAGTATATTATATGCTGATCATATAACACAATCTATGCAAGATACTATCAATGAGACTAACAGAAAAAGGGAAATTCAGCAATCATACAACATAGAACATGGAATCACACCAAAACCATTACAAAAAAAGGTTCAACAAAACACGCTCCTAGAAACTAATAATGCTAAAAAACAAGAATCAATATCTTCATTAGATATAAAGTCACTATCAATAAAAGAGTTAAAAGAAGAGATTAAAACAACAAGAAAACTTATGAATTCATCTGCAATATCAATGAATTTTATCGACGCGGCACAACATAGGGACAAAATGTTTATACTTGAAAAACAATTAAAAAAAATTAATTAATTGTTTCCTAAAATTAAAGGCAAACCATCTTTACCAGCACCTACGACTACAACCTTACTGTTTGGTGACTCTGAAAGTTTAACAGTCGCTTCAATTCCCTTGTCTTTAAGAACATTGTCTGTTAAGCTCACACTTAAAATTTGATTTGATTTGGCTTTTCCTTGAGCTTCAATAATTTGTCTTTGAGCTTCTTTTTCTGCCTGTTCTATTTTAAATTCATACTCCAACGACATTTGCTCTTGTTTTAATTTATTCTCAATAGCATCCTGTAAGGTTTTAGGCAGTGTAACATCTCTTATTAACACAGCATCTAGTAACAAATTTTTCTGTGCTAAAGACACTTTAGTTCTTTCATAAATCTCATCTTCAATCACCTCTCTTTTAGTTGAATATAGTTCTTCTGGTAGATACTCCCCAATTACCTCTCTTGTTACTGATCTAATTTCCGGTATAATAATGTTTTCATGATAATTTAAACCTAATTCATCATGAACATATCCAATTTTATTATCAAATGGTTTATATCGATATGATAATTCTGTTTTAATGGTTAATCCATTTTTTGAAAGAACCTCCATAATAGATAAATCTTCTTGTATCCTAACATTATAAATATATTTTTCATTCCAAGGTGCAATTAAATGGAAACCTTGATGTTTCACATTCTCTTTGTCAAGTCCTTGACCAAATCGCTGAAATACGATAGCTTTTTCACCTGGACCAACCGTATATGTCATTCTAGTACCAAATAATAAAATAAAAATAAAGGCAAACAAGCCGATTAAACCTAAAGAATTTAATTTTTCATTCATAATATCTATTTTTTTTCAATATTGTTTTAATTACCTTAAAATAGCAAACAAATATTTTCTTGCTATAAGAGATTGATTCTACAACTAGAATCTACAGCTAAGATATATTTATTTTTTAACATACCAAACCTAGACAAAATATAATATATAATATGTTTTACTTTCATTTTATTTAACACAAAATGTATGCAAAATAATTATTAAAATTTGATATGAAACATTTTAAGATTCATAATTAGAAATCAGTATTATAATCAATTTATATTAATAGTTTATATACCTTCTTCTTAGAAACCACTCTATGAATAGAGTGCATAATATTAATACTAATAACGACTGAAAATTAATTAATGATTGGTAATAATAATTAAAATATGCTCTTGGTTTAAAAGTCGGTAAAGATATAATACCATCTATTAATTGAGTCAAACTATCCTTTGTAATCATATGACCATTATTCTGTAGTGCTAAATCTAATAAGAGATTATCTTTAGCAACCAAATCTCTAGACTCAATATCAAAATTGGATATAATAATTTTTCCTTTTTTCACAAACAATTCATTGTTAAAATCTGCGGTTGCAATAAACTCATATTTACCATCTGGTAAGCTAACATCTAAATGGTATTTATTATCAACAACTATAAATTGATATTGATAATTAACTCCTAATGAATCTGTCAATTGCATCTCAATATCAATAGATGTGATTGATTCAAAATTTTTATTATATAACTCTGCTTCAAAAATTACACGTTGACTTGATTGATAGACAGGGTCAAAGTTAACGTGAAATCGGTCTTTATCCTCATCTAACAATAGATACTGAGTAACTTGACTTAAAAAATGATTAAATAAACTATTACTATTATTTAAATATGTGTCATTTAACCTCCAGCGCCAAAGACCTTCTCCTAATAAAAATCCAGCTTTATAATTATTTTCTGTAAAAAATAAAACCGGTCTTTCTGTATTTAATGAACCAATCTTTTTATAAAGTAAAACATCTACAAAAGAGTTTGATTCAATTTCAGAAAATGGAGTTAAAAATGGAGTCGATAAGGATAAGAAATTTGACAATGAATCGTTAATTAAAAATGAGGAAAAAGTAGTATTTAAAGAAACATTTGAGTACTCGAACGATTTGTCAATATTTTTAAATTTTATAAAATCCTGAAATTGATTAAAAGTGTTTAAGTTAGACCGAGAACCAATAATATGTAAAATAGGAACTTTGTTATAATATTTCAATTTATTAAATTCTGATTCAGTGGACAATTGATGAGCAATAATTAAACTATATCCATTGTTTTCAGTATAATTAAATTGTTTAGGATTCAAATCGGACAACCAATGAGAATGCACTTCATATTGGTCATGAGATGCTAAACTTTCTTGAATAGCAGCAATATCTGGATGGTGATGAGAAAATAATAATAAGATTCTTTTTCTATCGTCTATAACATCTATAAAAAAATCTTTCTCATTATTAAATGTGTTTTTTTCAATTTCATTGGACTGTAAAGAAACATGATAATTTTTTATTCCTGGTTCTTCAGGAGAAATAAAAAACTGAAAATTATCTACATAATAAGAATCGTTAACAACAATATTTTGATGATAAATAGATTGTTTTTCATCATTATACACATCTAATATTAGTTCTTTATTGATCATTCCTTTAGCTTCAACAACAATTTCAACAGGTGTTTCATTACCAAGGTATGTTATCTTATTATTTATAATTGACTTAACTAAAGCATCCTGGTACTCTATAGTATCCCCAAGTTGAACAGTATATAAAGGTGCGTTGAAATAATTATCTTTATAAATCGGATTGAGACCCTGATTAAAAATTCCATCAGATGCTAAAATATAGGCAGAAACATATGTGTTGGAATAAATATTGGAGACTTGTTCTAACACAGAAGAAATATTGGTAGTGCTTCCAGTAAAATCAATAATTTTTTTCTCAATATTATCATCAAATAAAATAAAATCAATATTGATATTATTCAGGGCCTTCAAAGAATCTATTTTTTTTAAATAATGATTTTGATAATACAAAGAATCATGATTAGATATAATAGAAGTAGTATTGTCTTGAAGAAAAACAATTAAAGGTTTCTCAATTACCTTTTCATTGCCTTTTAATTCTGGCTCTAGTAATAGAAGAAACAATAGAAAAAATGAAAAAAATCTTAAAAAAAACAAAACAATAAGTAAGTACTTGGGAATATTTAATAAAACTGTTTGCTTTTTATATAAAATAGCACTAAGAAATAAACTTGCTAATAATGTTAATAATAATAGAAAAAAAGAAGCATTAATAATAATAGAAATGAGAACCATCATGTGTTCATATTAAGTCGACATCCCCCCACACACACTAATTACTTGACCAGTAATATAAGATGACATGTCTGATGATAGAAATAATACTAAATCTGCTACATCATCTCCCTTCCCTGCTCGTTTTAATGGGATTTTTTGTTTCCATTCATCAACTTGTTTAGATTCAAGATTATGTGTCATTTCTGTTTCTATATAACCAGGAGAAATAACGTTAGATCTTATATTTCTAGATCCTAGTTCAAGTGCAATTGATTTAGAGAATCCAATGATTGCTGCTTTAGAAGCTGCATAATTTGATTGACCTGCATTACCTTTTAATCCAACAATAGAACTTAAATTAATGATAGAGCCTTTTTTAGCCCTTAACATAGACTTCTGAATAACTTTAGTCATATTAAACACAGACTTCATGTTAATATTTAATACTCTATCAAAGTCTTCTTCTGACATTCGTAACAATAAATTATCCTTAGTAATACCAGCATTGTTTACTAAAACATCTATTTGTACATGCTTAGTTAAAATATGAGCAACTAAATCTTCACAAGCCTGATAATTAGATGCATCCGATTGATAAGCCTCAATTTTTACGTCATATTTTTTTGCTTCTTCCACAACCTTATTTGCGTCTTCTGATGAGGACAAATAAGTAAAAATTACATTTGCTCCATGTTTAGCTAATGTTAAAACAATTGATTTACCTATTCCTCCAGAACCACCCGTAACTAGTATTGTCTTATTTTCTAATAATTTCATTTTAATTTAGCATTTGTTTCATAGTTATCCCAATATCTGCAGGAGACTCAACAACAGTAATACCACAGTTTTTCATTATGTTCATTTTAGCTAACGCAGTATCATCTTCTCCACCAACAATAGCACCTGCATGTCCCATTTTTCTTCCTTTAGGTGCTGTTTGACCAGCTATGAACCCAACTACAGGCTTAGTACCATGCTTCTTAATCCAATTTGCCGCTTCATTTTCCATAGGCCCACCTATNTCTCCNATTAATACGATTCCATCTGTATCATCATCNTCCATAAACATACGAACNGCATCACAAGTNGTAGTTCCTATNACTGGATCNCCTCCTATTCCTATGCAAGTAGATTGACCTAACCCAACTTTNGTTAATTGATCAACAGCTTCATATGTTAATGTCCCAGANCGAGAAACCACACCTATTGTNCCCTTTTTATGAATAAATCCTGGCATAATACCCACTTTAATTTCACCAGGAGTAATAAGGCCAGGACAATTTGGACCTACTAAAATAGAATNTGAATGCTTTAATATATTTTTAACACTAAGCATATCTTTTATTGGAATACCCTCGGTAATACATACAATAACACCGATTTGAGCATTTATTGCCTCTNTAATTGCAGATTTTGCAAATCGTGGTGGAACAAAAATAATAGACACATCNACANTAAATACGGTTAAAACTTCTGAAACAGAATTAAATACTGGCCTATCTAGGTGTACACTNCCTCCCTTGCCAGGAGTAACACCAGCCACAATATTAGTTCCATAATTAATCATTTCTTGAGAGTGAAATGTGCCTTCACTGCCTGTAAATCCTTGAACAATAACTTTGGAATCTTTATTAATTAAAACACTCATAAAAAATAAAAAAAAATTATACACTGATAAACAACAAACATAGAAAATAAATCAACCAAAAATAAAATATCAACTAATAATAATAAATTAAATTTGTAAAAAAAATATATAAGTCNATATATGGTACTCAATTANGAAACAATATGTGCAATTTCAACCGCACCNGGTAAAGGAGCAGTTGCAATTATTAGAATCTCTGGAAAAGACAGTGTTAAAATTTGTAATCAGATATTTAAAGCTCATAATNAAAGNAAGCTATCCTTAGATAATGCAAAAACTGTCATANTTGGNAATATAATTGAAAATCAAAAAATTATAGATGAAGTGTTAATCACCATNTTTAAAGGTCCTNAATCTTATACCGGTGAAAANATCATTGAAATAGCATGCCACGGATCCACATATATACAATCTGCAATTATACAATTACTTNTTAGAAAAGGTTGTCGATTAGCAAAAAAAGGTGAATTTACATTACGAGCATTTTTAAATAAAAAACTAGACTTATCACAAGCTGAAGCAGTATCTGAACTTATTTCATCAGAAAATGAAAAAGCACATAACTTAGCAATGAAACAAATGAGAGGAGGNTTTTCAGATGAGATTCAAAAGTTAAGAAATAAGTTTATAAAATTTGCTTCTTTAATTGAANTAGAGTTAGATTTTAGCCAAGAAGATGTTGAGTTTGTGGATAGAGAAGAATTNTTGAAATTGACACATAATATTAAAAAGAAAACCGAGAGTCTACTTCAATCATTTAAATTAGGNAATGCTATNAAAAATGGTATTCCTGTCTCTATTGTTGGTCGTCCAAATTCTGGCAAATCGACATTATTAAATACTATCCTCAATGAGGATAGAGCAATTGTTTCAAATATAGAAGGNACNACACGAGATGTTATAGAAGAAAGTATAATTATTAATGGTTATAAATTTCGATTTGTAGATACTGCTGGATTAAGAAAAACTACAAATAAAATAGAGAAAATAGGGATTAAAAAAACATATCAAAAAATCCATGAATCTGCATTTGTTTTATACTTAATAGATAAAGAAAATTTTAACGCCACNAAAATAGAGGAAGAAATAGAAGANATCCAAAGCCAATTAAATACNAAAGATGCTATGATTCTTATTGCTAANAAAAATGANATCAATAAGAATAAACTNATACTAAANAAACTTAATAATTATAATATTTTAGATGTNTCTGCAAAGAATGGAAAAGGNATTAACAATATCTTAGATACTCTAATGAATAGGATAGAAGGTTGGAGAACATTAAATAACGAAATCATTATTATCAATCAACGACATTTTGAATCATTAATCAANACATTAGATAGTATTAATGATGTCGAAAAAGGTATCCAACACANTATATCAGGAGAATTATTATCAATAGATATTAAACATGCACTTAACTATCTCGGGGAGATAACAGGNGAAATTACAAATGAACATCTACTTGATTCTATTTTTAAAGATTTTTGTATTGGAAAATGAATTAATATCTATATAATTGTGAAATCATTGGGGGTGCTAATTATAGCTGAGAATATACCCACAGAACTTGCGATGGTAATTCATCGAAAGAATTATTAATTAAAATTTAATACAATGAATAAATTATTATTCCTTTTTATTTCGATATCAAACATCATAATATCTCAAAATAGTTTTAACACTGACTCTGTTAATATATTAAAAGAAATTAATGCCACATATTACGCTCATAAAGAAACACCTATAACATATCAGAACATCAACATAAATGAAATACAAGAACAATATATTGGACAAGAGCCAGCATTTATTTTAAATCAAACCCCTTCTATAATAGGATATTCAGATGGTGGCCATAGTCAAGGCTACGCATACTTTACATTAAGAGGCATAGATCAAACACGAGTCAATATAACATTAGATGGAGTTCCACTAAATGATCCGGCAGATCAAGCATTTTATTTTTCAAATTATGCAGACATTTTAAATTCAATACAAACCATCCAAATTCAAAGAGGAGTTGGTACTTCCAAAAATGGAACTGCTAGCTATGCAGGAAATATTGAACTTTTTTCCCACAAACTCAATAAGAACAATAAAGAAATTGGCTTTGGATATGGTTCATATAATACCCTAAGAGCATATGGGATTTATAATACAACTAAAAATAATAAAAGTTTACACTTAAGGATTTCTAAAATATATTCGGATGGTTTTAAACAACATTCATCTAATAATTCCCAATCGTTATTTTTAAGTGGAGGATGGACTTTAAATAAATCAATCTGGAAAATCAATATCTTATCTGGTAATCAAAAAAATGAGTTAGCGTGGATGGCAGTATCTGAAAATGAGATTAATTGTGATAGGACAATTAATGCGAACTCTCAATATGAAAAAGATGATTTTTCACAAACTTTATTTCAAATTCAACATATCTTTTCTCCAAAAGATCATACTACTATTCATTCTAGTATATACAGTACTTTAGCTAATGGATGGTGGGATTTTGATTTACCGAACTTTTTAAACGTAGCAGAACCATCAGACATAGAAGATATATCAAGGAACACATTAAACTCTCAGTTACTTGGGCTATATAGCAATTATACTATAAAACATAATAATTTAAAATCCATCACAGGCTTTCATGGCAATGTATATCAAAATAATTTTCAAGAAAGTCACATGTTATCTGGAGTCATTTGGAATGAGAATACAAAATATAAAAATGAAATTAGTTTGTTTCAAAAAATCGAATATCGATTAAATAAACTTTTAATTCTCGTGGATGTTCAATCACGTAAATCATGGTTTGACTATCAAAGTAATTTAAATTTTTCACCAATCTCTTGGTCATTCATAAATCCAAAAGTTGGTTTAAGTTATAATATATCCCCGAAAAACATACTCTACTGTAATATAGGAAAAACAGGAAGAGAGCCCGCTCGATATGATATGTTTGAGGGCAATGATGTATTATTATATTTATGTGAATATGATAATGAAGGTAATATAATTATTCCCGAATCAGGAAATACACTGATCCAAAGCACTTTGCCAGAATATGTTGTAGATTATGAGCTTGGAGTCCGCAGTCACTTAGAACGTTTAATATTAAATATTAACTATTATTATTTAAATTTTGATAATGAACGTGTCCTTAATGGTTTTTATGGACCAAATGGATTAGCACTAAGTAGTAATGTTGATAAAAGTGTAAGAACTGGCATTGAACTATTTGCTTCATATAATATTAATGATCATATTAAATTAATTAATAACTCATCATATAATTATAGTATTATTCAAGAACAAAATATACAATTTACACCCATTTTAACACCACCTATTATAATTAATCAAGAGGTGGTATATGAAAAGAATAATTTAAAATTTAGTTTATCAGGAAGATATCAAAGTGAATCATATATAAATTTTGAAAATACTGCATCTTTAAATGATTATATCATAATAAATAGCAGGATTGATTATAAAATTAAAAATTATTCCGCCTCTATCTTTATCAATAATATAACTGATAATTTTTATTTTAATCATGGATTCATTGATGCGAGCGGAAATGAAAAATACTTTGTACAAACACCTAGAAATATACATTTAGCATTCAAAATCAGATTTTAAAATAAACTAACTTTGATCATGTTTATTTTCATTTGCAATTTCTGCCGAAACTATACCAGTAGGGACAGCAATAATACCATACCCTAAAATCATAATAAAAGTTGCAATAATTTTACCAGTAATCGTTACAGGTGTTACATCACCATAACCAACAGTAGTTAAAGTAACAATGGCCCAGTAAATCGAGTCAGGCAAAGTGTCAAACCCATTTTTTTGACCTTCAATAACATACATTAAAGAACCCAACACAACTGCAATTAAAAGGATAAATAAAACAAATGCTAATATTTTAGGTCGAGACTTACTTAACGCAATCATCATCATATTACCACCCGTTACATATTTTTTTAATTTAAACACTCTAAACACCCTTATCAATCTCAATATCCTTATATCTAATAAAACTCCAATTGGGGGATAAACAGTACTTAAATATGTAGGAATAATAGCTAGTAAATCAATAATACCCCACCAAGAAAAAATATATTTCCATCTTTTTTTAGCAGAATAGATTCTTAAACCATACTCTATCGTAAATACAATGGTAAAGAACCACTCTAGAGCATATAAAAAATGTCCATAAGTTTTATCTATTGAAGGAACACTTTCTAGTATTACTCCAAGGCATGATAAAAGAATAAAAATAAGCAACCAAACATCAAAAAGGTAAGCATACTTACCATTAGTAGTAAAAATGATATTATGAATTTTATTTTTTAATAATGATTTTTTACCCAAAACTATTTCTTATATTTTATCAAATATATAATTTTATTAGTATCAAATAATAATTTTATGAAAGAAACAAAATACCATTTCATCATGATAATAGGTATTATAATTACAATCATTGGATTGATTACAAAGAAATATCTCTTTTTGTTATTGCTATTTCCTTTTGGATTTAAATATTTTCAGGAGGAGAAGAAAAGTGACTAAATTTTAATATTAAATACAGCCAATAGTCCTCGATGATCTGACTCATAATTATTAATCAGAATAGTAGATAAATAGTCTGGACCAATAATATCTACTGACTCTAGATCGATCACACCATTAGCATTATTATAATATATAAAATCAATTCGATCATGAACCTCATATAAAGAAGTATTAGGCGTCCATGTATAACCAGGCTTAATCAATGGGTCAGGGTAAATCTCCCTATAAGAGTCTTTTAGACCTAATGTTAATATTTTATTAGAGGATGGCCAATCTACTAAAAATTGACTTCCATCAATTTGAAACTCAAGCGGATTTTCAGCATCAAGAACCCAATCTAAATGAGAAGGTTCATTGAAATCACCTGCAACAATAATAGGCATATTATTTTCATTACTTACATCAATAATTAATGACTTTAAAAGATTTAACTCTTCTCCTCTAGCTTGTTCAGCTTGATAGATTGCTTGGGATTCAGTAGTAATTAATCTATCTCGAATATCATAAGGTTGATAAGGATAAGCTGACATATGTACATTAAACATGTTGACATAAATAGAATCATCTAATATAATTTTGACATACATGTCGTTAACTCCTTCAATAATATATTTTGATAAAATAGCTGTACTTGTCTCTGGATTACCATAGAAACAATAATTAAATCTATCAGCAATTTTTAACCCCATCTCATAAGACTCTTGCAGAGCAATAATATCAGGATTAGTAATATCAATAATTTCTGTAACACTATTTAAAGAAGTGGTAGACAATCTATTAAAAGAGAGAATAGACATACTATAATCTAATAATTCACCATTGCACAGTGAAATTTCAATTGGATTATTTGATTCTATTGCAATAGAATTTGTTTTTTCACAAGAAAAAAGAAAAAAAGAAAAAAATATAAGGTATTTATACATAGTCATTGTGCTAAATTAATTAATAATATTAGATTTGGAAACATTTATGCTATGGAACAAAAAGAAAAAAAAATATTATTCTTATCAAATTTATTTCAACATCTCGATGGAATTGTATTAATTCCAACTATAATCGAATTACAAAGGAAGAAGATTCTTAACTATATTCAAAAACAAAAAAAATGTAGTTTATTAGAATTAAGCAGTAAATATACTGCTAATAATGGCTATTTAAATGTCTCCTTAAGACTATTATGTTCACAAGGTATTCTAAAACAAGAAATTATAGACAATGAAGTATTTTTTAGTGATGCTCAATTAGAAGAATGGATGTCAATGAATATAATAGAAAAGTATAAAATAGTTCAAGAATTATATAGCAATGATATTCCGTATGAAAGCATCCTGACAGTTAACAAAACTAAATTAATAGAGAATTCTATTTTATTCAACACAATTAAACAATATAATAGTTGGAAAGCACAAGATTATCAAACCGAACTTAATACAACAATAAAAAGTCATCACTGGTCCAAATGGCAAACACATATAGAAGGCGCGATGCTAGGGCCAATTATTGTTTTACTATCTAGAAATAGATATTTTGAGGATATTAAAGTAGATAAAGTGTTGTTAATAGACATACATCATATATGGAAAAACGCAATAATGAAGCTATTCCATCATACTCACATTGTTAATGAGCAGTATAGACTCACCGAGTACGGTTACTTTTTATTAAAACGTGCAACTTCTTATGGAGTAACAGTATCATATTTACCTACATTTAGAAATATCAATAACTTAATTTATGGTGACCATACAATATTAACGACACAATCAAGTGAAGAGGAAGAAATCCATGTAGATAGAAGTATGAATGTGTGGGGAAGTGGTGGTGCACACAATACATATTTTAAAAAAGTAGATCAAATTATTTTAGACCTATTTAATCTTCCAATTGAACAACAACCAAAAGGTTTTATAGATATTGGATGTGGTAATGGTAAATTAATAGAACATGTTTTTGACTTAATCTATTATAAAACAAAACGAGGAAAATATTTAAAAGAACATCCTTTGTTCATTGTAGGTAGTGATTTTAATTACAAAGCACTAGAAGCAACTCAAGCAACAATACATCAAGCGGACATATGGGCAAAAACAGCATTTGGAGATATTAGTGATCCAGATGGATTAGCTCAAAGATTAAGAAAAGAACATAATATTGATTTAGTTGACCTATTGAATGTGCGTTCATTTTTAGACCATAATAGAATATATGAAAGTCCGAAAAATAATACTTCTAACAAAAGTGAATCTACGGGAGCATTTTGTTATCGAGGAAACCGAATAAATAACTGTTTAATAGAAAAAAACTTAGAAGAACATCTAGCAAAATGGTATCCTTATTTAAAAAAATATGGGTTGCTCATCGTAGAACTCCATACTATTGACCCAACGCTAGCATCTAAAAATATAGGAAAAACAGCTATTACTGCATACGATGCTTCACATGGGTTTTCAGATCAATATATTGTTGAATATAAATTGTTTTTGAAGATAGCTAAAAAAGTGGGACTCGTACCAGATGTAGAACATGAGTACACATTCCCAAGTAGAGAAATTCCTATTGTAAGTATTAATAGATTTATTGCAAAATAGATTTATTTTGATTTGTATATATTCGCCATCTATCAATCACACTAGACATATCTTCAGGTAGATTAGATTCAAATCCAACTATTTTATTTTTCTTTGGATGTATAAAGCTTAAATGAGTAGCATGTAATGCTTGACGCGGTAAAATTTTAAAGCAGTTTTGAATAAATTGCTTATACTTTGAAAAAGTTGTACCTCTTAAAATCTTATCACCACCATATTCAAAATCATTAAATAATGGATGTCCTATATGTTTCATATGCACACGTATTTGGTGTGTTCTTCCAGTTTCAAGTTTACACTTAACTAATGTAATGTAGCGAAATCTTTCTACAACTTCATAATGAGTGACAGCATGCTTACCTTCATCATTATTAGTGAAGACTGTCATTAATTTTCTATTTTTTTTATTTCGACCAATATTGGCTGTAATAGTCCCTTTCTCAGTTTTCAAATCTCCCCATACTAAAGCCAAATATGTTCTATTAATAGTTCTTTCAGAAAATTGATTAGATAAATGATTTAATGCTTTACTATTTCGAGCTACAACCATAAGTCCAGTAGTATTTTTATCTAATCGATGCACTAAGCCTGGACGTTGATTATCACCTGAATCTTGAATGTCACTATATTTATACAAGAGTGCATGTACAAGAGTACCTGAATAATGACCATAACTAGGATGAACAACCATGTTACTTGCTTTATTTAACACAATAACATCACTATCTTCAAATACAACATCTATAGGAATGTTTTCTGGAATAATTTCTTTATTATATGGCTCGTGTTCAAATCTTATACTGATTTTATCTAAAGGCTTTACTTTATAGTTTGATTTAACTAATTTATTATTACAAAACACGTAACCCGATGCAATTGATTTTTGAATTTTATTTCGACTGGTATTAGGTAGTCTAAGTAATAAAAATTTATCAATTCTAATTAAATCATGTTTTTTTTCGACTTCAAAAAAATGATGTTCATATAATTCTTCATTATCAACTAACCGCATATAAAAAATGATTTATATTAATTTAATGAATCTTTAAACCAAACTTCAATATATGATCCAAGAGGTGCTTTAGTATCAGCCAAAGGCTCTTGCTTATATATAACACTCTGCAGTGTATCACTAATATCTCCATTAAAATGACAAGGACCCAGATTCAAAGAATAATTATTTAATTTTCTTTTAATTTGACTGAATGCTAATCCAGAAATATCAGGAATAGAAACATTTTGCTCTTGACCATCACCGACATATAAATCAATAATTGTAAATTTTGGTAAACTGTCATGCGCATTTACAATGTCACTATTAACTTTAAGAAACCGAATTACATCTTTAGCAAAATAATCAACGTAATGTAAATTTCCTATCCTAAATGCATGACTTTCTAACAAACTTACTCCTTGTCTTAGGGATTTATTTTTTAAATCAGGTAGAGGTACATAATGAATCGTTAACGGATTCAGGGTTAAGTAGATCTTACGACCTGGCTTGACCAAAGAGCCAGCCTTTGGATTATGAGCAACCACTGCACCACGAGTATATTGTGGATTATAGGCGGTGGAATCAATAATAGTAAATGTTAATTTATTTTTAATTAATGTGTCTTGTGCAGACAATAAACTTAATCCAACTAAAGATGGCACATTGATAATATCATAATGACGAGTATATTTTTTTAAACTAACATCTATAATTTTAAACACTAAAAAGCAACATACAAGTGAAAAAAATAATAAATAAAGGAAAAACCTATAATTCAATTTCATATGTTATTCAATTTAAAGTAAAGATATCTATTCTAATTCAAGAATATGATAAAATTTTAAAAAACAAATTTTTATATTTAAAAACTAGTTATCGTTAACATTATGGAAAATATTGCAATTATTATGGGTGGTACTTCTAAAGAGAATAAAATTTCTCTGAAAAGTGCTGATACAATCTATAATCATATAGATCAAACTAAATATAATGCATATAAAGTATTGTGTCTAAATAATAGTCACTTTGACGTGATGATTAAGAACTTAAAGATTAAAATAGATAATACTGATTTTTCTTTTATGCTAAATAATAGAAAAATAACGTTTCAAAAAGTATTTATGATGATTCATGGAGATCCTGGAGAAAATGGAAAATTATGCTCTTATTTTAATTCCAAAAATATCCCCTACACATCATGCGATGAAGCAAGCTCAATACTAACATTTAATAAGTTTAAATGTAACAATCACTTGAAATCAATAGGATATCAAGTTCCTAGTGCTCAATTATACCAAAAAGCAATAAAAACAAAATTTCCTTGTATTATTAAGCCTGCTTCAAGTGGATCAAGTTTCGGTATTAGCAAAGTTTATAATAACTATGAACTCGAAAAAGCTGTACTAGAGGCCATAAAACATGATAAAGAAGTAATCATAGAAGAATTTATTGAAGGTCGTGAATTTACTTGTGCAGTTTTTAATCTAAATCACAAAATTGAAACCCTACCGATTACTGAGATTATTAGTGAAAATGATATTTTTGATTATGATGCAAAATATAACGGGAAATCTGTAGAACAAACACCAGCAAAAATTGATGATGAAATGAGAAATAAAATTCATAATATATCAAAAAGTATATATCAAGATTTAAACTTATCAGGAATAGTAAGAATTGATTTTATTATCTCTCAACATAATCCATATATAATTGAGATAAATACAATACCTGGTTTTTCTGAAGAAAGTATTGTGCCTCAAATGCTAAAATGTGCTAATATTACGCTTAAACAATTTATTACGTCACAGCTTAACAATATCTAAATGACCAGAATTAATATTATTAATGTTTCTGAATTAACAGACCAACATTTAATTGCAGAATATAGAGAAATTACAATGGTGCCTGCGGCACTAAATCGAACTATTAATAGTCGCAATGGTTTAGATATAAATAACATACCTAAAGAATTTACATTAAATAAAGGACACGTTACTTTTTTTTATGATAAAGGAAAGTACTTATTTAAAAGATACAATTTNCTAATTAATGAAATGAAAAAACGAGGTTTCANTCCAAACAAAAANAGGCTGTTTCCTACAAAAANTTTTATTGANAATCATTTGTTTCATGACTGGGAACCAAAATTAAAAGATTTAAANACTATAAGATNAAGGATACTTTTAAAAATCNAACAAAAACCAAATTGGTATAGAAAGAATGGAAAATATATCTAGAATTATACCGAACTNAGATACTTNACTAATTTATTAACAGCTTGACTACGATGACTGATTTGATTCTTAGCATGCAAAGATAGTTGAGCAAATGTTTTTTNATGCCCATCTGGAATGAAAATCGGATCATACCCAAACCCTTGATTACCAAANATTGATTTAGTAATAGAACCATTGACTATTCCTTCAAAAAAAAACTTACCATCTTGATTTATTAAACAAATAATTGTTCTAAACCTAGCACTCCTATTTTCAACACCTTGCATATCTCTNAATAATTTTTGAATATTATTTTTTGAATTTGATGGCTGTCCCGCATAACGTGCTGATAACACACCAGGCCTTCCTTCTAAAGCATCCACTTCTAAACCAGTATCATCAGATATACAAGGAATTCGATACTTACTATATATTGNTGNAGCTTTAATAAACGCATTTTCTTCAATTGTTAATCCTGATTCAATAATTGGGTCATAATAACCAATGTCTGCTAAACTTAATAATTGAATGTTTTTTAAATGACTAGATATTTCTAANACCTTATTGGTGTTCGAAGATGCAAAAATNAATTTATTCATGATGATAAGGGTGATTGTTTAACACAGTNAATACTCGATACATTTGTTCTAACAACATCAGTCTAGCAACTAAATGTGGTAATGTCATTTTAGATAAAGAAATNATAGAGTCAGATTTATCTATCAATNTTTGAGGAATACCATAAGCATCTCCTACTATAAAAATCAAGGAGTCATAATTAATCATTTTTTTTTTGATAAGCTTAGCATAATTTAATGTNTCTAATTGCACTCCTTTTTCATCTAAAATCATCAAATATGATTTCGNATTAATATGTTTTGAAATTTTTTGATTTAACTTATTTNAATTTTTTTCTTGAAAAAAAAACAATTCTGANTTAACAAACATATTTAATCTTTTGAGNTATTTTTCCATAAGAANACTAAAGTGTTTTGGATGTTTTTTTCCTAAAAATATAAANTTTAGTTTCATGAATTATATGAATAAATATTATTAATTTGTAAAAACATAAATATAATCTTATTAATGGATAAAATAATCAATGATTTTATAAAAAAATCACTANTTGAAGATNTTGGTAATGGAGATGCTACATCNATAGCATGCATTAATAAAGAAGCAACTGGTAAAGCACAATTAATAGCAAAAGAAAGTTGTAAAATTGCTGGNATTAATATCGCTAAAAAAATTTTTTATTCTTATGATAAGAATCTTGTTTTTAATGCTCTCAAAAAAGATGGAGANACTATTGAAAAAAATGAAATTATATTTATAATATCGGGAAATCAACNATCAATCCTAGCAACAGAAAGGTTGGTTTTNAANTGCATGCAGCGTATGAGTGGTNTAGCAACAAAAACNCAAAANTATGTTNATGCTATAAAAGACTTGAATACTCAAATATTAGATACCCGAAAAACATGCCCGAGCATTAGATTTTTAGATAAAATGGCGGTGAAAATAGGAGGTGCAAAAAACCATAGGTNTGGTTTATATGATATGATTATGATNAAAGATAACCATGTTGATTTTTCAGGAGGNATTCANAATGCTATTAAAAATTGTCACAAATATCTTNAAAAAAAGAAAAAGAAAATGCAAATTATAGTGGAGGTTAGGAGTTTAAAAGAGTTNCAGCAAGTTATTAAAATCGGAGGGGTAGANAGAATATTATTAGACAANTTCAATATNAATCAAACCAAGAAAGCAGTTGATATTGTGNATCAAAAATACCCACTTGAATCTTCTGGNAATATTCAATTAAAAAATGTAAGAGAATATGCGATGTGTGGTGTAGATTATATCTCAATTGGTGGNTTAACACATTCTATTAAAAGTATTGATTTAAGTATGAAGTCTATATAATGAAAGAAATTNAAAATAACATTGATAATTTATTATCTTAGTGTAAAATAATATCAGACCCATGAAAAAAACAATACTATTAGCCTTCTTTATTACTTTAAATCTTATTTATTCTCAAGAAAATNTANCAGACTCAATNAATACATCTACAGAATTTGTTGAACAAGGAGAAANAAATGAAATCCCAATAAATCTATACAATCCTTTACTACCTCCAAACACTTATACTAATAGTGACAATCCAAACTATTGGAAAAANAAAATGCCTCATGAAGGATATTGGCAACAAGATGTNCATTATTCAATAAAAGCTGAATTATTTGATTCCANNGATGTTATTAAAGCGNATCAAACAATCAGCTACACTAATAACTCACCAGATGAATTAACTNATGTTTTTTTTCACCTATACCAAAATGCATTTCAACCAGACTCATACCTAGATAAGTTTAAACAATCTAATAAAGAGCGTACAAAGTATAGAAAAGATGAAAGAGAGAAAAAAGGAACANAANTTATGAACNTGAAGGTCGATGGAGAGAGCGTAGAGATGGAGATAGACAATACAATTATGAANGTGTTNCTGAANAAACCTATCAAAAGNGGAGAAACAGCAATATTTGACTTAACATTTGAATCATCTTTTGGTGGCTATGAGGAAAATGGTAATGTTAGAAGACGTATGAAAATGTATCAGGANTTCGGAAACAAACATTACAATGGAGTGCATTGGTATCCTAGGATTTCTGTTTATGATAGAAAATTTGGATGGACAACAGACCAACACTTAGGAAAAGAATTTTANGGAGATTTTGGCTGTTTTGATGTAGAATTAACATTACCTGAAAATTATATTTTAGAAGCAACCGGTTATATGATTAATCGAAATGANATGCTTCCAACAGAACTGATGAAAAAATTGGATATAAAAAATTTCGCTACAAAGAAATATAATTCTCCTCCTTCGACTATCATTCGATATAATCCAGAGAAAAAGAAAACATGGAAATTCCATGCAGAAAATGTGCATGATTTTGCATTTACAGCAGACCCTAGTTATAGAATTGGTGTTGCAGAATGGAATGGNATTAAATGTTATTCTTTAGCACAAGAACAGCATGCATCAAAATGGCAAAATGCTGCAGATTATGCTGCAGAGATTATTGAAGTTTTTTCAACTGATATTGGTATGTATCAATATCATAAAGTAATCGTTGCAGATGCTAGAAGTGGAATGGAATATCCAATGATTACACTTGACAGTGGGCGAGATCCTGGATACAGGGGGCTATTAGTACATGAAATTGCTCATATGTGGTTTTTTGGTCAAGTCGGTACTAACGAAACATATAGAGCTGCCTTAGATGAAGGATTTACACAATTTTTAAGTGGATGGGGAGAGGAAGCTATTGAGGGTGAATATATGACTCGTGAACCAACATATATAACAGACACATTACTAGATAATAAAAATGTTAATTTATTAGCACGAATACAGTGGTTGAAAAATAATCAATCACCTTTAAATAAGTATTATGACAAACATACTAATCAACGTAATACAAGAGAAGGCAATGCTTATTATAAATACATTATAGATGCAAGTGAAAATAATACTCCAGCACTTAATAGCCATTCTCATGATACACACGCTTTTGGTGAAGGACTAGCACATCGCGGTGGATATACTCACGTATATTGGAAAACTGCTACCATGTTATATAATTTACAATATGTATTAGGAGAAGAACTCTTTTTGTCGGCCATGCAACACTATTTTGAAACGTGGAAAATGGCTCACCCATATTTACATGATTTTAGAACGTCTATTATTCAATTTACACAAGTTGATTTAAATTGGTTTTTTGATCAATGGCTAGACACCAATAAAGATTTAGATTATGCTATTGGAAAAGTTAAAAAGATGGAAAATGATACTTTTGAAATTACCGTTATCAGAAAAGGGGAAATGGAAATGCCAATAGACTTAACGATTGATTCTAAATTTGGACTCCGATATAATTACCATATACCAAATAAATGGTTTGTGAAGGATGAAAAAAATATGGGTGTCATTTTACCGAAGTGGACCGGGTATGGACATTTAAATAAAGAATATACATTTAAAGCTCATGTACCATCAGGGGTAAAAAATGTTATGATTGACTTAAGTGAGCGATTAGCAGATTCTTATGCTATTGACAATAATTATAAAGGTAATATTGATTTTTCAATAGATTATGGGATAAAAAAGTGGACTAATTTAAGAAAGTATGAATTAAAAGCCCGACCTGACTTATGGTATAATTCGTATGATGGAATGAAAATAGGAACAAATATTGAAGGTCATTATCTAAAGACCCATCATGTTTTTAAAGGGAATTTGTGGGTTAATTCTGGTATGTTTAGAGACAATGCGATAAATAATAATGATAATGATAAATTTTCATACAGAATGAATTATTCAACATCTCTCTATAAATACATCCGAAATAGCAGGGTTAGGTTTGGGGTAAGTGCATTAGATGGATTAAATTACATGTCATTAGGTTTTAATATAAAAGATATCAGTAAGATGAATAGTATCGATATTTCTTTGAATGGATTTGAAAGAAAGGAAACCTCTGACATAACAGGCTATCTACTAAATGAGGAATACTGGGGTGGAGAAGGAATGGTAAACAGCAATATATTGATTACAACTTCACATCGATATAAATATTTACATAATAATCAATTCACTGGAACTGGTAATATTGAACTCTCATTAAAATCATCTTCTATGATGAGTGATTATAATTTTTCTCAAATCTCAATATCTGCAATAAATAAAAATCACATAGGTAAATTAAAAATTAATACTAGGTTTTTTGCTCAACGTGGATTTAATCATACTGAATCNGATTATAATAATGATTTTCCTTTTGAAAGTATGTTATATGCTGCTGGAGCTAATCCAGAGGATATGATGAGTAATAAATATACAAGATCGGCTGGATTCATACCATATGAATGGGCTACGTACAGTGAAAGTCATACAAATACTTTTCATTATGGAGGAGGATTAAATTTAAGAGGATATGCTGGATATAAGATGGGTGAATCTACAACTGATATGATAGGTGAAGATAATGATGATAATTTTTTATACAGAGGAACTTCGGGTATCGCTTTTAATACAGAAATTGATTTTACCAATAATATCAAACGCATGAATTATTTTGGTCTTAATTCATATCTATTTATGGATATGGGTGTTATAGACCAAAATTATAGAGATAATAAGCTTTCTTTTAGTAGTATTTATATGGATGCGGGTATTGGGTTTGCTTTAGAATTATCACGTTTGTGGAGTAAAAATATAGATGCAGAACCACTAGTTTTACGACTTGACTTTCCTTTATTCTTAAATAAACCACCAGCGGGTGAAAACTATATAGACTTTAGATGTGTATTTGGTATCAATAGAGCTTTTTAATATGTTGATTAGAAGTATATTAGTTTTTTTACCTTCATTGCTATTCTCCCAAACAGAAATTTGTGGAAAATGGTTAGAGGAACAAAAAAAATCCCACATAGAAATCTACAAAACTCAAGAAGATATTTATGAAGGAAAAATTGTTTGGCTAGCAGAACCGCTAGATGAGAATAAAAATCTAAAAAAAGATAAAGAAAATCCGGATCCAAAACTAAGAGAACAACCACTAAATGGATTGATAATCATTAAAGATTTAAAATATCTAAATGATAATGAATGGGGTGATGGTAAAATTTATGATGCTAGAAGTGGAAAAACATATAGTTTAAATGCAACTTTAAAAGATGAAAATAAACTATTTATGAGAGGATATATCGGATTTAGCTTCATTGGAAAAACTACAAGCTGGACACGTGTTATAGAGTAAATCTATCATTGAAATATTTTTTCCCATATTTTTGAATATCTATATTTTCTAATAAATTTACCCAAATCTTGAGTTACGATTTTTTCCTCTCTTCGAAAGAATGAAACTATATATCCACAAAACATCGCTAATCCTAAAATAAAATAAGGCTTTTTACATATTTTTTTTATACAATTCGTGAATAATAACAGAACATCCATTCTAATAGAATATAGCATTCCACCATTTCTAAAAGCAGCTTTAACAAATCCATATTCCTGATGAGTGGCCCTTTGATGTCTCACTATTAATTTCGGTATAACTGAAACTAACCAACCATGATATCTAGCAGTATGTTCATCAACAGTATCCCAACCCATAGCCTTTACTAAGCCTCCTATATCTTCAAAACATTCTCTTCTATATGCTTTAATAGCGCCACGTATATGATCATCTGTATTAGTTTCTTTTTCTAAAACATAATCATTACCTAATTGAACAGCACACACCCCACCACAAACACCAATTTTGACATTATTATTAAATTGATTTTTAATAGATTCAAGATAATGACTGGGCAATACTAAATCTGCATCTAGTTTCATAATAATATCATAGTTAATAATTTTCTTATTATTCAATCCAAAATAAAATGTATCTATAACACTTTTTCCAGGTGATCGAGATCCTGTTTTTTCTTTTCTTAAATAACTAATCCAAGAATACTTAATCGCAGCTTTTTGAATAACATTACTAGTATTATCTGTTGATCCATCATCTACGATAATCCATTCAACAGGCAGGAAGGACTGTTCAAGCATAGAATCTATCAATTTTGATAAATGCTCCTCTTCATTACAAGCCGGTGTGATAATTAGTATCTTCAATACTTAATGTGTTTTTTTAAAACTAAAAATGAAACATATCCTAAAACTATATACATAAAAGCACCTAGAAGAGCATAACATAGTAACACATCTTCAACAGTAAATGTATAAATACTATAAAATAAAAAAACTAATAATATAAAATAAATAATCTGCCAAATTAATAAATAATGATTTTGCAAAGTATATGAGATACTTGGACTAACTACATTAAATATAAATCTACTCAACAATAAAGGACATAATAATTTTATATACTTTCCCGTGTCGTACCATTCAGGCCCTAACAAAAAAATGAAAAAACCATCTGGAATAATATAAAATGGGATAATCAAAATACAACTAATTAAAGTCATTAATAAAATTGATTTTTTAAATATATTAAGTTTATCTTTTGCAGTCGTTAAGCGTTTATAAAACACCGTTTTAAATGAATTAGAAATGACACCTAGGGGCTTACCTATAATTTTATCTGCTAAGTCAAAAATACCAACTGTGAAAAATCCAAAAAAAACAGTAAATACAGCAATAATAATTTTTTGAGAAAAGAAATTTAAAATTGCATGAGGAGTTTCATAAATAATAAACTTTCTATATTCTTTTACTAAAGAACTAGACTGAGTTATCAAGGTATTAGAGGGGATTCGAAAAATAGTTTTTAGTAAATTCTGTAATAGCAGTAAGCATGCAAAAAATCTACCAATAATCTGACCTAAAATCAAGGCAAACGATTTGAAGGATGAAAAATAAAATAAAACTGATAATGGAGTGCTAAATATAGAGTGAGTAATATGTGAATATGACATATTTTTATATAACTCCATTCTATTATTCCAACTATATAAAATATTATAAAGACCTAAACATAAGGACCCTATTGGAATTAAATATATGATGATTGGATTATTTAATATAAATTGAGTTGCACCTATACTCGTCACATCATATTCTTGATCAATCAATTCATGGACTACAGTAGAAGGATTACCTGTTACATATTTCAGACAGAAAAAAGAAAGACAAAAAAGTAAGACTGATATAATAAACAAAGACAAAAATGCTCTTAAACATAAAATAGCAGCATCAGTATCGTTCTTAGGCAAAATAACAGCCATTTCTAATCTAAATGTGGACGATATAGCTAATAGTTGAACAATAGCCATATAAACTGCTAAAACTCCAAATTCAGTGGGAGAAAAGAAGCGTGTAAGTATTGGTAATAATAATAATGGAATTAATTGTGACACCCCAACACCACTTGTTAAGACCAATATATCTCTCATGTATTTGGAATTAACTACTTCAGTATATAAATTATTTAAAAATTTAATCATAGATTGTCAATTAACGCAATCAATTGTTTCACTTGTTCTTCTCTTGAAAAAGCAGAAATATCATCCTCAAAGGCATTCTCTAATTTAGATAACTTATATATTTTAAAAATCGTATCTTCTAACAAGTGGTAATTATCAAAATCTACAAACCAAGCATATGATATTTTAGATACAATTTTTTCTAAATCACTATTTTTTTCACCAATTGCTAATATAGGTCGACGAGATCCAATATACTCAAATAACTTAGCTGGCAAACGACCATGAACCGATTTTGTTTGACCTTGTGTTACTAGTAAAAGATCACAACTCATCATATGCTTAATAGAATTACTATGGTTTAAATATGGATAATACTCTAATTTTTTGTCAAATTTATAGTTACGTATATTAATAAAGAAATTATCATGAACCTCTCCAGCAAACAGAAACCGAATATTATTCAAAAAATCTGCATCTCCTTGAGTTATATTATGAATTGTTTTCCAAAAAAAAGAATGGTCTCGTAATTGATTATATAAACCAAAATGTCCAATTATAAATTGGTTAGATTTTGTGTTCGCAGATTCAAACTGCGGATTATAATCATCTGGGTCATATCCATTAGTTAAAACAAAAGTCTTCTTGGCTCCAAGTATAGTCATTTGATTCGACCAAGATGGACTTACAGATAAAACTAAATCAGTGTTAATAAGGACTTGTTTTTCTAAATATTGATGTCTTTTTTTTACAAATGATAAAAATGGTAACTTGTCAAAGTACTCTATACCTGTCCATGGATCTCTAAAATCAGCAATCCATTTAATATTAAATCTTTTTTTTAAAGATAATGCAATCAAATGCATGCTGTGAGGTGGACCTGTTGAAATAATGACATCAACAGGATTATTTTCTAAATAATTAGTTAAAAATTTTATAGATGGCTTAATCCAAAAAACTCGAGAATCAGGAATAAAAAAATTCGATCTAAACCAAACTAACAATCGATTCAATAAACTATTTTTTGTTTTAACTAGTACATCTGAATTAGGTTTTTTATTAGTGAAAAAAGAAAGTATTCTTTGAGGTTCAAAAATTTTATTTTTTAAAACTTTTAAACCCGCTGGAATAGATTCTAATAAACTATCGTCGTATAGAGGTGTCATACCATTATCTGGAGTGTAAATAACAGGTTTGCAATTATGCTTACATAAATATTTTGTAAGTTTTAGCCACCGTTGAACCCCTACTCCACCTTTTGGAGGCCAATAATAGGTTATGATTAATACTTTTTTCATTCTTTAAATAAAAATAATCTAACACAAGTAACTACAGCGACTATAATTAGTAAGAAAGATGCAAATAATGAAATTTTACTGGAAACAAAAAATGATTTTGGCTTGAACTCAAATACAACTTCTTGAGCACCATATGGAATCATCATACCTCTTAATATATAATTAACTTCAAAATGATCAACACTTTGACCATCTACATATGCGTACCATCCCTTTGGATAAAAAATCTCGGAAAAAACAGCTAATCCGGATGTATTTGAGCTAACATCATAAATAAGTTTATTTGGAGAATATGAGATTAATTGAATACTGTTTTCAAAATTAAAATTAAATTGATTGATATGTTTTTTATATTTCTCATCAATAATAGCTGTACTTTTAGGGTCAAAACTATTTAACAAATCTAATGATTCATTAGCATTATTAACCCAGCGAACTGAATCAACGAACCAAGCATTACCAAGTGCTTGAACATTTTGTTGTACAATGAGAGCATTGTTTTCATTTGGTACAATAAGATATTTTGTATTCAACATGTTAATTACATTGACATTTCCCTTAATAATATGAAAATCAATTACATCTTGATACTTACCTAATTTGGCTCCATGGTACCCCCCTAAAGAATGATGGAAATACGATGTTCGTGCACCTTGGTCTAATCGTTCTCCTAAATTATATACTCTATAAATCGTAGTATCTTGTTGAATAATTTTATCATATTCTTGCAAATCAAATGGCTCCTCTACTGTTGATGCCAACACAAAATCATCTGAATTTAAATAACGTTTATTCACAAACCACATATCCATTAAGACCAATGTTATTAATATATAAATCCAGAATTTGTCTTGATTAAGATTCTTTTTCAAAACAAAATATATTAATAATGTTGTAAGTATAATGAAAAATGATGATCGTAAAATATCAAACTTAAAGAGATGCATTCTATCTAATATCAATGCATCCATAAACCATTGAGGAAACCTAGAATCTGTTAAACCTTGGAAATCAAATAATAAATTACCAAACAAAAGAAAAAATAAGGATATAACAAGTAAGATGCCTGCAGATTTGATAAGGATTTTTTTCTTGAGCTCATACTTCATATCCGAATACATAAAATGATTTAAACCAATGAAAGCTAATAGAGGTATAGTAAACTGTGCAATAATTAAAATCATAGATACAGTTCTAAATTTATTATATAATGGNAAATAATCTAAAAAAAGATCTGTNACAAAGGGNAAGTATTTACCCCATGCTAANATAAAAGNGAACAAGGTAAGTGACAATAAAACCCATTTGATATGTTTTTTAATCGTAAATAAACTAATAANAAATAATAACCAAATAATAGCACCNACATATACNGGTCCTGAGGTAAAACTTTGAGGTCCAAAATAAAGTGGTACTGCTTTAATAAAATTCCGACTATCTTTTTTAGAAACACCATTCTTTCTTAATGCTTGATGNAAATTTGAANNCTCTGAAAGCATAGCNTGTGAAGACCCCCCAACAAAATTTGGAAACAACATATTAAAAGTCTCCATCTTACCATAACTCCAAGCTGTAGCATATTCTTTNTCAAGTCCTGAATTNANAGNNCCTGTTTCAGTNATTAACTCTGAATNACCTCGAATAGTATAATGACTATAATCATACGTCGACCAAATATTACCAATATTAATCGAAATAGCCATTATNCCAGCAATCATAAAAATTAGTGTTTGTTTTATGAATTGAAATAAATGTTTATTTGTATACGCCTGAATTAAATAATTAATCCAAAAAAAGAAAAGAATNAACAATAANTAATACGTAATTTGAAGATGATTAGCTCTTAAATGCANGCCTAAAAAAAGAAAGGCAAACAAGAAAGAGAATAACTGAGACCATATCTTTTTCTCTTTTNTNCTAAAACAATATATTAAACTCGCAACACAAGGAGCGATATANGCAATTGCATGTGCTTTAGTGTTATGACCAGCCTCAAGAATAATAAAAAAATATGAAGACATNCCAAATGCTAAAGCACCTAAAATAGAAAGATGGGGNTTAATTTTTATAGATAACAATAGGATNTAAAAGCCTAAAAAATATAAAAAGATAATACCTATTGGTCTTGGTAAGTATAGTTGNAAGAATTTATCAATAGTCAATAAAATGTTATTAGGATAATAAACCGATATTTGATATGCTGGCATACCACCAAACATAGAATTCGTCCATAATGCTTCCTNNCCCGTTTCAGTCCTATNATCTACAATTTCCTGTGACATGCCTAAAAATTGTTTATAATCACTTTGATTAATCTTTTCTCCTTTAATTATAGGATAACAGTATNAAACTGTAACACATAAAAATAAAACAAGTGCAAATATGTGAATTGTATTCNGTTTAATATAGCTTGACAATTGATTCATTTANCTTCATTTACATCTTCAAAATCAACATACTCACCACCAGGATCNGATGTAGAATTAGTTTTTTTCTTATANTGAACCACTGTTTCCCCTTCCTGACGTTCATGATAATTGTTTGAATTAGCTTGATTNTTCATGTTTTTCTGAAATTTATTAGCCCATCTTTTTAATANAANAGTAAGGAAAAATCTAGAAAAAAATAGAATGCAATAATAGATAATTATAGCATATAAAATAAATTTAAGTAACCCCATAAACTATTTACTTAAATATAAGTTTCTCTCTGAATATACTTTAACAAAAAATGGGTCTTCTAAATCAGAAATAAAATATATAATCTCNCCAGTAGATTTCATTTCAGGTCCTAATTCTTTATTGACATTCGGAAATTTGTCAAATGAAAAAATAGGAACTTTNATNGCATAACCATTTTNAATAGGATTAAAAGTGAAATCTTTTAATTTCTTGTCACCTAACATAATTTTAGTAGCATAATTAATGTATGGCTCCTTAAAAGCTTTTGCAATAAATGGTACAGTTCGGGATGCTCTTGGATTAGCTTCAATAACATATGCCTCCCCATCTTTAATTGCAAATTGAACATTAATTAAACCGACNGTTTTTAATGNTAANGCTATATCTTTAGTATATCTCGCTATTTTTTNTAAAANACTATCTGTTAAATTAAATGGTGGTAATACTGCGTTAGAATCACCAGAATGTATACCACAAGGCTCAATATGTTCCATGATTCCTATAATATGGACTTCTTCACCATCACAAATTGCGTCCGCTTCTACTTCTATNGCTTTTTCTAAATAATGATCCAANAGNATATGATTCCCTGGAATACTTTTTAATAANTTGACCACNTGATGCTCTAANTCTGTCTCATTAATAACAATNTTCATNCCTTGTCCCCCTAAAACATAAGATGGTCNAACAAGAATTGGAAAAGACAATGATTTAGCTAATGAAGANGCTTCTTCTGCAGTGGTAGCAACACCAAATTCAGGATACGGAATACCTATATCTTTCAATGTTTCTGAAAAACGACCTCGATCCTCTGCTATATCCAAAGAATTGAAACTAGAACCCATAATTTTGACATTATATTTTTCTAATTTTTCTGCCAACTTTAACGCTGTTTGTCCACCAAGTTGCACAATTACGCCCTCAGGTTTTTCATGATTAATAATATCATAAATATGTTCCCAAAAAACTGGCTCAAAATATAATTTGTCAGCAGTGTCAAAATCTGTAGATACTGTTTCTGGGTTGCAATTAATCATAACCGTTTCATAACCAGCCTCTTTAGCTGCTAACACTCCATGAACACAACAATAATCAAATTCTATACCTTGACCAATTCGGTTAGGCCCTGAACCTAAAACAATGATTTTTTTCTTGGTAGTGCTAGTACTGCTTTCATTATCTGCATAAGATTTACCATTCGGGTATGTAATTTTTCTTTCGAAAGTAGAGTAGTAATATGGGGTCTGTGCTTCAAATTCTGCAGCACATGTATCAACCAATTTATACACACGTTCAATATTGTATTTTTTTCTCAATTCAAACACCTTACTTTCTACATCCCCTAATAAATGAGCAATTTGCCTATCTGCAAAACCTTTCATTTTTGCTTTTAACAAAAGCTCCTCAGATAAGGATTCAATAGTAAAATTTGATATTGTATTTTCAATTTGTATCAGTTCATGTATCTGTCTCAAGAACCAATCATCTATTCCGGTGATTTTCTTAATTCGAGTAATTGGAATACCAATCTTTAACGCATCATAAATTCTAAAAACTCTGTCCCATGATGGCTGTTCAAGAGATTTTAATATTAGATCTTGATTTGTCCATGTCTTTCCATCAGCACCAAGTCCATTTCGTTTAATTTCTAATGATTGACAAGCTTTTTGTAAAGCTTCTTGAAATGATCTACCAATTGCCATTACTTCACCAACAGATTTCATTTGAAGTCCTAATAAACTATCACAACCTGGAAATTTATCAAAATTCCATCTTGGAATTTTAACAATAACATAATCTAAAGTGGGTTCAAAAAACGCAGAAGTTGTTTTTGTAATTTGATTTTTTAATTCATCTAATGTATAACCTATAGCTAATTTAGCTGCTACTTTAGCGATTGGATAACCTGTAGCCTTAGATGCCAGTGCAGATGAACGAGATACTCTTGGATTAATCTCAATAGCGACAATTTCTTCTTTTTCATCAGGGCTAACAGCAAACTGAACATTACAACCTCCAGCAAAATCACCTATAGATCGCATCATTTTAATTGCCATGTTACGCATATTCTGATAACATGTGTCAGAAAGAGTCATTGCAGGAGCTACTGTAATAGAATCACCTGTATGTATTCCCATAGGGTCCATGTTTTCTATAGAGCATATAATAATCACATTATCATTATCATCTCTTAATAATTCTAACTCATACTCTTTCCATCCCAATAATGCTTTATCAATGAGTACTTCATGAATAGGAGATGCATGTAGGCCCTTATTTAACGCCGGTTCGAAATCATTTTTATGAAAAACAAATGCTGCTCCTGTACCTCCCAAAGTAAAAGAAGGTCTAATTACTAAAGGAAACCCGAATTCTTGAGCTATTGATTTACCTTCTAAAAATGAAGTGGCTATCTTGGCTGGTGCAACAGGAATCTCTATTTGATTCATTAATTTCCTAAACTCTTCCCTATTTTCAGTGATATTAATTGCATCAATATCAACACCAATAATACGAACACCATATTTCTCCCACAATCCTTTTTCATCCGCCTCTATACATAGATTGAGTGCTGTTTGCCCTCCCATAGTTGGAAGTACAGCGTCAATATGTCTTTCTTTTAAAACTTTCTCTATAGAATCACATTCTAATGGAAGTAAATAAATATGATCAGCAACAACTGGATCTGTCATAATAGTTGCTGGATTAGAATTTATTAAAGAAACTTCTATTCCTTCTTCTCTTAATGATCTAGATGCTTGAGAACCTGAATAATCAAATTCACAAGCTTGACCAATAACAATAGGGCCACTACCAATAATTAAAACAGATTTTAGTGAATTATCTTTAGGCATTAAAAAATATATTTATCAAATTCAATTTACAAAAAAAGGTGTTATAAACACCCTCTTTTTTACTTAGTTGAAATTATAAAATCATATAAATTTCTATTTTTTAAACATTTGATCTGAAACAGATAAAGATTTTCTACCTTTAGCTCTTCTTCGAGAAATAACCTTTCTACCATCAGCAGTGGACATACGCTCTCTAAAGCCATGTTTATTTTTTCTTTTTGTGTTTGATGGTTGATAAGTTCTTTTCATCTTGATAAATCAATGTTTCTGGGAAGCAAATATAATATTATTTTTTAATTTAACATTTAAAATAAAGACGATATATAAATAATTAAATCCATTTTGAAAAAATCACAAACAATATATCAAATTCTAGAGTACATTAAACCTTATAAAGGAACATTTTCGCTAGGATTATTTTTTTTGTTTCTATCTAGTATAGCTTCTTTGTTATTCCCATGGCTAGTAGGAGAATTAGTTGATCAGTCTAATCAAGATACTGCTAATGTGAATAGAATTGCAATCTTTCTCTTTTGTTTATTTAGTGCGCAAGCTGTCTTTTCATATTTCAGAATTGTTTTATTTGTTAATGTCACATCAAAAGCGATGGCTCAATTAAGGTCTGACTCATTTAGTAATTTAATAAAATTACCTGTGGGGTTTTTCTCAGAAAGAAGAGTTGGAGAATTGTGTAGCAGAATGGCTTCAGATATTGAAATACTTAAAAACACTTTCACTACTGATTTAGCAGAATTTATACGTCAAATTATAATTATAATAGGTGGTCTAGCATTATTATCCATTACATCTATTAAACTTACTCTTTTTATGTTATGCACATTACCAATTATTATGATTATGGCTGTTATATTTGGCAGAAAACTACGCAGTTACTCTAAACATGTTCAAAACATAGTAGCAGATTCAAATACTATTGTAGAAGAAAGTCTACAAGCTATTCTGACAATTAAATCTTTTACTAGTGAATTCTTTGAAATACAACGATATAATAAAAAAGCAGATGAAATCGCTAACATATCTATGAAATTAGGTAGATTAAGAGCCATTTTTGCATCATTCATTATTATAGGAATTTTTGGGTCTATTGTCGCAGTAATATGGTATGGAACAATACTTATACAAAATAATAGTATGAGTATCGGTGAATTATTCTCTTTTGTATTATACTCTGTATTTATAGCAGCTAGTATTGGTGGTATTGCAGAGTTATATGCTGCTATTCAAAAAGCTATTGGATCAACAGAAGAATTATTAAGTCTGCAAACAATTAAACCAGAATTAAGTTATCAAAAAACACATAATTCTACAATACAAGGAAATATCCAATTTAATAAAGTAAGCTTTTCTTATCCATCTAGAAAAAACACAAAAGTAATCGATAATCTGTCCTTTGATATTAAAGAAGGGCAACAAGTTGCTATTGTCGGAATTAGTGGGTCCGGAAAAACTACAATTACAAAATTATTAATGAAGTTTTATTCTATTAACTCTGGATCAATACTTTTAGATCAAAAAAACATCAACGATATTGACCTACATGCATTGAGAGGTCAAATTGGAATAGTTCCTCAAGATATTGTATTATTTGCTGCTACAATTAAAGATAACTTACTATATGCTAATCAAAATGCATCCGAAGAAGAAATAGTTGACGCGGCTAAAAAAGCCAATGCACATAATTTTATTATGGATTTTGAAGATGGCTATGACACAATTGTAGGTGAAAGAGGAGTTGAAATTTCAGGGGGCCAAAGACAAAGAATAGCAATTGCAAGAGCGATACTAAAAAATCCAAAAATTTTAATTTTTGACGAAGCAACATCATCCCTTGACTCAAAATCAGAAGAGTTAATTCAAGAATCAATGACATTGTTATTAAAAAATAGAACATCTATTATTATTGCACATAGACTATCTACCATAAAAAAAGCTGACAAAATATTCGTTTTAGAAAATGGAAAAATTGCCGAATCAGGAAATCATACTGAATTAATGGTCCAAGATGGTGCTTATAAAAAATTGGCCTCTTTACAATTAGAAGAATAAATTGTATCTTGTAATTTGAATAATACATATACATATAAAGTGTATGGTATAATTTTTGATTATAATAATATAAACCATAAATATGAAACGATTTATTACCTTATTCTCAGTTCTTTTATTTTCAATTTCATTTAGTCAAATTGATTATGACACTCAAATCCAACCTATTTTTGACACTAACTGTGTTAGTTGTCATTCAAATGGCGCTGCATATACAGGGGGAATTGAGCTCACAAGTTATGATGATTTAATGGCTGGCGGGTATACCACTGACAACACAAATGTCTTATCTGTACTTGAAGAATATGTAATTACTGGATATATGCCAGCTTGGGGAGCAGACCCTCTTTCTGACGAGGAAATAGAGTTAATCAGTCAATGGATATCGCAGGGAGCAAACCCTTCTGGTGGTGATTGTATCTTATCAGATGGAAGCATAGTCCCTAATGGATGGTCTGGTAACGGTGTTGGGAATAATTGGTGTAATTCATGTTTTTGTGAAAATGGTATGTTGTCTTGCACGGAGATGTGGTGTGAATGTGAAATAGACCTTGATAATGACGGAGTTTGCGACGATATTGACGAATGTGTAGGAACATGGATAGAAGATATCATCACAGGATCCTGTCTAGATTTAAATAACGAATCTAGTTGTGTTGCAGCAGGTTGTAGCTGGACAAATGAATATACTGGTGTATGGTTATGGGAAGATGTATGTGGATATCAAGGAAATAGCACATATGTAGTTGAAGATAATAGTTATTGTGATCAACTTACAGGCGGATGTGTGTCGGATATAGATGAAGATGGCATATGTGAAGATAATTGTGAAGAGATAGTTACTATAATTGAAGATTGTGAATGTGAATTTTTTAATCCAAATACTTATACTGTCTTTTATACTACAGTTGATGAAGCATCTTGCACCTTAATTGAAACCTGCTACTGTGAGTGTATTAATGATATAAATCAAAATTTTATATGTGATGAAGAAGAAGAAGGATGTTGGGAAGATGGAGAATTTTATGATGTATATACTCAATTATTTGTAGATGAATGCAATTACTATGAATGTGTCGTGTCTTCTGGTTTTTTCTGGTCTGAATTAATGACTATAGATGGTTGTGTTGAAAATGACTGTCCTTGCATTAACCCTGATTGGATTGATCCGTTTGCGATATGCCCAATGATATATGACCCTGTCATAGGATGTGATGGTATAGAATATGCGAATTCTTGCATAGCACAAGCTGCAGGAGTAACTAGCTGGATAGATGAATTTAGTGGTGAAGAAACAGTGTTAGAATGGGACTGTGACATAGTTGAATGTGTAGCAGAGTTAGATCCTGAATGTATGTATATGACTGTTGTAGATCCTGTATGTGGTTGTGATGGTGTAACATATAGCAATTCTGGTGAAGCTGCCTGTAACAACATATTTGAATATACTCCAGGACCATGTGAATCAGTAGAAGAAGGCTGTTGGGAAGAGGGAGAATTCTATGCAATAGGATCCGAGTACTTTTTAACTGAATGCGAATATATATGGTGTGAAGGGATAAACAATTGGTCAGCTGTTCAAGTAATTGAAGGTTGTGGAGAACCTATAGAATGTGAAGCAGGTGAAGCATTATTAACTTTAAATTGGGCAGGAGCAGTTGGTGGACAAAGCTCATTTACAGTAACGGGTGAAACAAATGGATTTTTGTACTCAGCAACATTGGGTGTAAGTTCAGGATCATTACAACAATGTTGGGACACAAGCTTACAGGCCGACTGTTTTTTAATTGATATAAATGGTCCTGATGGATTAGAGTGGGATTTATATAGTCCGCTATCAACAGAAACACCAATACTATCTGGAAGTAATGAAAGTCTTATGTTTGGATCACAATGTGATGGATGTACAGAAAATGGACAATTTTATGATATAGGTTCTGAAATATATTTAAATGAATGTCAATATATTTATTGTGAAGATATTGGTGCTTGGTCAGAGACTGTTACAATAGAAGAATGTGACGGATGTATTATGGGAGATGAATTCTACTGTATAGGTTGTGAATTATTTATCAGTGACTGTGAATATATCGAATGTGAAGGGAACCAAAACTGGTCAGATTCAATCACAACAGATTGTAATCAAACTGAAGGATGTACTGATGAAACAGCGTGTAATTATATGGCTTCGGCTACTATAGATGATAATTCTTGTGTTTATGATGGTGACCCAGAATGTGAAGATTGTGGTACAATATTAGATTTTACTAACTATGGAAATAACGAGTATTTTCAAGAAACATACTATGCACCTCCTGGGTTAATAATTACAATTAATTTTAGTGGAACCACTGAAACAAATTATGACCAAATTATAATCAATGGTGAGTTGTTTCAAGGGAGTTTGGATGGTGTTATTGTGGGTGGTGATGTCTTAGAATTAGAGTGGTCGTCAGACGGTAGCGTTGACTCAAACAGCGGATATGGTTGGTCTGCAGAATTAATCTGTGAAGAACCAATTGAAGGATGCACACAACCATATGCTGACAACTATAATCCTGATGCTAATACAGATGATGGTTCATGTATATTAGACTGTGAATACTTCCTTTCATATGACTCATATCTAAATGATTTTAATACGTCCAGTTATTATTGTGGACTATATGTTAGTCAAGGNACATATACAATCGANCAAGCATTAAGTTTTGGTTATAATTGTGATTGCGTAATCATTGGATGTATGGATGAAAATGCAACAAATTATGATGAAAATGCAACAATAGAAACAAATTGTATTTGTGAATATGAAGAAGTGTGTACTATTGTAAGCGTCACAGGAGGATCNTTCCCAACAGAAGTTTCATGGGATATAGAAAATGACAATGGAGATNTNGTATTAAGTGGTGGNGCACCATATTGTGAAAACTTTTGTTTTGAAGATGGTTGTTATACNATTAATATGAATGACTCTTATGGTGATGGATGGAATAATGCGGTNCTTACCATAGGTGAATATAATTATACATTTACTACTGGATCATATGCTATAGCTCCTTTTGGATACAATAATGATGATTGTATAGTTGAAGGCTGCACTAATGCTTTAGCAGATAATTATAATGAGGAGGCTAATTACGATGATGGTTCNTGTGAATATAGTTGTGAATACTTATTAACCTACGAATCTTATCAGGATTTAGGATTTGATAATTCTGTNTCAAATTACTATTGTGCATATTATCTAGAGTTAGGGTACTATACAATAGAAGAAATGATCNATATGGGTTATAATTGTGATTGTGTGATTGTAGGTTGTACAGATGAAGAAGCAACTAACTATGATGAAGAAGCATTTATCGATGACTGCTCATGTGTTTATGAGAACAATTGCCCATCAATTTCATTTAACACCACTGATTCAAGTTTAGGCTGGTCAATAAGCAATATGGATGGAGANATCATCATAGAATACAATANTAGTGGACAAGAAATAGGTAGTTATTGTGGAAACTATTGTTTTGAAGAAGGATGCTATATAATCAATATGACCTCGCTTTGGGGTGGTGGATGGTATCAAACNACATTAGATATTGGAGATGANTCATTTACACTAGTAAATGGCTATGATGGTATTGAAGCATTTGCATACAATACTGATATGAACTGTGANATTGGATGTACTGATCCTGAAGCATCTAACTATAACCCAGATGCAATTNTAGATGATGGTTCATGTGTNGTCTTTGGTTGCACAATTACATCAGCGTGTAATTATGACCCTGAAGCAACAGCATTTGATGGNAGTTGTTATTANTGCTATATGGATGATTGNGACACATANCCATCAGACTCTTATGACTGTGATGGGAACTGTTTTAATGCTCCTGATGGATACGACTGTGACGGGAACTGTTTAAGTGGGGATTCCGATGGTGATGGNGTTTGTGATGAATTTGAAATTGAAGGATGTACGGATACTTTGGCTTGTAATTATAATCCAAGTGCTACAGAACATGTTCAAGGTGACTGTATCTATCCTGAAGAATACTATGATTGTAATGGTAATTGCTTGATTGATACAGATANTGATGGTGTGTGTAATGAGTTTGACAACTGTCCTTCAACATACAATCCGGNACAAGANGATTTTGATAATGATGGTACTGGTGATGAGTGTGATGGAATTAGTTTAAATGAAAATGATAGTTTTGAATGGACTATATATCCAAATCCATTTAAGAATTACACCAATATCAAATTTACAAATNCAAGAAACACAAAGATTACAATAGAGATTATGAGTTTNTCAGGNCAAAGTATTTATACTGCACAAACATGGGATTCTGAACATCAAATTATCAACAATTTCTCTAGTGGATACTATATTATTCAATTAGAATCTGATAATGCTATAGTCNGAGAAACTTTAATTGTTCAGTAAACAATAAGAGAAGGAGGCAATACTCCTTCTCTTNTACTTTGCTAAATACACAATTTTCTTTTCCAAGAAAAAGTCTTCTTCAAAAAATTCACTGATAAGATATTCAATGACAGTAGATTTAATATGATTTTTTTCCTGATTTAAATCCCCTCCTTTTAAACAAATTAAACCATTTTNAAAATCATGATTATGTTTATTAGATANTTTTGTGATACTCCAACGAGACAACTTATCTAATGTAGCTACAGCTCTACAAATCACAAAATCAAATTTCATATTTATATTTTCAGCTCTATCATTTATAACAACAACGTTTTTTAACTCTAAATCATTAACAATTTTTTTTACAACTTCTATTTTTTTACTAATAGAATCAACAAGATAAAAATTGACATTCGGAAACATAATAGCTAATGGTATCCCAGGAAATCCCCCACCAGTACCAAGATCCATTATTTGCGTTTTAGGTTTAAAAGAAAAAACTTTACATATTGCTAAAGAGTGTAAAACATGTCTTTCATAGAAATACTGGAAATCTTTTCTTGAAATAAGATTGACTTTCTGATTCCAAAAAGAGTAAATATCGATCAATTGAATCATTTTTTCAGATTCATATGGTGATAAATTAAAATACTTATGAAGTATTGCTTTACTCATTGAATTATTATTATTCCCAATAATAATCAAATTCTATTATATTTATAAAAATGATGAGCATGAAATTTAAGATTATATCTAAAGACTCTAATTCAAAAGCAAGAACAGGAACAATCAAGCTGCCAAGAGGGATCATAAATACACCCATATTTATGCCTGTTGGAACACTTGGGACTGTTAGGGGTGTGCATCAATCTGAATTGATAAATGATATAAAATCTGAAATTATTCTAGCAAATACATATCACCTATATTTACGACCAAAATTAGAAGTCATAAAAAAAGCAAAAGGTTTACATAATTTTATAAATTACCAAAAACCTATTTTAACTGATAGTGGCGGCTATCAAGTGTATTCTTTATCTGAGAATAGAAAGATTAATGAGGAGGGAGTGCGTTTTCAATCTCATATAGATGGGTCTATTCATTTTTTTACACCAGAAAACATCATAGATATTCAAAGAGATATAGGTGCTGATATTATTATGGCATTTGATGAATGCACGCCTTACCCTTGCGACTATAACTATGTGAAAAAATCTATGCAATTAACACACAGGTGGCTTCAAAGATGTAAGGATAGATTCATGTCTACAAAAGAAAAATATGGTTACAAACAAACCCTTTTACCAATAGTACAAGGAGGAACTTATAAGGACTTAAGGAAAATTTCAGCTGAAACAATTGCCTCCCATGATTTTCCTGCAAATGCAATCGGAGGTCTATCTGTTGGCGAACCACATGACGAAATGTATGAAATGACAGATATTGTAACAGATGTACTACCTGAAGAAAAACCACGTTATTTAATGGGTGTAGGAACTCCTAGTAATTTATTAGAAAATATATCATTAGGGATTGATATGTTTGACTGTGTGATGCCAACAAGAAATGCGCGAAATGGATTATTATACACTTTAGAAGGAACAATTAATATAAAAAATAAAAAATGGGAAAAAGATTTCTCACCGATAGATCAAAATGGAACCACACATGTAGATAATCATTATAGTAAGGCTTACCTAAGACATTTAATGATGTCAAAAGAAATATTGGGCAAACAAATTGCGAGTATTCACAATCTTGGCTTTTATCTTAATCTAATGAGAATAGCAAGAGAAAAAATAAATGAGGGAACATTTTATAGATGGAAAGAAAAAATGGTAAAAAAGCTAGATACAAGAATATAGATGAAAAAATTTGACTACTATATAATCCGAAAATTCTTATATACATTTGGCCTATCTATATCATTAATACTAGCCATCGCAGTTATATTTGATTTTTCTGAAAAAATAGACAACTTTATAGATAATCAAGCTCCGACAAATCTAATTATCAAAGATTATTATCTCAATTTTATTATTCATTATGGAGTGGTTTTTAGTGGACTAATAACATTTGTATCTGTTATATTTTTTACATCAAGCATGAGTGATAAAAATGAAATTATTGCACTCTATAATAATAAAATTAGTCCANCCCGAATACTTGTACCTTATATAATTAGTGCATTCTTTATTTTTTTACCAAATATATATTTTCAAAATTCATTTTTACCCAAACAAAATGAATCTCGACTAAAATTTGAAAATAAATACATTAGAAATAAAGATGTATTTAGAGAAAAAAAATTACATAAACAGATTGATGAAGACACATTTATCTTTATAGACAACTATGATGTGAAGAATCAAAAAGGATATAATTTTGATATTCAAAAATTTGATGAGAATAAAATATCAAAAAAAATNTCAGGTAGTAGTATAATGTGGAAAGAAAAAGAGNANAAATGGAGAATCAAAAATTACACTGAAAAAGAATTCAAATCAAATCAAAAAATAGCCATGGAAAGCGGCACAGAGAAATTGATTGATTTGAATAGTACTCCTGAGCAAATTTTTNAACAAACTAGATCTATAAAATCTATGAATTTTACAGAACTGAAACAATTNATTTCAAATGAAAAAGAAAGAGGAAATGAATTTTTACCCATTTATCAAATTGAACAAAATGAACGATTATCATATTCATTTTCTATTTTTATATTTACACTACTTGGATTTTTAATTGCTAACAAAAAAAATCGAGGAGGATTAGGATATAAATTAACAGCGGGTATCGCAATCTGCTTCCTATATATTTTTCTTATGAAATTTGCAGTTACATTTACTATTAACAGTAATATCCCTGCTTTGATTACAGTATGGTCTACAAATATATTTTATCTAATATCATGTGTATTTTTATTTAAAAAATTAACCTAAATAATACCTTCCCACATCCAATAATCACATTCTTTGTTCATTGCTGGTTTTTTTTCAAATACACCATAGATTGCAGATCCTGAACCACTCATACTAGCATATACAGCACCTTGAGAATATAAATATTTTTTTATTGCGTTTAATTCAGGATGTAGTAAAAATACAACTGATTCTAATTCATTAATAAATTCNTTTTTCCAATAACGAATGTCTTTGTTAAAATTAACTAATTTATCACTGTGTTTTTTAAGTTTATATTGTGAAAAAATGTACTCAGTNGAACAATGAATATTTGGTTTTAATATAACAATATAATATCCTTTCAAGGAAAAATCAATTGGATTAATAACATCTCCAACAGAAGATACATGACTGACACGATTCATAATAAAAAACGGGCAATCACTTCCTAAATTTTTCGCATAATGCAACAATTGTCTTTCGCTCAGATTTAAATGAAATAATTTATTTAACATAGTTAACATAAAAGCCCCATCTGACGACCCTCCTCCTAAACCACTACCAAAAGGAATGTTTTTATGAAGATGGACTCTAATAGGGCCCAATGCAAAATCATTTTTTAATATGTCATACGCTCTCATCACTAAATCATTCTCTATATAAGTACAATTGAAACCTGAATATGAAATTTCTGTTGATTTTATAGAATTTAATTGCTTCTTAACTTCGAGAACATCAAATAGNGGTATTGGAAGAAAACAAGAATCAATATTATGAAAACCATCAGCACGTTTAGAGAGAACCTTTAAACCTAAATTAATTTTTGCATTTGGGTAACAAATCATATGATGAAAATTAAATAACTAAATTAAGTTATTAATATTTTTAAGTAAAATATATNTTTGTAAGATATTATATATAATTTATTATGGAATACTTAGATTTTGAATTACCAATAAAAGAGCTAATTGATCAATTAGAAAAAACAACACAAATTGGGAAAGAGACTAAAACTAATGTAAATGATGTTAAGAAGGAAATCGAATTAAAAATTAAATTAAAGAAAAAAGAAATATATAATAACTTAACACCATGGCAGATTGTTCAGTTATCACGACATCCAAATAGACCATACACCTTAGAATATATAGAAAATCTTACAAAAGGTAATTTTATAGAATTACATGGTGATAGAAATTTTAAAGATGACAAAGCCATGATTGGAGGATGGGGTATGATTAANAATAAAACATTTATGCTTATTGGTCAGCAAAAAGGNAAAAACACGAAAACAAGACAATATAGAAATTTTGGNATGGCGAATCCCGAGGGTTATAGAAAAGCTCTAAGATTAATGAAGATGGCTGAAAAGTTTAACAAACCAATTATTACATTTATTGATACCCCTGGAGCATATCCAGGAATAGAAGCAGAAGCAAGAGGACAAGGAGAAGCAATTGCAAGAAATATTTATGAAATGATACAGTTAAAAGTACCTATTATATGTTGTATTATTGGAGAGGGAGCGTCCGGAGGTGCATTAGGAATTGGTGTTGGAGATATGATTTTNATGTTAGAAAACACCTGGTATTCTGTTATTTCACCTGAAAGTTGCTCGTCAATACTNTGGCGAAATTGGGATAATAAAGAACGGGCAGCAGAAGCATTAAAATTAACACCAAAAGATATGCTGAAAAATCAATTAATCGATAGTATCATTAAAGAGCCTATGGGTGGGGCACATCATAATCCTGAAAAAGTATATTCAAATTTAGCCTCTGAACTAGATATTGCTATTGATAAATTATTAAATATCAATCCTGAAAAGAGAATTAAAAATAGAATAAATAAATTCTCGAAAATGGGCATATATAGTGATTAATAGGATATTATAAATTATATTTGTTTTTCGATTCTATTTTCTAGAAAGTCAAGAAGAAACGATTTCTTTATATTTAAAATTTTACTTAATGTCAATAATTAAAAAAAATAGCAAAATGCCTCCTCAAGCCATAGATTTTGAAGAAGCTGTTTTAGGTGCTATTATGATTGACAAAAATGCTATTGCAGAAGTTGGAGACATATTATCTTCGGATGTTTTCTATAAAGATGCTCATAAAGAGATTTATAAAGTAATTGAACAACTATTTCAAGATGGTCAACCTATTGACACATTAATGGTTTCAGAAAAATTACAAAAAAATAAAAAATTAAAATTTTGTGGAGGAGATCATTATTTAGCAGAATTAACACAAAAAGTTATATCATCAGCAAATATTGAATACCATTCAAGAATTATTGTNCAGAAACACATACAAAGAGAATTAATCACAACATGTAGTGGTATCATTAATGATGCCTTTGATGAATCGACAGATGCAATAGAATTATTAGACCAAGTTGAAAGTCAAATATTTGCAATTAGTGAAGGTAANATCAAAAAAAAGTATTTAACTGCAAGTAAATTAATTCAAAGTGCAATTAAAGAAATTGAAAGAATTGGAAATCTGAAAGAAGGATTAAGTGGAATTGCTTCTGGATTTGATGAAATTGATAATGTTACAAGTGGCTGGCAAAATTCAGAATTAATTATCATTGCAGCTAGACCAGGAATGGGAAAAACCGCTTTTGTTTTATCAATGGCTCGAAATATTGCTGTAGANAANAAAATTCCTGTCGCAGTTTTTTCACTTGAAATGTCATCATTGCAACTAATTACAAGACTAATTACAGCAGAAACAGGTTTAAATCAACAAAAGTTGAGAACTGGGGATTTAGATAAGTGGGAATGGGAAATTTTACATAACAAAATAAAAAATATTGAAAAAGCTGATATTTATATTGATGATACACCAGCATTATCTGTATTTGACTTAAGAGCGAAATGTCGACGACTACAAAGCGAGCATGGTATAAAAATCATCATTGTTGATTATCTACAGTTAATGACAACCCGAGATCGGAAGGGGAATAGAGAACAAGAAATATCACATATTTCAAGATCTTTAAAAGGGATTGCTAAAGAGTTAAATGTCCCTGTAATTGCATTATCACAATTAAGTCGTGCTGTAGAGACAAGGGGTGGTAATGATAAAAGACCTGTACTATCAGATTTAAGGGAATCTGGTGCAATTGAACAAGATGCAGATATCGTGTCATTTATATATAGACCTGAGTACTATGGTATTACAGAATGGGATCTTACACCTACCGGACCAACTGAAGGTGAAGCAGAGTTTTTAATAGCAAAACANCGAAACGGCCCTACCCATAGAGCAAGATTAAGATTTGAATCTAAATTAATTAAATTTAGTAATCTTGATGACCAATTATACTCAACACAATATGACTCAAAAATCAATAATGAAAACCCATTTGGATCTAATGAAGACATCTCTGATGAGGGTGGAAATGTGTAATATGAGGAAATTACTTGTTCTATTTTTTATTGCTATAATGAATTTAGCTTGGAGTCAAAATATACTGATTCCGATGGATGAAAATCAGCAAAATCATTTAAAAGCATATGGTTTAGCATATTTTATATTAGAAAATAAATTAGATGTTGATTGGCTATTAAACTATAGAGGAGGTAGTTTTATGTTCCCTTTTTTAGATGAAATTGAAAAAGAATGTATTTATCGTGGCATATCATATGAGANAATAGCATCCGAAGAAGTAAATAGCATCCTAACCCAAATAGCATCGCCTCAAAACAACTATGATGTAATCAAATTAGAAAAAGCACCTAAAATAGCCGTATACTCTCCAAAAAACAAACAACCTTGGGATGATGCTGTAACATTAGTTTTAAATTATGCGGAAATCAAGTATGATATTATTTATGATCAAGAAATACTTAATAATTTATTACCACTATATGATTGGCTTCATTTACATCATGAAGATTTTACTGGACAATATGGTAAATTTTATAGATCNTTCAAAAATGCTCCATGGTATATTGAACAAAAAAATCTTTTTGAAAAAGAAGCTAAAGNACAAGGATTTAATAAAGTTTCAAAACAAAAATTAAGTGTAGTACAAAANATTAAAGAATATACNGCAGGAGGTGGNTTTCTGTTTGCAATGTGTTCTGCAACAGACACATATGATATTGCGCTATCTGCAGCAGATACAGATATATGTGAATATATGTTTGATGGAGATCCTATTGATAAGAATGCAGAACAAAAATTAAATTTTTCTGAAACTTTTGCATTTGAAAATTTTCACATTATAAAAGACCCTAACATATATGAATACTCGGATATTGATGTAACTAAAACANGNAAAATNNATGAAGAAAATGATTTTTTTACATTATTTGAATTCTCAGCAAAATGGGATCCTGTACCGACAATGCTATGTCAAAATCANACAAATATTATAAAAGGTTTTATAGGACAAACAACAGCATTCAACAAAGATTTAATTAAAGCTAATGTNTTAATAATGGGAGAAAATAAATCACTCAATGAAGCACGATATATTCACGGAGAATATGGTAAGGGAACATGGAGTTTTTATGGTGGTCATGATCCGGAAGATTANAAACATCGAATAGGTGATCCTAAAACAGAATTAGCACTATATCCAAATTCNCCTGGATACAGATTGATTTTAAATAATATTCTTTTTCCAGCAGCTAAAAAAAAGAAAAGAAAAACCTAATTTAAAAACTGCCATTTGATNAATAATTGTAAAGTGGGAGGTAATAAAGNGTAATCTTTAATTAAATATTCCCCTTCAAATAAGGACATANTTATATTATTAAACACACAACCAATGGAGAAATTGTCTTTACATATTTCTAAATTTGCTGAAACTAATGGNANCATACCTCTTTTTTCTTCTAATTGAAGANAAAATANATCAGTTAANGGNAAATATGAACNAACATAATACTTAGAAAATATATTAAAATCAATAGAACTTAAGATTTTAATATTATTACGGATAATATNTTGATATTGAATTTNCTGTTCTAAAATTATATCAGGTATAGACACTAAGTCATTATTGNTTTTTTGAATCAANAAATTACTTCGAAAATAAANATTATTTAACANCCAANTTTTATTCAATATAACATTAAAATAAAGCATNTNATCTTGTAACTGAACAGGAGAANCAAACTCATTAAAATATAGATAATTAGTNTAATGATTCAAAGAGGAGGAAATTGATATTTTTGAATNNANAAAANATGATTTCAACATAANTGANANATGCCTAATTGGTNAAAAACTATCCCAATCAAAAGAGAAGGAAGTATTATAATGNNGAGTGANAAAGTGTGGNTTTTTTGATTTTAAAAGAAAATTAAAATCATAAATAACATTTTTNTTTTTTTTATAATAANCCANATCAGCAATATAATTATTTTGATTATAGCCCAAAGGGCAAANATTAATTNTAAAATTAATATTGTTNTCTNNTCTGAANGNATCCGTACTAGATAACACTATATCTAAATCACCTNTTTTGTTTAAAATAAGATTATCTGTATTGTAATAATTATGATTTAATTGNAANTTTAAATNCTTAGTAGACAAAGANANTGAATTGTGTACTCTTGANTAAAAACTACTAATAGNATAATCAGANTCTTNATCAATACTATNATATAANGGTGTTAAAGAATAATGAAATGATGATGGGTCTTCATCAGTATAATCTCTATTAAANAATTCAAACAAAATTNTATGTTTTAACTTTANGTCTGACCTTATNTNGTAATTGTGTTGAAAATCNAATAATCTATTTTTAANATTAGTCTGAGATGAATTTAAATATGTGTTCATTAAATCTAATGATAATAATGAGTCATAAATAACACCACCATGATTATAATAATTACCATTATTTGAAAAAAANGAGAATTTATAAGAATATGGTTTTTCTANACTCAAATGGTNAAATGAAAAATATAAAGAACTGTATTTATTATCNTGATTTGCATAAAAACCTTGAGAAGTTAAATGGTTNTATGNAAANTTTAATTTTAAAAACTTACCTATNGGTCGCGTTAAAAATGTTTTTAATAAACCTCCTGAATTATATGCANTTTGATATAAAACATGACTATATATAGANTCTGTTTGAAATTGAGCATAANTNTCANCATAAGATGCTTCTCTAGATATTTTACTATAGTGGGTTAATNACAAGTCAGTTTCATTAGANAATANATTTAATNATANAACAGGATCTCCTATGTTATTTAAAGTAATAGAATAAGGTCTATGAANATCTAAATTTAAACTATCTATTNCTATTANTTCTTGAGAANATGTTAAANAAATATTNAAAAAAATAATANAATAAAATAAAAACCTATATAACATGTAATTAAATATAAAAAAAAAGCCCCAACTTAAATAAGTTAGGGCTGAAGGTTGGCGACGACATACTCTCCCAGTTTTACCTAGTACCATCTGCGCTAACAGGCTTAACTTCTCTGTTCGATATGGNAAGAGGTGATCCCTGTTGCTAAAGTCAC
>PAVX01000002.1 GCA_002713285.1 Flavobacteriales bacterium
TTCTCCAAGATTCGGAGCCACCTACAATGACCATTTTTTTAATATTATAATGCTTTGAAAACATAATAGCTTCTTTAATACCATTAACGGTGTTGGCGTGAATATATAATGTAGTATTTGAGGAAAATATATTTTGTAATGCTTCAAGCCTTAAGTCCAAATCCTTTTTATTCAGTAGATTATATTGTTTAGCATTTTCAAAAATATCATATAGTTGATCAATAGATTTTTTCTTTTTTTTCTGTCTATTATCTCCCTCATCTAAGTCCTTATCTTTAGCGGTGAAATCATGACTATGCGTCCAGTGATCATGGTGATATATTTCAGGCCAATTTATATGTAATCCATCATCTTTTAAGTAGGTTGCTTCTTGCCAATTATCACCTTTCAGTTTCATAATCGATGATGTGCCTGCAATTAGTCCTCCTCTTGGTGTTACTTGTGCAAGTAGAATGCCATTGGTTCGAACAGTACTTAGGACAATTGACTCAGTGTTATATGCAATTTGTGACCTCACATTTGAGTTAAAATCACCTACTTCTCTTTCATCACGACTTGCTCTTACTGCATCAATTTCTGCTAAACCTAAAGTAGTGTTTGGTAATATAAATGATGGGTAAATATGTTTGTTTTGAACATTGATGATTTCCATATTTTTTTCATCAAATTGAATATTCTTTTTAGGTCCAATTTTTTCTATTTTTCCATTTGAAATAATAATGGTAGCATTTTCAATTACTTCTCAGTTTCCAACATGAGCTATCCCACCAATTAATACAATTGGAGTATTATTTTGTGCATAGACAAATTGTATAAATAATAATAATGTAATTATCTTTTTTATCACTTTTCTGTCTTTAATAATTTATTCAAAAGGTTTGCTTTTTCTTTTTTTATACTTGCTCTATGTGTTGCATCTTGTTCTAAAGAAAAATAACATCTACCATCAATATAAGTCTTTTCTACTATAGCATACATAGATAATGGATTGGATGACCATATGACAATATCAGCGTCTTTATTTTTTTTTAAACTTCCTACATGATTGTCAATTTTTAGCATTTTCGCAGGATTTAGTGTAATAGATTTCCACGCCGCTTCTTGTGAAGCACCTCCATATTTAATCATTTTCGCTGCTTCTTGATTTAAACGTCTTCCCATTTCTGCATCATCCGAATTAATAGCAGTATTTACACCTGAATTATCAAGTAAAGTAGCATTATATGGGATAGCATCATTCACTTCATATTTATATGCCCACCAATCTGAAAAAGTAGATGCACTTGCACCATGAAATTTTAATTCATCTGCTATTTTATAACCTTCTAGAATATGTGTAAATGTGTTAATTTTAAAATCAAATTTGTTAGCTAATTCCATTAGCATCAAAATTTCAGATTGTATATATGAATGACATGTAATAAATCTTTTGTTATTTAACACTTCTACTAAAGCATCTAGTTCTAAGTCTTTTCTAGGCTTTGCGATTCTTTTGTTTTTTGTATATTCTATTTGCTTGTTGTTATATTCTGTTGCACGAATAAAAGCATCGTCTATAATCTGCTCAACGCCCATTCTAGTTTGGGGGAAACGAGTTCTATATCTACTACCCCAATTAGATTGTTTGACATTTTCACCTAATGCAAATTTGATAAATGGTTGAGCGTTTTTATATTTTAAATCTTCTGCTATTTTACCCCATCGGAGCTTGATGATTGCTGATTGACCTCCAATAGGATTTGCAGAACCATGTAGTAGTTGTGCTATAGTAACCCCGCCCGCTAATTGTCTATAAATATTTATATCATCAGCATTAATAGCATCTCCAATTCTAACTTCAGAAGTTACGGCTTGTGTCCCTTCATTCACACCTCTACTTATTGCAATGTGTGAATGTTCATCAATAATACCGGAAGTGATATGCTTATTTGATGCGTCAATAATTTCCACATTTTTTGGAGATTGAAAAATGCGTGTGCTTAAATTTTCACCTACAGCTATAATCTTTCCTTTTTCAATTGCTACATCACAGCTATCTATTATTCCCTCAGATTCGTTAGTCCAAACGGTAGCGTTTTGAAATAATATTGATTTTTGAGGCGGTGTGTTGGATAAACCATATGCCATATTTGGATATGTTATTCTACTATGATTTTTATTATTATGTAATTGTTTTTTAGATTTTGAGAATCCTGAATTATCTGAATTTAACTTGATCATTTTCCATGTTCCCCAATTTCCTAATGAATCATAAAATTCTCCTTTTAGTAAAGAATCAGAAAAAACACCACTAAAAAAATGACCCTTTTTATTAAAATTTATTTTATGATCTGTTACTTCTATTTTTTTGATCTGGTCTTTAATTAGAGAGTCATTTTTAATTTTAATTTCCCCATCCTCGAGATAGAACTCCACCTTATTTTCCTCTTGATTATTCACATAAAATCCATATTCACCAATTAATTTATTAGCATTCATATTCCTTACATCAAACTTTTTGCCGTTAATCCAGTTTTGATGAATACAGAAGTTGTTTTCAAAAAGTTCTCCGCTAAAAATTAAAAAATTGGCTTTTTTATTTTTTTCAATAGATCCTACTTGATTATATATATTTAAAAAATTGGCTGGGTTATAAGTCAATGTTTTTAGTATTTGGTGTTTTGTAACCCCTGTAGAGATGATTGTTTGAATATTTTTAAAAAACTTAGAAAAATCCTTAGTGCCATCTGTTGTGATAGCAATGTTAATATCATTATTTAATAAAATTGACACATTGAATGGTGCAGTATCGGCATGTTTCAAGGATGCTAAAGAAATCTTGTTATTATCATAAGGGTCATTGCTAACTTTTAGAGTTGGAAAATTAATTGGTACAATTAATTCTAATGATAATTGTTTAATTTTCTCAACTCTTTTATACTCATCACCATTTGTTTTAATTATATAATTTTCATCAAACTCATCACCAATTTTATGAGCTCTAAAAATAGATTGATAGTCAGTCACTTCAAAAATTTTAGGAAGATTTATCTTCTCACTAAAAGCCTTAAGTGAATTATTGAAAATTTTATTTTGATTTTGGTACCAGCTTAAATCATAATACGCTTGTCTCAAAAGTGCTATCGAACCCATTAGAGATTTTGGGTAATCAGTTGTTGAGGAACCTTTATTGAATGATAAACATAATGCTGCCTGGTCTGCAAGAATTGCCTCATGCGGTTTGTCATAAGACAAGAATATTAAACTGGATGAACCTCGTATAATACCATCTTTATTCAATGTATTAAGTGTTCCAAATCCATTATTGATAAAGCTTTCTGCTTTTTTTATATTGATTTTAAAATAATCAATTGCATTTTTTTCAATATTTAAAGCTGGATTCCAAGATCCTAACTCTGATTCATTTGTTTTTGGCATTTGACCATAATCAGTAAATATATCTATAAAGGATGGGCAAATTGAGTAGCCATCTAAATCAATAATTTTTGCATCGTTAGGTATCTTTATATTTTTACCTACTTTGACAATCTTATCATTCTTAATTAATAATGTGCTATTATCTATCTTATTGTTATATGTAATATATATGTCTGCATTAATAAAAGCATGTGTTATTTGATTTGTCTCACGAACACCGTTGATAGGAAAGTTCTCTTGTGTCAATGAAATTAGCGGAAATAATAATACTAGTATTAATTTTTTCATATCTAAGCTATTAAATAATTGCAAATATAATAGTTTAATCTCTAGTGGGGGATTGTTGAAGATTACTNTGAATCGTATTATGATTATGAATTAATATGTTTTATTGTTTTTNACAATTANGTTAACTGATNTATTTCTTCTAATTNAGAGTAAANNTTTCTATTTATCCTTTTTCAAATGNTTTATTAGCNGGAGTCATAATAAACCNATTTTCCATCTATATAATCAAAAAATATAAGCTACATACATACATCATATTATGCTGTTTTACCATTTATGCTATATTTGGAATTTATGAAAAGAGTATTTTTAATAATTATTATTTTAATCTCTGCGTGTTCNANTTCAGTNAAAGACAGCGCTCAGGCATATGAAATAGTTGTCGAAGATTATAATATTTATTGTGATACTACAGATTTCCAATNANTATATNCGGATTATAGAAGTAATAGCTATATTCCAATTACAATTGAGCATGATAGTATTGANCAAATTGCATCTATGAGAATTAGGGGTGATTCATCTAGAGACTATGACAAGAAATCTCTAAAAATTAAAATTCCAGATNCAATATATATTAACAAAAAAAGTGTTTTTAATTTTAATGCTGAATATTCTGATAAATCATTCTTGCGAACTTTTTTATCTACTATGATATTCAAAAAACTNAACTATCCTTGTTTTTCCGCATCATTTGNAAACCTNAATATTAATAATAATTATCATGGACTATTTTTAGANATTGAAAATATGGATCGTGATTTTTTAAGAATAAATGGATTAAATCCAAATGGNGATTTATTTAAAGCCACAAAAGATGGAGCNTGTTTATATGCGTTGAACGAATTGGATTNTAAGTGGGAGAAGAAAACTAATAAGAAGTCTAGTATGATTAGCTTAGAGCGTTTAATTNATGATATATCTCAAACACCAGTAGAAGATTTTTATGATTATGTGCAGCAACATTTTAATTATCCTATGCTTATTGATTTTTTAGCAATAAATGCATTTATTGCTAATGGGAGCACTTATTATCATAATTATTACTTATATCGAGATCAAGAAAATGATGGAAAATGGATTCTATTCCCTTGGGATTTAGATAANACAATATCTTATTATGATTGGAAGCCCTATAAGTACCATTATACTTCTAGTGATTGGGAAAATGATAATGCATTAATAGAAAAATGCATTCTTAATGAAACAATTTTTAATGATTTCAAAAAACGAATTGTATTTATCGGTGATATTATTANTGCTGATTTTTATAATCCTCTTTTTCAGACTGCTATTGAAAATTTACAACAATATNTAATTCGTGATTCTACTAACCAAATTCCGTCGGACAAGGAATGGAGAAAAATGATTAGTCAAGAAAAAAAATTTTTAAAAAATAGAAGTGCTAAATTAATTAATCAAATTGAATCTGCACCTCTATCGTTTAAAGTNCACCAAACACATGATGAATTATCTATTCCTTTTAAAATATCTTGGGATCAATCAAATAATGCTGAACATTATGAATTGTGGATTTCTAATCACTTTTTATTTCCCGATAGTAGTACATATAAATTTGATACAGCTGATAATTTTTACTGGATAAAGGAACAGATTCCTATTGANAGNTATTATTGGAAGGTAATTGCAAAAAACAACTTTTCATATACGGAGGGATTTAATTCAAAAAACACGTTTATGCTCAAACAAGGGATGACCCTGCCAGATATTATTAATCAAGATATGCAATTAATAAAAGCCAATTCACCATATAGGGTTAGTCAAGATATTACTATAGATACNTCTTCTGTATTAATTATTGANCCTGGAGTAACAATTTTAATGGAAGAAAATACAGAAATTGTTTGTCATGGGTCTTTCCAAGCATTAGGTAGTGAAGAGCAACCAATAAGTATTGTTCCACTCTCATCAGATTCCTATTTTAATTCACTATATTTTTTTAANAGTGAAGACATATCTTTTAATTATGTAATAATAAAGGATGGTGTTGTCAATAGTAAGTTTTCAAATTTAAAATTGAAAAATTCTAATATTATTATTAATAATAGNCCTATGCAAATTAAGGATAAGAGACCCTCTATAATATGGGNTTGGCATGGTCATGTTGACTTAGACAATATTTATTTNAAGGGNAATGGTAAAGGAGAGGGTGTTAATATTAATTATGCTAATTCAAACATTATAAATAGTAAATTTTATTATACTCCTGATGCTATAGAATTAATTAATGTTGAAAAGGGTGCAGTGGTAAATAATACTGTAATGTTCTCTCCTGATGATGCTATTGATTTAAATGATTGCATGAATATTCAAATAACAGACAATACTTTAGTATATAATAGCGACAAGGGAATATCAATAGGTACTGATTGGAATAATAAATTTGTTTCATCAAAACCAGGATTTAATCGCAAATCATTAGAGATTGAAATAAGTGATAATTACATCTTGGGAAATAATATAGGGATATCGGTTAAAGATAGTTCGTTTGTGACTGCTAATAATAATATCATTTCATTTAACAAAATAGGTGTGCAACTATATAAAAAATATGAAAATTATTTATTAGGAGGGATTCTAGAAGCTGATCAAAATATTATAAGTGCTAATACAAGTAATTTTTTTATAGACAGTTTTTCCAAAATAATAGGTAGTAATAAGAGAGACTCGATATATATATTACCTACTAATAATTCTTTTTTTATACCCTCTTTGCTAACATATGAGATTGTTAATGACGTAATGATATTATATAATAATTCAAATATTGATTTTGAATTAGCAGATTTGGTGTTATTAAATCAGGATAACTTAGAGATTTTCAAGTTTGATCATAATCATATTATTAATCCAAAAAAGAATCTAAAAATAGGTTCAATAAAGGACAGGAAAGAGAAAAATTATTTTTATGATTCAAAATTAAACCTGTTCAATTCACAAGCATTTTACATAAAAGATAAGAGTGGTAATATAGTATTATTAAAACATAAATAAACTTATGAAATACAGAATTTATATTGTCATGTTTATTATCACCCTTATTGTAATCTATGCGTTAGATTTTACAAAAAATCATCGTATTCGAGAAGTAAAAAACATATCTTATCAAGATGCAAAAAATGCGATAGATAATAGATATTTAAATCATATAAATCTTAAGAATGATAATTCTAATAGTAATATGCTTTATACAATTGTTAAAATTGAAATTGATAAAACTAACTCATCTATTCTCGATTTAGCTGTAAAAGAGGGGTCTACTTTTTATGTTTTTCAAAATCATCATTTAACTTATAGTCAAGATCAGCGTCAATACTATAAAAGTTTTTCTAATCAAACAGATTATTATAATGTAATAGATGTTAAGTTGTGGCAAGAGAAAAAAATACATCGAATACCTCTTCATAGTCATGACCCATTGTATATACTAATGCAGAGGGACCCTAATCATACAATATCGCGACTGCTTGCTTTTCCACGAATCATACAAAAAGATATTCAAAATTTAGTTGCAACTAATCTGCCTATTATTAAAATCAATACACATTCTAATTCATTGGATACATCACGCTATCAATTTGCTTCGACAGATTTTATTTTTAATCAGTTAAGCTATTCATCTTTTTCTAAGATAAAAATAAGAGGAAATTCTTCTGTTGTTGCTCCTAAAAAAAAATTTAATATAATATTTAGAGAAGAAAATAATGTGGATGGTTTTACATTGAAAAAAAATGTTTTAATTAGTTCACATATTGATAGAAGTTTTATAAGAAATAAGCTTGCTGATAATTTGTTCTCACAATTTGTTGGTCGAGAGCCCTCTATTATGTATACACACCTTATAATAAATGATTTTTATGAGGGGCTATATTTACTTGCTGAACACCCTGAACAGCAATTTCAAAAATTAACCCATCATATCGATACAAGTTGCTTTTTATTACAGATAGATCGTGGTCCTTTTGATTTTTATGGTAATGCTTCTCAATTAGGATATAAATGTGAATATCCTGATAATCTTCCTTCTAACATTACCAATATATTGGATTGGTTTGAACATAATATCAACATTCAATATAATTGGTTTGAGCATAATACTGTTCCTTCAGCTACTCATCCAACGGACCCATTCAATATGCGAGTAGATTATATTGTTAATAGATTTGGTTTAAGTACACAAGATTCAAAACATGTCGTTGAAAAAGCTGATTATATCATGGGACATTCTAATCATACTTGGATTCAATCTATAAAAGCAAAGGCTATCAATGCAGGTAATACATTTTATGAACAAGCTCTTGAGGATGCAAATTGGTTAATTAATCAAGATAATGTTAAAGAGAATATATTGAAGTTTGAAGATCATAGTATTGATATAGGTTCTTTTATTGATTTAATCATATTAAATGAATTCAGTAAAAATATTGATGGATATCGGTTAAGTACATATTTGTCTTATATCGACAATCGGTTTAGTGTAGATATGATTTGGGATTTTGATTTAGCCTGGGGCTTGTCAAAAGATAATAATGGTTTTGACTACGAAGGTTTTGTTATTAGTGGTGAAATGAGCCAATTTTTACCTCCTTTTTGGATTGAATTATGGAAGAATACAGTGTTTCAAGAAAAAATTAAAAAAAGATATATAGAGTTACGATTAAGTATTTTATCTAATAAAGAAATAGAAAAAAATATCAATATGATATATTCTCAGATTACTCCTTCTATAAATGAAAATTTTGAAAGATGGAAAATTATCAATGAAGATATCTGGCCCAATAAATTTCATTTTTCATCTTATGAAGGCGAAGTCCTTTATTTAAAGGAATGGATTTTGAAAAGATTAGAATGGTTAGATATGCAGTGGAATAATTAAATTTATATTGTTGACATTAGCCTTTTTTCTTGAGTATTTTTCAGAATGAACGTTCTTATTTTATTATGCTTATATATTTGGTTATTATGAAAAAAACATAGACATTTGGACCATTGTTTATACCCCTATTTAAATTATAATACAATTAATTTAATTTATTATCGTTCTTGAGTTAGCATGTAGGGTTGTTGATGCAAGAATTAAAAACAACATATATTATGAAACATTTTTTTGTTATTTGCCTCTTAATAGGCTCTGTGCTTTCATCATTTGCTCAAGATACTTATGTTAGACCATCAGTTTCTTTAGCTAATTTTAATTTTAGTGATGCAAATTCATCTTTAAATTTAGGTGATGTAGAAGTTCCTGCTAATTTAGATGCTACATCTCTTTCTAAAAACAAATTTTCTATAAATGGCGCAATGTCATCTGTAACTAATGAGCAAATTATTGCTAGCTTTATTAATGCTGGCGGTGCTATTGCTGCTATATCAGCTATTGCTCCTGCTAATGCAGATGGTAGTGATTGGGATATGGATGCTATTCTTTCAAGAGCAGAGTATTCTGCTACTGATCAAGATGTAAATTTAACTTCTCAAACAATTAGAGGAACTGAGGGTTCAGGTAGTCGATATTTAGATATAGTGAATAAAATGTTAGCTAAAAATTATGTATTAGCATTCAATATGGGCCAAGCTAAAAGCTATACGCAGAAAAACATAAATGGTAGAACAGTGGGAAGAGGGTTTAAGCAAGACCTTACATATTATGTTTTAAAAATTTCAGATCCATTTNNANCAAATCCAGAGTTAACTCCAAGTACTTTATCTTCGGCAAACATCGATGTTAGTGTTATTACATCAGCAACTGCTAGTTTGACTGCTGTTAATTTAGATGCTTCAACAAAGAAAAAAAGTAATACTGAACTTAAAAATGAATTAAAAAAGTCTTTANTAGATGCTGCTTGGGCAGGTTCGATGCAAAATGTTGATGGTTGGAAACCAAAGACAACTTTAGAACGTAAAAAAAGAATAGCATTAGGAACTAAAGAGAATCTTAAAATCGACAATAGATTTTTTGTATATGAAAATGTTCAAAATGAATTAGGAGAAGTAGTTAAAAAGAAAAGATCAACAATGAGGGTCCGAAAAGTTGGTAATAATGATGGCGTCTCTACTGGAAATTCAGCAAGAAGTGTACTTTATAAAATTGGTCCAGGTAAAGCTAAAGAAGGAATGTTAGTTGAGCAAAATGAAGATTCTGGAGTGGGTATTTCTGTTGGTTATGGAACATTCTCTTGGATGAGATTTGATATGAGATTAAAAGGTATTATGCCAGGATTAATGGCATTTGTTGATATTCACCCATATCCTGGAAAAGTTGAATTGGATATGGATGCTTACTTATCAGGACCAGGGCTTGCTCCGACTTACTCTAGTTTATACGGAGGATTAGAAGGCACTTTCACTGCATTAGCAGCTAATGTATATGCTGGTTTAGAAAAACAAATGCGATTAACACCAGGTTTATATCTCTCTCCATTTGTTGGTGCTGGATATTCAGTTGTAGAATTAACAGGAAGCGCGTTAACATTNGGCAATGGAGAATCTCTGAATTGGGATGCTGGAGATACTGGTCTTATGGGAGGTCAGGTATTTGGACAAGTNTCAGGAACTGCTGGAGGTAGAGTAGGGTTGCAATTGTCAGCAGATTTATCTGTTAATTTCACAGCTGCTTATGTTGTTCCTGTTATAGGAGGATGGACAGATGCGGCATTAGTTTATACTGGTAGCCCTGATGACGTGTTATATAATTTAGGTTATTCTGCAGCGGAAACAGACCAAGATTATTTAGAGTCTTATTATAATAATGTTATAAAAGAGATGCCTGCTATGCCTGATGGCTTAGAATTTACNGTAATGTTGAGATACGAATTTTAAATAATAAATAAAATGATAAATAAATTTTTCAAAATAAGTTTACTTGCTTTTTCATTTCTTCTGATTGATGCTTGTTCAGTAAAGAAGATTAGTTGGGATTATGAATTAATTTGTCAAGGTGTTGGTGGTTCTGGAACAGAACTGGTAAAATGCTATTCTTATGGTAAGACTTTTAATCATGCTAGAAAACAAGTAAAACGTGATGCTGTTCATGGTTATTTATTTAAGGGAGTTTCAGCTAAAAGCAACCTTTGTTCTGAGAAGCCACCTGTCTGTCATGTAAGTTATGAGGAAGAAAAAAAATGGTTTGATAACTTTTTTAAGAGCGAGGACTATCTTCAGTATGTTACTTTGAGTAATGATGGAAATGTTTCAGCAAGTGATAGAATTAAAATGCCAAATGGTAAATATAAGGTTGGGTTTACGGTTGCAATCAAATCAGATTTACTAAGAAAACGAATGGAAAAGGAAGGTTATGCAAAAGGAATGCATGATATATTTGATAATTAAAAAATAATTACACGATGAAAAAAATAATTTTTGGAATAGTATTTTTTTGTATTCCGTTTTTTGCTCTATGTCAAAATATGAAACCATCTATGATGGTAGTGCCAGCAGACATTTACATGAATCAAAAGGGTTGGGTGGATGCAGATGGTAATAATGATTATATCAAAGCATTTAAAAATGATAATAATCTAAGATTAGCTGTTATTCAAATGAGTGAATTTATGGGTAAGCGAGGATTTCTTCCAGTATTACTAGAAGAGAAGTTGAAAGAAATTGAAGAAGATCAAATGTTTAATGATTATTATAGTGGAAGAGATGGAGATGAGATACAATTAAATATTTTAGATGAAATTTTTAATATGTCTAAACCGGACATGAAATTAGAAATGGATTTTTCATTAATACCAAGCGGTATGGGGCAAGCAAAGATGCTATACACACTACAAGCAATTGATTCGTATTCTTTAAAGGGTATTTCTTCTGTTTCTGGAACTGGTCAGCCAGGATTAAAGCACGATATTGCTACTTTACTACAAGAATCTATCAAAGACAATATGGATGATTTTTGTCAACAAATGACAGATCATTTTTATAGGACACAAGAAATAGGTAGAGAAGTTGCAATTGATATTCAGATTAATGTTGATGATTTATATTTTGATGATGAGTATGAGTATTATGTTTATGATATGGATGATGAATTATCATTTATTATTGAGGAGTTTTTTAAACGAAATACGGTTAAGGGTATGTGTAAACTAACAAGTCAATCAGATAAGCAGTTGAAATTTCGAGAAGTGATGATTCCAACCGTGGATGAAAAGGGGAGATCAATGGATGCTCGTTCACTTGCTAATAAATTAAGAAAAATGTTAAAAAAAGAACCGTTTAATATCCCAGGAACACTTAAACAAATAGGAGGTCCTGGTAAAACAAAATTAATTCTAGGAACAAAATAATTTAAAGATATTTATTGTATGAAAAAGTCAATTTTTTTAGTTTTTATATTTCTAATTTCTATTAATTCGCCTGGTCAAAATGATCTTGGAAAATCGGATGATACGCAGAGAATAGCAGTTATGCCTTATTTCTCTAAATCAAAAATTAATAGTAAAGATGGTAGTCTGCTGTTGTCTAAAATGGGTAAGCTTCTAAGTCAAGATGGATTGTCTAGCTACTATAGCAGATATGTTATGTGGCCAAGAATTGATGCCACGGAGGACGTGACAGGTGGGACTTCTGTTCGACATGTTATGAANTTAGATGTATCATTTTATATAGCTGATAACATAACCAAAACAGTGTANGCATCAACGTCATATACAGTGACAGGTGTTGATAGAAAAAAAGATAAGGCAAGAGCTCGTGCTTTGAAAAANATTAATTTAACTAATGAGCAGGGACAGCAATTTTTAAATGATGCAAAAAATAGAATTATTGAATTNTATAATTCAAAATGTGATTTTATTTTAAAAGAAGCTCAATCAAAAGCATCTAGAAAACAGTATGATAATGCAATTTTTGATCTCACTTCTATCCCTGAAATCTGCAAAGAGTGTTTTATGAAAGGACAAGATCTTGCAGTCAAAGTTTTTAAAGATAAGATGGAAAATCAATGNATGGAATTAATAGCACAGGCTAAGACAGCAAAAGCAAAAAATAATTATGATTTAGCAGCTAGTTATTTATCNTCTATTTTACCTGATGTTAGTTGTTATAAAGAAGCTCAATCAATCTTAAAGGAGGTGGAAGATCACAGATGTGCTGTAGCACTAGGTGAAGCAAGAGGTGCTTGGGCAGCTGGTAATTATATGTCTGCGGGTAAATGGTTGGGTCAAGTTGCTTCCGATTCAAAATGCGCTAGTGATGCTCAAAAATTAGGNAATGAAATTAAGTCTAAATTAAAAGCTGATGAAGATAGAGCATGGACTTATAANTTNAGNGTGCATTCAGATTTAGTAGANTTAGAAAAAAATCGAATCAANGCTATTAAAGCTATTGGTGTAGCTTTTGGAGAAAATCAACAGCCACCTGCTGATATTAATTGGATTGATAACAGGCGGTAACCCAACTGTCTATTACTAATAGTATTTTTTTTCAACAGAACCATCATCATAGATGTGGATTTTGAAAGGATTATCGATTGCTTCTCTTCCTAAAATATCAATTGTTTTTAATAGGTTTTTAGTGTACTTTTCTTCATTAAGGATTGTGTTTGTTTCACAACTATTTTGACATTCTTCTAATGTAAAAAAGGGAACTATTCCATTACAGCCACCCCATATACTTTCTTCGCATTCAGATGTATTTTGATTAAAATAAAATATTTGAAATGCTCCATCACATTCACCTACATCAGGGAGTAATTCACAAGGGTTTATTTCATTATCACAAGCATCTCCAATTCCATTATTATCTAAATCTGATTGATTAGGATTATATATTTCAGGACAATTATCTACATTGTTACAAATTGCATCATCATCAATATCATTAGAACTAATATTCCAATTATCTAAATTATCATATACTACCAATTTTACAACTTCTTTAATAAATTCAGCATCAGTTGAAGAAATATTCCATTGTTCATTTCCATTCCATGGAATTTCAGTAGGATCTTTTTGGAATAAAGTTGTATAAAAACATACCCCTGCAACGTATGATCCTATAGATGATGGATGACTACCGTCAGAGTTATATAAGTCAATATTATATTTTCCATCATCGTTTGTTTCTCTTATGTATCTCCATACAGCACCAACAGGAGATATTGCAGCATTATTGTCATTCCCCATCATTATGTATCTTTCTTGCAATAAATCATCCATACCCTCATATGTGCAAACAGGAGGCCAGTTCTCACAATTAATTTGATCCCCGTTTTCTCTTCCCCAAGTCATAAAAAAAACTGTTTTTGCACAATCATTATATTCTAAAATTAATTCATTTAATCCACTAGCATAAGGAAACACATCTTGTTCCACTTGCCACATTGGAAATGATGGATATTGGCTTTGTTCTTGTAATACAACATAATCCCAATTACCTGACATAATTAAATTATTTGAATTAGTATTATTGAAATGGCTTTGTAAAGTTGCACCACCAATTGTATTACTTTCTGTATATAAAAAATCACCAGCAGAATTAGCGATGTCAGCAACAATATTAGGTAGATTATTAGCAGAGGTATAGCTGTTTCCTATAAACAATACATTAAGAGAATCTATTTGTTGATTACAATTTGGATAGCCTTCCCACACTGCGATAGCAGTCCCTGGTATTTCAATTCCATTCGAATCTACGCACCAACAATATCCAGTACTTGCCCAACATTGAATTGGGGAATAGGATCCATCTTCTTCACATTCAGGAATAAACTCTCCTAGTGATCCAGTAGCATTGGCTACTTCTTCTTCACATGGTGTAAGTTGAGAAAAAGCTAAAAATGGAATACAAAATATTAGAATTATCTTCATCATGATATATAATTATTTGTTTATTAAAATAGCCATTTTGATAGAAATTTATTCTTATGATTATGTGTAATAATTAAAATTTAAGCAATAATTTAGTTATTTATTATTGTAAATCAATGTAGATGTTGATAAACAAGTTGTTTAATTCATATAAAACTTTATTTCTATCGATCATAGTAGTTGTCTCTATTATTTTGATGTGGCGAATGTATTATTTGAATAGTGTCATAGAATTTTCCCATGAATCCGGTTTTTATGAAAGTAGTTTCAATCTTGTATTAAAATCTAATTTAAATAGTTATTCGATTTATTATACTATGGATGGTTCGGAGCCAAATCATCAAAGTCAATTATATAAGAACCCAATATTTATAGATGGGAGTAATGCTAATAATCATAGTTTTATTCCTAGTACTCCATTGGACGGACCAGATCATTTATACAAATTTATTTGGTTGGCGCCAAAAGAAGTAAGTAAAAATAGTATTATAAGATTTGCTCTTTTTAAACATGGGTTTCGTATTAGCCCTGTATATAGTAAAACATATTTTGTTCAAAATAATTTAATCGATAATTACTCATTGCCGGTTATTTCATTAATTACAGATAGTTTAAATCTATTTGATTTTAATACGGGTATTTATGTGCCTGGCAAAAAACATGAAGAGGATGGTTTTAATTATTGGGCTCTTGGTAATTATCATAATAGAGGTGTTGATTGGGAAAGAGATATTCATATCACTTATTTTAATGCTAATAAAAAAATAGGATTTCAAACAAATGCTGGAATTAGAATGAGAGGATTCAGTAGTGCTAGTTTTCCTCAAAAATCTTTCAATATATATTTTAAGAGTCAATATGGGTTGAATGCTATAGAATATCCTTTATTTGACACATCAAATAATCAAATATATAAGAGACTAATTTTGAGAAATTCGGGTGAAGATTTTTTCAAAACTCATTTCCGAGATGCTATGTTACAAGATTTATTAGTTTCGATGAATTTAGAAATTCAAAAATTTTCACCATCTATTTTGTTTATAAATGGCGAGTATTGGGGTATATATAATGTCAGAGAAAAATATGACAAGTATTATTTCAAATATAATTATGGTGTCTCAGAAGATAGTGTTAATATATTGGGGGTATGTGGTGTTGAAATTGAAGAAGGTTCGCAAAATGATTATTTTGAAATAGAAAATTTCATTAAAAATAATAGTCTTGCTATATCAGAAAACTATGATTTATTAAGAACAAAAATTGATATTGATAATTTTATTGATTTTTATATAGCACAAATTTATTATGCGCATTATGATTGGCCATGTAATAATTATAAAATGTGGAAGACAGATCATCCAGATTCAAAATGGCGATTTTTAATTTATGATTTAGATTCCTCATTTGGTCATGATTCTTTAAAATCACATTATAACACTTTGTCTATGCAACATGCTACATCATTATTAAAGGAATGGCCTTATTGTCCTTGCTCTAATTTATTATTTAGATCGATGTTAGAAAATGATGTTTTTAAACAAGATTTCTTAATCAAATTCAAGTATCATTTAGATCACACATTTGCTGTAGATGTGGTATTAAATAAAATTGAAAAATATAAAGCACTATTTGAGCCTGAAATGCAAAGACACATTAATAGGTGGCGACACCCTAGCTCTATAGATTTATGGTATGCAGAAATAGATCAATTAAAAACTTTTGCTATTTATAGACCAGCAATTATAAAAGCTAATATTATAGATTTCTTTGAATTAGAAAATTTTGATTTTGACAAGTAATAGATAATGCGGTCAATTATCTTTATAATACTATTTTGACACTTATTTAAGTAGATATTTTTTATCTACAGAACCATCATCATAAATATTTAGTAGCATCATGCCTGAATTGTGATTTATCTCTTGTCCAAATATGTTAATAGTTTTAATTATGGTTTTCGATTCATGTTGATTATTTTCATCGATTGCTACCATTTCTATTAACAGGTTGTCAATATGGTTTGATATTTCATTACAATTAATTGATCCACCTTGATGAACATAACTAATCCCTTGTGTAGGTGGGGCATCAGTAATATCATAAATACAGCATGTGTTGTTACCACAATATCCATAACATCCACTTTCATAATTTAGAGCAGTTGGATCTCCACAACAAAGATTACCAGTCACAACATATGTTTGAGCGAATCCACCATTCTCACCACATTCAAAATAGAAGTCTCCCCAAAAACCTTCTGTGTTTTGTTCTCCACCCATTTGACTAAAATTTGGAACATTGGGCATACCATATTCTTCTGCCCATTCAATAGCAACTTCATCTGTGGAGTCTCCTTCTCCCACATCGAATGCTAAGACTATAACATTGCCTGTGTTTTGTCCATAGTTTTGATATAATTCTTCTATGCATGGTGCAGAAGCCATACAACTTCCACAGGTTAGTAAATAAAAGTCAAGAACTACTATTTTTCCGGATAGTAGATATTCCCATAATGTATGAGAATAGCCATTTGTATCTAAAAAATCCACAAAGCTAGGTGTAAAGTCTTCTGCGCATTGTGATTTTGTTTGAAACATAGAACCAATTAATAAAATAATAAACAGAAAGTTTTTCATATGAAATAAATTTTATTAGTAAATATAACACTTTGGATTTTAATTTAGATTATTCTCTCTATATCTCTATGTTTTTAATGTACAGTTGTTTATTTTTAATTATGATTTATAGAATTACAAGAACGCAGTTGTTACATGCAAATATTGATGAAGTTTGGGAGTTTGCATCATCACCATCCAATCTTAAAAAAATAACTCCTGATTATATGAATTTTAATATCATTTCTCCAGATTTGCCTAAAAAAATATATCCGGGTATGATAATTAATTATATTGTTTCTACAATTTTAAAAATCAATATAACTTGGGTTGCAGAGATTACTCATATTGTAGAAAAAAAGTTTTTTGTAGATGAGCAAAGAATTGGTCCATATAAAATGTGGCACCATGAACATTTTTTTGAAATTCAAGAAAATGGAGTGTTAATGAAAGACATTATAACTTATCAACTTCCTTTCGGTTTTATTGGAGACCTTATGCATGCATTGTTTATTAAACGTCAATTAAATAATATTTTTGATTATCGATTTAAATTAATGAATCAGATTTTCAACAAAAACATATAGTTCATTTATTCATATGGAAACAATAAAAATTATAACAATTATTATAATGTCAATTTTCTATATTGGTATAGGTTTAGCACATTTTATAATTCCTGATAATTTTATAATTCTTATTCCACCCTCGTTTCCGTCACCTATTATTTTGGTATATGTGAGCGGTTTTTTTGAAATTTTATTTGGTGTATTATTATTAATTAAAAAATTCCGATTTTATGCCGGTGTAGGTCTGATATTATTATTGATAGCAGTATTTCCAGCAAACATATTTTTATATATTAATCAAGAAGTTCGAGAAGCATATGGAGTCATATCTCAAGAACAAGCATTAGTCAGAATGTTCTTTCAGCTTCCATTAGTGTTAATTGCATATTGGCACAGTAGGATTACCGAACCAATATGGTTTTCTTATCTATGTGGAGCAGTGTCAATACCAACAATAATATATTTTATCAATTTATTGTTTTAGTTTATATTTTTTCTTTATAGAGCCATCATCATAGAGCTCTAAATTAAAGCCACATTTGTTAGTGATTCTGCCAAATAAATCAAATGTATTTATTAAATGTTTCCCGCGTTCAAATTCATTAATAAAATTATTATTACAAGGAGAAAATATAAGGTCGATAGTATTATTTCCAGAATTTGGAATTGCTATTATATTATCTATTTCATTATAGTCAATATCAGCAGGTTCACTTAAGCCGTCAATCACTATTTCACTATTAGTAAAATCAGAATTATATTTATGAACAGCATCAGAGCTCCAAGCAGATATATAAAAATTCCCACATTGATCCATAGTGATTCCATCTAAATTCCAAAGGCCAGTATTAATAATGGTGCTATATGTATTATTTGCTAGATTGACTTCATAAATAGGCGCATTGGATCCCCAACAAACAACTATGAGTCGGTCATTCATATGGTCATAATAGACCCCATTTGGACTTTTAGGAAATGAACATATTTCATAATGTGTGTTTTCTTCAATATTATAGCGATATAATTTTTTTGCAGAAAAATCTGTAATAAATAAATCTGTTCCACCTGCTGATGTGTTTCTTTTTGTAATTCCATTTAAGAAAGCTCCATTAAGATTATAATTTAATACTTGATTACCATTTTGATCATATCCATATAGTCTTCCACCACTACAGGCATATAGAGTTTGTTCTGTTAATTTCGATCCAATATAAGACTCTACTAATTCCAGTCCGTATGGACCTGAGTTTAATCCTGTTACGAATATAGACAGGTTATTATTATCTAATTTTAAAATTTGCCCATTCCCTGAATTAGAAATAAAATAATTACCAGTTATTGAATTGTATTCTATGCTTTCTGGACTGTTATAATTTTGACTAAAAATAATAACAGGTATAATTAATAATTGTAAACATAATATTTTCATAATGATTTTATTAGTTATAAGTAATTTTTAAGTTATGATTTTTTTTAAAATGACGTAAGACTAAATCAGATTTTTTTTTAGGCACTAAAAATGTTATTTTGCAATTTGAGTCAAAAATATTGTGTATAATTTCTAACTCATGATCTTTTATTATCCGCATCACATCATTCATGTATGCATGATTAAATAATACTATATATTTTTCTTTAATAATTTTGGTAATTATTTTGGATTCCTTGAGAACACTCATTGTGGATGTTTTATAAGACCGAATTAATCCAGGTATTCCTAATTTGATACCTCCAAAATAACGAACTACTACAATTAATAAATTTGTTAAATCATGTTTTTCTATTTGTTTCATAATAGGTCTTCCAGCCGTTGAGTTCGGCTCTCCATCATCATTAAATCTAGACATAGATTTATCAGGATGCAGTCTATATGCATAGCAATAATGGTTAGCACCATTTTCTTTCTTTTTGATTTCTTCTAATTTCTTTTTGATTTCAGATTCATTATATACGAGAAATGAATAACTAATAAATTTGCTACCCCTTTCTTTATATATAGCTTTTGAATTTTTTTCGATCTCTTTATATGTGTCACTAAATAACATTGTACGTGAATAGATTTTTATAAAATTAAAAAAATGAATCAATCTAATGTTGCTAAGATACTTTATGTATCATTGTGCACAATCATTTAATTGGTCAATTGACTGAGTCTTTATCAGTATTTTCTACAAAATTCTTAAAAGAATTAAGATATATATTACTTTGTTTTTTAAATGCATCTAGATTAAATCCGGATGGTTGAAAGAAGGCTACAATTTTCATGAGCCCTGAAAATTGAAATTCTTGTTGATTAACAATAAGTGTTTTTGTATCTGATATTTTTTGATGCTTTTGCGTCATAATATTTACAACTCCAGGCATCTCATAAGTCATTGTTAAACTATCAGGCAAGTTATTTTTTTTTAATGTTCCAATCATTTCCATGGATTCAGTGCCGGCTGTAACAATTATTTTATATTTAGCTCCAGGTTCTTTGTTCTTGCCACTTACGAGTAAAACTTCTTGTGTCCCTGGCATATATTTTTTCATATTGTAAATGTCCTCAAATAATAAATTAACTAAATCAACAGGTTTGTTAATCTCAATTTTTTCAGAGTATTTTAAATTACCATCATCAAACACTAAGATCGATGTACAGAATAGAGGGATAAATAATAAAATAGCAATTATAATTTTTAATACTGTCTTCATTGTAATTAATTTAATTTCTTTCCGTATACAGTCCGACTTGTACTGCTAAATGGTGATCCTCCTACTGCTGTATAGTATAGAGAGTCTCCAGTAATATAGCCATTAAAGTAATAATTAAAATCATTAGCATCATAAGTGTCATCATTAATTTCTCCAGATGAATTTATTTCAAATTCATAACAAAAACAGTTTTCTTCATATCCTTCTAAAATAGGGCCATGTGGTATTAGAAGAGTATTATCATTATTTCCATAGGTAATTTCTCTAATCCAGTTTAGCTCGCTGGAACTCGGATCATATGGATGAGATACACTCGTATATGAATTAAATTCCCACTCTCCAATATATTGATCTCTATAATCATCTAGACAGCTCCCATCATCATAACATGCATCTGCATTATAATTGAAAGCTGAAGAATCTGTGCAACCCTCTATAAGACAACAGTTCCCATCATCCTCTGTAGCATCCGGATTATAATTATATGCAACGGAATCAGTACACCCAATAATTGTTTCAGCTTCATCATCTGTTTCACAAGAGCTAATAAGTATTGTAATTGCTATAAATAATAATGTATAGAAATTTGTATAATTTATATTCATTTATATCATCTTTGTATTAATATGATTTTTTTATAATTATGATATTAAGAACAAATATACTTACTTTGGATTACTAATTATAGTATTTTAATTATGTTAAATTTAAAATTACCTACTGATCCAAGATGGGTTAATCTTGCAGCAAAAAATTTAAATGATATCCTTACCGATCACGCTTATTGTGAGCAAAAAGCAGCAACTTCATGTATTTCTTTAATTGTTGTATATCCAGATTTAAAACCTATTGTAGAAAATTTAACACCAATTGTAGCAGAAGAGTGGAGTCATTTTTCAATGGTATTAAAGGAGATTTTTAAACGAAATTTTGTTTTGGGTTATCCTAGAAAAGATCAATATGTAAATGAATTGTTAAAATTTCAAAACAAAAGTAATAATCGNGAAGAAGTGTTAGTTGAGAAATTATTAACTAATGCTTTAATAGAAGCTAGAAGTTGTGAGAGATTTAGGTTGCTTTCGTTAGAGTTAGAAGATGATTATCTTCGACAATTTTACCACAGCTTTATGGTTTCTGAGGCTGGTCATTATANGTTGTTTATGGATTTAGCAAAAATTTATAAAGATAAATCTTATGTTAATAATAGGTGGAATGAGTATTTAGAATATGAAAAAAAAATTTTAAAAAACCTTGCATTAAGGGGTGATAGAATGCATTAAAATAAAAAAGGGGCGCAAGCCCCTTTTTTATAATNCTTTNTAAATAAACTATTCAATAATAATTAATTGTTCATTTNTATANTCATTGGATTTAACACTGATAATATAAGTTCCGCTTGATTGATTTAAATCAATTGTATGTTTTGTNTTTATATTATAGTTNTNAATNANTTCAGAATAAATNATTTTNCCTAATAAATCATAAATTTCAANATTNATATTATCTNNATTTTGATTCATCAGTAATTCAAAAGTNCCANTGTTTGGATTAGGATAGAGTNCAAAATTAATTGTTAAATTTTCATCTATTATAGTGTTGTTGTTTTCAAATCCACATACTTCAATATTATCATACCATGTTTCACCAACACATCCTGCACCTGTACAATATCCAAATAAATTTAGTGCATCTAATATGTTAGATGACCCAGCAGAACCATCACTCCAAGTCCAACTTCCAAGAAAAACATCATTATAGTAGAGATTGATAATATCATTATCCATATTAATTTCATGACGAACTTCTATCCACGTATCATATATTGCATCAAAATATATTGGATTTTCTACATTAATATAAGATTGTTCCCCTGAATTTTGCAGANGCAAANAANACTTNAAANGCCCAATTTGANTTNGCNGCATCATAATCATGTAACATATTGTAATATCCACCTGCATCTCCTCCAGCGATATACATATAGAATATNACTTCACCTGAACCTGAATTGATTGCTGGATCAAACATATGGATTAAATCATCATTTTGTTCTACTAAAATGGATTGATTACTCATAAATGCAAAATCATCAGTAACATCTACGCCTGAATTTGTATTGTCCCATCCAATCCATTCATTAGATTCAGTATCTATATTAGTGTCATCATAACTTTCAAAATCTTCAAACCAGGTTTGATTATTACATGGTTCCCATGAGTATGAATATTCACAACTCCCATCATTAATTACTGCATCGGGATTATAATTTTCTGCATTAGGATCTGTACAACCTTCAGTATATTCACAACTTTCATTATCTACATTTGCATCTGGATTATAGTTTTCAGCACTTTCATCCATGCATCCTTCAACAATTAAAGTTGCACAACTCCCATCATCCATATTAGCATTAGGGTCATATTCTAAATAATTATTATCTGTACATCCCATATATTCACAACTCCCATCATTGGTATTAGCATCCGGATTATAGTTGTCAGCATTAGAATCCGTACATCCATATACAGGATCTCCTAAACTGACACAGAAATCATATGAGCCTGAGCACGGCCCATCTTCTCCGCCAGTTTCACAATCACCAAATGCAGGGTTAGTTTCTTCAAATAAAAGATTCCCATCCTCATCTGTGATTGAAAAAGGAGCACCATTCACTTCACAAGTGAATTCGGATCCACTAAGTCCATCTCCATAACTATCTGTTATTATAAATGTATAACATCCTGCACTTAAGCAAATTTCTTCTTGTTGTATACTTCCACCTTCTTCCATCGTATCAGAGGTGCTTCCACCAGGATATGTTCCCCCGTTTACTTGTGCTACTACTACTCCATTTTCATTTACAATTTCCCAGCTAATTTCTTCTCCATAGCAATCTAGATGTAGCATTAACTCTACATTATTGTCACATGTGTATTCACATGAGCCATCATTAATAGTTGCATCAGGGTTATAGTTTTCTGCTGAATTATCTGTACAGCCATATACTGCATTTCCANCACAAAATATACTTTGATTAGGACATACAGCGCCATTAGTGTTTTCACAAATCCAATCGATAAAATAAGAAACTCGACTATATACACCTGGATATCCAGGCTCTGCACATCCACTTCCCCAACTAACAATTCCTACTTGAAGAAATGTTTCACCATCAGCTGCTAGAACAACCATTGGTCCACCACTATCACCTTGACAAGAATCATATCCACCTTCTGGGTATCCAGCCATAATTTCATCATCCTCTACACCACCCCAGTAGTTTGATTCTGTAGTAATAGGCACTCCCACAACTTGCAGTTGTGTTGAATTCGTTGTGCCTTCTGTCTCACCCCATCCAGTAATCCATGACATTTCTCCTGGATCTTGTACACCTAATTCTACTTGTTGGTCACAAATAAGAACAACGGGTTGAGTGGAATTATTGAAGCTAATAGGATCCTCTAGTCTAATAAGAGCAATGTCCCAATTATTTCCATTCCAGCTATAATTTTCATGCACAATTATTTCGGCAGCATCATATGAGTCTCCTCCTTGAGCATAACTATTGTCGCTTCCAACTCTTACCGCAGTATTACTCGCAGATTCTCCTGACACACAGTGAGCTGCTGTTAGAATCCAGTATTCATTAATTATAGATGCACCACAATAAGCATAGCCTCCTCCCCAGCCACCAGTATTTAATAAAGCTGCTTGATATGGATAATCTTGAATATCTGCATCATCTCCTCCTACAATATCTGCTTGAGAAAGTAGTAGTTGTGGTAATAATAATGCAATTATAATAATGTATATATTTAGTATTATTTTTTTCATAGTTATTTAATTTAAATAATAAGAACTTACTAAGTTACAAAAAAGAACACTCATTCTAAAATCAAAAAAATAGTTATTTTGTTTTGAGGTCTGTTTGTATGNGGTCTGTAATCATTGTAATATTATTAGTATTACTTTCAAAAAAATCAGATACTTTATTCTTTACTGATTTTCTTGACTTATATTCTTTCAAAAATTGATGTATTTTTTGTTCACAATCAAATTTATCTTTCACAACAGAGGCGATTCCTTTTTTTATAAACGCTGATGTTTCTGGAAATTTTATATGCTTTGGACCAAATAAAATTAAATTACCATGTATTGCAGGTTCTAATGTATTATGTACACCTTTGTTAAAACCCCCACCTATATATGCTATATTAGAATATCTATATAATTGTTTTAGTATGCCAAATACGTCGACAATTAAAACATTATGATGTAATTGATTTGCATGTTNTATTTCTGAATACATCAACGATTCTGATGATATTGCATTTTTTAATTTTTGAGTATTTGTTTTATCTATTTCATGTGGTACAATTATATGCATAACATCTTTTCTAGAATGGATAGTGTGATCAATGATTTTATAATCACTATTTTCAATACTACCATAAATTATCACTTTCTTATTTTGAGTGAAAGATTTTATGTTAATATCATTAAAATTTAATTTTGAATCAATTAATACTTGTTGAATACGGAGATTACCAATGATTTTGTTAGGGATTTTTTTTGAATCAATAAATTGTGATGTAGCGTAATCCTCACAAAAGATAAAGTTAAATTGAGATAGGTATTGTTCGTAGTATCTGCTAAATAACCAATTGCTTATTTTAGTTTTCTGGAGTTTACATCCTACTAAATATAATGGTATTTTATGATTAGATAAATATGTAATCATATTTGGCCAAATATCTTGTTTAGAGACTAGAACTATTATTGGATTCATTACATGAATAAATTTATCCATATTGAACTTGGTGTCTAATGGTAAATATGAAATTTGATTAATTAATTTAAAGTCTGTAAAATTCAGATAGCCTGAAGATGAGAAAAACGTAATATTTATATTTTTATTTATTATTTTTAAAGCAGGTATTAAGGGTTTGATTTGTTCATATTCACCTAACGAAGCACAATGGATCCATATGGATTTTTGATCATTTTTTTTAAAGTTGACAAATATCTTTTCTTGTCCTAGAAACCAGTTTCGGTATTTTTTTGGATATATGAATTTAAAAACTGATAACAAGGAAATCAATTTTAAAATTATATTATACTTTATAGAAAAACACTTTTCGAACATTTGTGAATTTTATTAATAGTAATAGTATTTTCCTGTATTTCGTTTTTTAATTGGAATGATAAATCCAGTTTTTATTCCGATTAAATGGTCAAGTCTTTTTTCATGAACATATGTTTGTGAGGTATAGTTGTATTCACGTAAATCTTTTGTAAATCCTTGCACAGTTTCTAGCCCTATCAAAAAACGGATATTATTATTTTTACTAAAGTATANGTAGCCAATAAATTGTTTTATTGAAANTCCTCCAGATAAACGGTCATAACCTTTTAATAACTCATTGTTAAGCTGTGGTAATTCAGTGACAATTGTTTCAATGAAAATTTTATGATAAATATATCCTAAACCTATTGANACGAGAATACCGGATTCATTTCCAGTGCTTTTAAATTTAAAATACTTCCCAAAATTGATATCTAGAATTCCTCCTCTTTCAAATAATCTTATAATTGGTATTTCTCCATTTTGACTGACTAATACACCATCATCACCATTAATAGCTTCAAATAAATTATTTTCTTTTACTTCAGATCCAAAAATAACTCCACCCTCTAAAGTTATTGTAAAATCATGCTTGTTTTTATAGATTATGGACATGCTTATATTAGAATTATTACCAAATCTATCTGACAAATTTCCACCAGGTATTTGAAACGTATGATTAATTGATAATAGGATGTCACTTTGTTTTTGTATATCCTTTTGTAATTCCTGGGACATTGCCTCCGATGACAATAGTATAATAATAATAATAATCAACTTATTCATAATTCAAAATTAACTAAAAAGTTGATATCAGAATATTTTAAATTATATTTAAATAATTAAATGCTATGTGCTAAAAATAATGAGCGATAGAAGAAAAATATTAATTACAGGTGAATCTGGATTTATTGGTTCACATTTTATTATTTCATTTACTAAAAAATATCCAGAATATGAATTGCATGGGTTAGATAATTTAACTTATGCAAGCAACAGAATGTATACAAAACAATTAGAATTATATGATAATTATCAATTTCACAAAATAGATATTTNTAATCGACGTGAGATTAATACATTATTTAAAAAATATCAATTTACTGATGTTGTCCATTTTGCGGCTGAGTCACATGTAGATAATTCGATACATAATCCAGGCATATTTGTGCAAACAAATATTGTAGGGACTTTAAATCTACTTGATGCTTTTAAAGCATATTCATCAGGAAGATTCCATCATATATCTACAGATGAGGTTTATGGTGATTTAAATATGAATGATGAATTATTTACCGAACAGTCACCATACAAACCTAGCTCTCCATATTCAGCCTCTAAAGCAAGTTCTGATCATCTTGTTAGGGCTTACCATAGAACATATGGTATTGATGTAGTAATTACTAATTGTTCGAATAATTATGGCCCTCATCAGCATAGAGAAAAATTGATTCCTACAGTTATTGATTGTATTTTACATCATCGAAATATTCCTATATATGGTAATGGAAAAAATGTAAGAGATTGGCTGTATGTACAAGATCATATTAGTGCTTTAGATATTGTGTTTCACCAAGGAGTTAATGGTGAAACATATAATATTGGCTCAAATAATGAACTTTCAAATATTGATGTAGTACACTCTATTTGTGATATTTTTGAAAAGAAAGGTTTTTTTAAAAATCCGAGAGACTTAATCACGTTTGTTGCTGATAGATTAGGTCATGATCAAAGGTATGCAATAGATGCTAGTAAATTAAAACATATATTAAAATGGGAGCCTGAATTTAATTTTTCTGAAGGGTTGTCAATAACTATAGATTGGTATATTGATAATATAAAGTCAAGTATTTGATATTTGAGCTTTAACACACTTAATTTCTTTATTAATTCTTCTATTCAAACCACTCAACACATTTCCTGGTCCTACTTCAAAGAATTCTGTTGCATTATCTTGTACCATTTGCTCAATAGTTTGGAACCATTTTACTGGAGATGTTAATTGTTGAATTAAGTTTTCTTTTAATTCCGATTCGTCAGTTACTCCTTTAGCATGTACATTTTGATAAATTGGACAAGTAGGTGTTTTAAATTTTGTATCAAAAATTGCCGCTTCTAAACTTTGTTTTGCAGAATGCATAATTGGTGAATGAAAAGCACCACTAACTGGTAGTATGACAGTTCTTTTAGCACCTATGTTATTTAATGTATTACAAATTTCTTCTATTGCAGTTCTTTCTCCGGAAATTACAATTTGATTCGGGGAATTATAATTAGCTGGTACAACAATTCCTGTGTGGTCATCACAACATTTTTCAATGATTGATCCATCTAGGCCGATAATTGCAGCCATTACTGAATTAGTTGTTTCACATGCTAATTGCATTGCTTTGGCTCTTTTAACAACAAGTTGTAGCCCATCTTCGAATGATATTGCTTTTGCTGAGACAAGAGCTGAAAATTCACCTAACGAATGTCCTGCCACCATGTCAGGCTGAATATGTATGCATTCTGAAAGAATTGCTGAATGAATAAATATTGCAGGCTGGGTAATATTAGTTTGTTTTAATTCATCATCTGTGCCCTCAAACATAATTTTCGACATATTAAAACCTAATATACTATTTGCTAATTCAAATAAATCTTTTGCTTTTTTAGATGATTGGTATAGGTCATGTCCCATTCCTGGGAATTGTGATCCTTGACCTGGGAAAATAAATGCTTTCATGCTAATTTAGATTGTATTAAATTCATAAATTCAGATCTTGTTTTATCTTCCTCTAAAAATATACCAGTAAATGATGATGTGGTTGTAATAGAGTTTTGTTTTTCTACTCCTCTCATCTGCATACAGAGATGAGATGCTTCAATTACTATTGCTACACCTTTAGGTTCCAGATTTTTTGCTAAACATGCGCTAATTTCTTGTGTTAATCTTTCTTGTACTTGCAATCGCCTTGAAAAAATATCTACAATTCTTGGAATTTTACTCAGTCCCACAATTTTTTTATTTGGAATATATGCAATATGTGCTTTGCCAAAAAAAGGAACTAAATGGTGTTCACATAATGAATATAATTCTATATTCTTAATTAGAACCATTTGATTATATTCTTCATGAAATAATGCGCTCTTTAATATTTTATCTGGATTAGCATGATATCCTTGTGTTAAAAATTGAATTGCTTTAGCACATCTAATTGGTGTTTTTTCTAACCCTTCCCTAGAAGTGTCTTCTCCTATTTCGCTTAGTATCTCTGCATACTTTTTTGAAATATTCTCCGTTTTTTTTATGTTATATTTTTCTGATTTTTGATACATGATTTATATAGTTTTATTTACCGAAATATTCAAAATAATTATTTTCAGTTTCCATTATTTTTATTTTATATAATTGTCCTCCTAACTGTCTAATTGGTTCTTCAAGTTCAGCCCAAATAGATAAGCATAAATTTTCTGTTGTAGCAATTTTATTTTGCATAAAATCAACATCGTTTATGTAATTATGGTCTAGTTTACTAATGACCTTATTATGAATAATTTGTTTTAAATCTTTGATATCAATGACAAATCCAGAAATTTTACTTACAGTACCGGTTACAGTTACAAAAAGTTCGTAATTGTGTCCATGTAACTTATAACATTTCCCAAATAATTTATCATTATCCTCATTAGATAGATTATTATTGTTTAATTTATGAGCTGAGCTAAAACGTTCTCTTCTGGTTATATACATAATTATTTTTTTAATTCATCTCGTATTTGAGATAATTGCACTCTAATATTTTGCAGATTTTTTATGATTTCAAAGTTTTTATTCACTCCTTCTTTATTCTCTCTAATTCTTTTTTTAGCACCTTTTATAGTATATTTTTTTTCCTTTAACAGGTGATGGATTAAGGCCAGATTATTCAAGTCATTTTTTGTAAATACGCGATTGCCTCTTGAATTTTTTTTTGGTTTTATAATCTCAAATTCTTTTTCCCAAAATCTTATCAAAGAGCTGTTTACATTTAAATATTCAGCTACTTCACTAATTGAGTAATATATTTTATGTTTATCTAATTCCATTTAATCAAATGATTGGTTCTCTTGGGATGCAATTGATAGCATCTTTTCATATTCTTGAGGAGTTAAATCACTGTGATAAAAGTTAATAGGATTGATTTTCTGATTTTTATATCGGACTTCATAATGAAGATGAGGTGCGGTTGATTTACCTGTATTTCCTACATGTCCAATTAAATCTCCTCTTTTCACTTTTTTACCTTTACTTACCAACACTTTATCTAAGTGTGCATAAAAACTTTCATAATCATACCCATGATCAATTAAAATATAATTCCCATAATCTTTTTTACTTCTTGATTTTTTTATTTTTTTAACAACACCGTTACCAGTTGCATAGACAGGTGTTCCTATTGGAGCAGAAAAATCCATTCCATAGTGGAATTTTTTAGTTTTATAAATTGGATCTATTCTTCTACCAAAACCTGAAGCCATGCGTGTTAATTCTTTATTTGATACAGGTTGTATAGCAGGTATGCTAGCTAACATGTCAGCTTTATTTTTTGCTAAATGAATCACTTCATCAAATGATTTTGATTGAATAAAAAGTTGTTTATTTAGCTTATCTATATTTTTTTTATTTTCGATTATTAACTCAGAATAACTATATCCTTTATATTGCTCATATCTATTTGCTCCCCCAAATCCTGCTTTTCTAATTGATCCGTCGATGGGGTCTACACCAAAAATCATTCTATAGATATTGTCATCTCTTTTTTGAATATCATCCAATACTAGTTCCACATTATTTAAATCTTCTGAAATAGATATGTATTGTAGTTCTAAATTATATATTTCTCGTTTCAGTTTTTTTTCCTTTGGAGAGTCTACAAAAGAAAACATTACAAATGTCATCAATGAAGCTATAATTAACGAGCTCATACTGTATTTAAAAATTGAGAAAAAAAGACTATCCTTGGGATTAACTTCTTTATAGTTTAAGCTTTTTTTATCGTAATAATATATTTTCTTCTTATTTAGCATGTTGCAAATAACTCGATTTATTGTAGTTGTGATTTAAATAGTTTGTAAATTTATGGAATTATTTTAAATCAATTTGGGATTAAATAATTTTAAATTTATCTATTAACTAGGCTTAATAATGAAATCTAAAGAGTTAAGAAAAAAATTTATTAATTTTTTTAAATCAAAAGATCACACTTTGGTTTCTTCATCTCCTATAGTGATTAGTGATGATCCAACCCTGTTATTTGTGAATGCAGGGATGAATCAATTTAAAGACATTTTCCTAGGGAATTCAAATACTTCCAATACACGTGTTGTTAATACTCAAAAATGTTTGCGTGTTTCAGGAAAGCATAATGATTTAGAAGAAGTTGGTTATGATACATATCACCACACTATGTTTGAAATGCTTGGTAACTGGTCATTTGGTGATTATTTTAAGAAAGAGGCAATTGATTTCGGGTGGGAATTTTTAACAAAAGAATTAAAAATCCCAGAAGAGAGACTATATGTTTCATTTTTTAAAGGTGATGCAAATGATAAATTAGCCGAAGATAGTGAAACATATAATATATGGAATCAAATTATTCCTTCAACTAAAATTATCCCTGGTTCAAAAAAAGATAATTTTTGGGAAATGGGTCAAATAGGTCCTTGTGGCCCTTGTACCGAGATACATGTGGATTTAAGATCGGATCGTGAGCGATCAAAAGTGCCTGCAACATCTTTGATTAATAAAGATCATCCACAGGTTATTGAAATATGGAATATTGTTTTTATCGAATTTAATCGTAAGAAAGATAATAGTTTGGAACCTTTGCCCAAGAAACATGTTGATACTGGAATGGGTTTTGAACGATTATGCATGGTTCTACAAAACACACAATCGACTTATGATACAGATATTTTTAAGGACTTAATTGCAAAAGTTGCTAATATTTCAGGTGTTGAATATGGTCATCAAGAAAAAACAGATATTGCTATACGTGTTATTGTAGATCATATTCGAGCAATTGTATTTGCAATTGCAGATGGTCAATTGCCAAGTAATAATGGGGCTGGTTATGTAGTAAGAAGAATTCTGAGAAGAGCAGTTCGTTATGGTTATACTTATCTGAATTTAAATGCACCATTTTTATATCAGTTAGTAGATTTATTAGGCTACCAATTTGCTACTATTTTTCCAGAAATTGATAATCAACAATCTATTATACAAAATGTTATAAAGGAGGAAGAGAAAACGTTTTTTAAAACATTAGGTAAGGGGTTGGATTTAATAAGTAAATCTATTAAATCATTAAAAGATGGGGTTAAGATTATGGATGGGTCCAGAGTTTTTGAATTATATGACACGTATGGTTTTCCACCTGACTTGACAGCTTTAATTCTCAAAGAAAAGGGTCTTTCATATAGTCATAAAGAATTTGATCAATCTATGAGGGAACAAAAAAACAGATCTAGATCTGCATCTGAAATTATATTAGGGGATTGGATTTTAGTCAATAATATTCCAATAGAGGGTTTTATTGGTTATGATCAACATATTGTTAAGGATGTAAGGCTGGTAAAATATAGAAAAATTCAAATTAAAGGTAAGGATAGGTTTCATTTAGTATTTGATAAAACACCATTTTATCCAGAAGGTGGTGGTCAAATAGGGGATTCTGGCTATATAGAAATCTCCCTGGGTCAAGCTTTAAAACCAAGTGTCATATCTATTTTAGATACTAAAAAGGAAAATAATATGATTATTCATATTGTTGAACATATGATTTGGAAATCAGATAAAAAATCTCCTTATGACAAACATCTTGTTATAAAAATAGATATTAATAAACGACAATTGATACGACGAAATCATTCGGCAACACATTTATTACATTATACATTAAGAACTATTTTAGGAAATCATGTTGAGCAGAGAGGATCTTATGTTCATTATAATTATTTAAGATTTGATTTTACACATTATGAAAAAATTCAAGATGTACAGTTAAAAGCAATAGAAGAGGCTATTAATAAATCTATTGTAGATAGTATTATGTTAGAGGAGTTTAGAAAAATTTCCATAAAAGAAGCTAAAGCAATGGGAGCTCTTGCATTATTTGGAGAAAAATATGAAAATTATGTTAGGGTAGTTAGATTTGGAGATTCGATAGAGTTATGCGGTGGGACACATGTTAATAATACTTCTGAAATCGGACTTCTAAAAATCATATCAGAATCTTCGATAGCATCAGGAATTAGAAGAGTAGAGGCTGTAACTAGTCAAGCTGCTATTAAATTTTTAAATAAACAATCATCAACTTTAGATGAGTTAAAACAAATATTAAAAAGTTCTGACAATATAATCTCATCAGTTAATAAACTCATACATCAAAATAAAGAACTGAATGAGTTAGTAAGTGATGTTAAAAAACAGAATTCAGATCATTTAACACATGAATTAGAAAAAAATGTAATAGATTTAAATGGCTGTAAGGTCTTGATTCAAGAATTGGATGTTGATGTTTCAATTATGAAAAATATTTGTTTTTCTATTATAAGTAAATATGAAAATGCATTTTTAACTTTAGCGACAAAGACAGCTGAAAAAGTCATTGTGAATATTGCAATTAGTAAACCATTAGTTAAAAATAAACAATTAAATGCAGCTGAGGTGATAAATCAAGTCTCTAGACATATTGATGGTAGAGGAGGTGGTCAGTCTTTCTTTGCAGTTACTTCGGGAAGCAATTCGGCAGGTTTGTCCACATTATTTTCTGATGTTAAGAAATTAATTAAAAGCCTTTAATTAATTCATCATCCACTATATTTGGTAAAGTGACTTTTAAGAGTTTTTCTTGTTTCATAGCTTGTTTCATAGCTTGAATAGCTCCAATGTTTCTTGCCCAAGAACGCCTTGCAATTCCATTATTAACATCCCAATGTAGCATACTTTTTAAACTTTGAGTTGCTTTTAGTGTGCCATCTAATAATAATCCAAATCCCCCATTAATCACTTCACCCCAGCCAACACCACCACCATTATGAATAGAAACCCAGGTAGCTCCTCTAAAACTATCTCCTATAACATTATGAATCGCCATATCAGCAGTAAATTGTGAACCATCATATATATTAGATGTTTCTCTATACGGTGAATCCGTTCCAGACACATCATGATGATCACGTCCTATAATAATTGGACCAATCTCACCCTCTTTAATAGCTTGATTAAAGGCATTAGCAATAGCGATTCGCCCATTACTATCAGCGTATAAAATTCTAGATTGTGATCCTACCACTAATTTATTTTTTTTTGCTGATTTAATCCAGTTAATATTGTCTTGCATTTGCTCTTGGATGTCATTAGATGCTGTTTTTAATAATTTTTTTAATACCGTTTCTGCAATTTTATCAGTTTTTTCAAGATCACTTTTTTTATTTGATAAACAAACCCATCGAAAAGGACCAAAACCGTAATCAAAACATAAAGGGCCCATAATATCCTGAACATAAGATGGATATCGAAATCCTCCATCATTATTTAAAATATTNGCTTTTGNTCGTGATGCTTCTAGTAAAAAAGCGTTTCCATAGTCAAAAAAATAAGTACCTTTTTTACTGTGTTTATTAATAATATTAACATGATTTTTTAATGCTTGTTGAACTAGTGTTTTAAATTTGGCAGGATTTTTTTTAATCAAGCTATTGGCCTCAGTAAATGAAATTTTATTTGGATAATAGCCTCCATGGAAAGGATTATGCAGTGATGTTTGGTCAGAGCCAATATCTACAAAAATTTTTTCTTGATATAGTTTTTCCCACAGATCAATTACATTACCATGAAATCCAAAGGCTATTATTTGTTTATTTTTTTTAGCTCTTTTTATTTTACGTATTAATTGATTTAAATCAGTTGCAATTTCATCTATCCACCCTTGTTGAAATCGTTTTTGGATTGCTTTNTTATTGACTTCAGCAGTGACACTGATTAATCCTGCAATTTTTGCTGCTTTAGGCTGTGCTCCACTCATACCGCCTAACCCAGATGAAATAAATAGTTTAATGTCATTAGATTTCTTTTTTAGTATTCGACTAGCATTTAATATGGTAATAGTTGTACCATGTACAATACCTTGTGGTCCAATATACATAAACGAACCGGCTGTCATTTGCCCATATTGTGTAACACCTAATGCATTAAATTTTTCTAAATGTGTTGGTTGTGAATAATTTGGAATCATCATACCATTTGTCACCACAACTCTGGGCGCATATTGGTTANAGGGAAAAAGACCTAAAGGATGCCCTGAATATAAGACTAGTGTTTGCTTATTTGTCATTTCTGCTAAATACCTCATAGTTAATAAGTATTGAGCCCAATTTTGAAATACAGACCCATTTCCACCATAAGTAATTAATTCATCAGGATGTTGTGCTACACTATGATCTAAATTATTACTAATCATAAGCATAATACTAGCTGCTTCTTTGGAATGGTGTGGAAAGCTATTAATATCTCTAGCCTTTATTTTATAAGTCGGTTTAAATCGATACATATATATTTTTCCAAACCTGTCTAATTCCTCTTTAAATTCAGTGATTAAAACTCTATGCTGTTTTTTTGGGAAATATCTTAAAGCATTTTTGAGTGCTATTATTTCTTCATCTTTAGAAAGATTGTGTTTTTTTAAAGGCGCGTGACTAATTGAGTGATTATATTTTTTTTTTGGTGGTAATTTATCAGGTATACCTTGTTTGATATGTTTAAAAAAATCTAGTTGATTCATATTTTTTTCTTTGAATAAGGACAATGTCTGCAATTTGAATTACAACAATATCCTCTTTTTAAATGGTATTTCTCAGTAAATACTATATATCCTTTGTTAGAGATATAATATTCTTCTGGATTTAGTTTTTTAGTTATAGAATTATTCATTTANAATTTAATTATCAGTACATATAATGATTTCTATGATTGCATTATCTTCTAAGCCCATTGGTGATTCATCATGATGATTGAAAATCCCATCACCATCCATATCNGGATCAATTTCATTTTGAATTCCATCATCATCAATGTCTGTGTCATCAACAATTCTTATTCCTGTTGTATAGATGTTCGGGTCTAGTAAATAACCACTGCCACCTTCATCTGTGAGGAGTGTGCATCCTATACACTCTTCTGACCAGTCTATCATTCCCCACATACCATCATTTTCACATACTATAAAGGTTTCATAAAAATCACTTAAATCTTCCGAAACCCCTAGCTCATAAGTATTACAGTTTAAGCATATATCTTCTTGACAACTACTTAATAGTATTGTAAGGATTCCGTATAATATAAGCCATCGATTCATATATTGGTTAGATTAATTAAGTATAATAATTTAATTTATATTTTAGTGACGNCAAACAACATATTACTATGAATTTAAAAATACCTAGTATTACAACAAAGATAAATAGTAATTTTTTGCATAAAAAAAAAGTAGACATATTTATTAAGCGAGATGATTTAATTCATAAAATTATATCCGGCAATAAATGGCGTAAATTGAAATATAATTTTCAAAAAGCCAAGGCAGAAGGACATAATACTGTGTTGAGTTTNGGAGGAGTATATTCTAATCATTTACACGCNTTAAGTTATGCTGCTAATCAANATGAATTATATTCAATTGGTGTGGTTAGGGGAGATGAATTTAAAAATACTTCAACATTAGATTTTTGTGTTAATCAAAATATGAAATTAGAATTTCTAAGTAGAAATTTATATAGAATTGATAAATATTCTAAAACAAGAATAGATGATTTAATGAAAAAATTTGGATCATTTTACATGATACCAGAAGGAGGTAATAATTTATTAGGGATTNGAGGATGTGAAGAGATAATAGAAGAAATTAATCATTCTTTTGATTATGTATGTTGTGCAGTGGGCACTGGATGTACAGCAGCAGGCTTAATACGATCTATGCATAACAAACAACACTTCATTGGTTTTTGTCCATTTAAAAAAGTAGATGAGCAAAGAAATAATATTTTAAATTATTGTCCTTCTCAATTNTATAANAATTGGGAGTTAATTTCAGATAATCATTTTGGTGGATTTGCTAAGGTTAANTCTAATTTACTTAAATTTGTNCGTCAATTTAATTTAGAATATAAGATTCAATTAGATTTANTATATATGGGCAAATTATTTTATTCACTTTTTAATTTAATTGAAAACGATTTTTTTCCTAAAAAAACACAAATTTTAGTTCTTCATACGGGTGGNAATCAAGGTTTGGAAGGTTTTAATTTTAGTTATTAAATGAAAATAAAGTTTTTATTATTATTCTTTTGCTGTTTTATGTTTTCGATTTCTCAAGATGTAAGAAGCTATATCAAACAATATAAAAATTTAGCAATTAGTGAAATGCATCGTTATGGAATTCCAGCTAGTATTACTCTGGCACAAGGTATTTTAGAATCAGGTAGTGGAAAAAGTAGACTTGCACTTGATGCTAATAATCATTTTGGTATTAAGTGCCATGTTCATTGGGAGGGTCCTTCTGTATATCATGATGATGATGAAAAACAGGAGTGTTTTAGAAAATATAATAGTGTAGATGACTCATTTAGGGATCATTCCATTTTTTTATCGGAAAGAAATAGATATTCATTTTTATTTGAATTAAAAAAAAATGATTATAAAGGATGGGCTAAAGGTTTGCAAAAGGCAGGATATGCTACTAGTAATACTTATGCTAAGAAATTAATTCGCTTAATTGACGAGTATAATTTAACACAATATGATAATAAAAAACTAAATAAAAAAGATCAAGAAAAATTAGCTCTTAGTAATGAGGCTGATGTTAATCCATCAGTATACGAGAAAAATTATACTAAATATGTGTTAGCAAAAAAAGGGGATTTTTATGATGATATAGCTGAAAAAATGGATGTTTGGTTATGGGAATTACTTAAATATAATGAATGTGAAATTGATAGGCCGTTATTAGAAGGTGAAAAAGTATATTTACAGCCTAAACGAAAAAAGGGAAGTAAATCGTATCATATTGTTTCGGAAGGAGAGGATATGTATTCGATTTCACAATTATATGGTATTAAATTAAAACATTTATATAAAAAAAATAGGATGGATTTTGGNGCGGAGCCATATGTGGGGCAAAGGCTTAGTTTAGTNAAAAAAATAAAATTTAATTAATCTTATAATTATATACAACTCCTTCGCTACTACCTACTATGAGATAAATACTATTTCCATTATAAATGCTAAAGTCAGTAGTACCAAAAAATGGATTACCATGGAGTTCGCCTTTTTGATTTAGTGTATAAATTAAGTTTTCACTCGTGTTTCTAATGAAAATAATCATAGAGTCATTCTTAAAAAACACTTTAGGGTTTTTCGCAGGTTTTGTTTTAAAATGATATTCAAATCTATTCTCGGGAGATGAAAATGATAATTTCTCATCTCTGATAATAATACTGTATTTCTCTTTTTTTATATATTGATCATGTTGTTTTAAGTCATGTATTTTGAGTGTGTCAATTGTACCATTAAAGTATAAGGTAATTATATCTCCTTCATTATTCATTGTAATTAATTTGCTATCACTTAAAGAAGACCCTGTTATGAGATTCACTATTTGATTAGATCTATATAATTTATCTTTTACCATTACTCTTGATTGACCTTTTCTATTTAATAAATGAGTGGTCCCATTTTCCTCGCTGATTAATATATAGTCTTTGTTAAATATTTGATAATGCTTAGGAAGTGTTGTAATAGTTGACGTTGTTTCTAAAAACTCCCAACCAGACACGATATTTCCCTCCTGATTATACATGCTTAGTTCATTGTTCATGGTTGCTAGAATTCGATAGTTTCGATTTTGGTCGTAATCAAATAAGGCGATTGGGTGAGACATAGTTTGGTTACTTTTTATTGGAAAAGGTTTTACATGATTCCCATTTCGGTCTATCAGGTATATAGAATCTTTTGTATTAAATAAGTATTGAAGTTTTGTATTTTTATATCTATCTATTTGATGAATGTCACCAAGAATAGCATTGCCGATTTTTTTCTTCCACAAAAGAGCGCCATTATCATTAATTAAATAAATATTATTTTCAATATCTTGAGTAAAGATTTCAAATGCTTGATTATAATGATTAATCACAAATTGGGGTTTATAATTTGTTTCATAATCAAGATTCACAGTCCATTCAGTAGGGTTTTCAACTTCATTATTTTCGGACAGTAACATAATAGAATTAAAGAAATAATCTTCAGATGCTATGTTTTTGGAAACAATTGAGTTAAAAGTTTTTTTCCATTTTTCGTCATGATGTTGAAAATTAAGATAAAATGCTGTATGTGATTTGTTGCCGAGTTTTGCATTTATGATCGTTAACGCATTACTTTGTCCGATTGTTTGATTAGATGATATATTATTAATTAATGATTTAATCTTTTTCTTTTCATTACTTAAGACAATATAGTTGTCAACCAATATATAGTACGCATCTTCCCAATTAGTTATTTTTTTCAACCAATTATTAGACTGCATATTATTTATATAAATTTTTTTTATTTGGTAATATAAATAATCTTCTGACTCTAAAGATGTGTTGTTTTCTAGATCTTCAAGACACACATTTTTTTTATTTGGTTTAAATACTACATATGATTTTTCAACAAATAAATCATTGTTGTAGGCGACGTTAATTTCAGTTGGATACCATGTATTGTATGATAGGTGATATATATTTTCATGTGCTCCATCAGCAATAGTATTAATGACTTCATTTAAATCTAAAGTGCTATTGATTTGATATTTATAAAACCCTTTAACGTGTCTTGGTAATATGTTTTCAATATTTGATTTTTTACTATCACTATATTGATTATTTTTCAAGTATTCAATATTTCCTCGATTTGTTACTCCATTTAATAGTATGCTATTTGTTTCTAATTCGACATCAAACCAAGACCAGGTATTTGAGTTTAGAAATATGTTTTGTTGGCCGATTTTTTCTTCCAAAAATTTAGTTTTCACTAAGATATTTACATCACTGTATTTAGGAAGATTTTTATCTAATTGGTAAATGGGGTCTATTGTAAATAGATTTGTATTTGTATTTATTTGTCGAATACTTTCTTGTATAATAATTTCAGAAAAACTCATAAGAAATATATTATTATGAACAGCAAAAAAGACATCGATATTTTCAACATCTTCTATATCTAACTTCAAATTGTTAATTTGAATCCCATCATAATTTTTCACATTATTATCACTACTATTTATGGTTCGCATTAATTTGGTAGATTTTATGTGAATGTCAGAAATCGATGTTATGAATAAAAAATCGCTTTTATTTTCACCAACTAATACCGAACTCAAATAAATAGTTTTTTTATCAAAAATTTCATTAATATTATATTTCTTATTTAGAGAATTGATAATGCGTATATTTGTATTAAAAATTGGTAGTTCTGCTAATTCTTTCCACCATTTAAATTCACTTATTTGTGTGTAGATTTTATTGATATCATGAAACTTAATGATTAAGTCAGAATTTTTTGGTATTGCTGTTGTAATCGTATTTTGAGTGTCAATTTCATTTATTGAACAGGCAACTATTGTAAGTGTAATGATGAAAATTAATTTTCTAAACATTATGAAAATTTAAGAGTTTGTTGTCTTTCTAGTAATTTAAAACTTTTTCGATGATATTGAGTGATCCCGTAATCAATTATTTTTTCTTTATGTGCCTTGGTCGGGTAGCCTTTATTATTTCGCCAATTATATTGAGGATATTCTTGGTGTAAATTATTCATAAGATTATCACGATGTGTTTTTGCTAATATTGATGCTGAGGCAATAGACATATATTTCGCATCTCCTTTAACAATACATTTATGTTGTATGTTAGGATATGGTTTAAATTTATTACCATCTATTAGCAGAAGATCAGGATTTGCTTTCATTTTAATAATCAATTTTTCAATTGCAATGTGCATTGCTTTGATAGAGGCTTGAAGGATATTAATCTTATCAATTTCTTGTTCATTGACTAAGCCTATTGACCAACAAAGACTTTTTTCTTTTATTACAACAGATAAATTTTCTCGCACTTTTTTAGTTAGTTTTTTCGAATCATTCAAATCATTATGAGAAAAATCCCTTGGTAGAATAACGGCAGATGCAACGACAGGACCTGCTAATGCTCCTCTACCTGCTTCATCACATCCACAAATTAATTTATTTGGATTATATAAATTTAAGCTCATTTATTATGCGCCTTTTTTATTATTTCCCATATCTTGTTACCGCTTATCTCCCAATCAAAATCTTTTACACGACGATTTCCTTTTTCAATTAACTCTTTTCGTTTTAATCCATCTGTCTCTATTGTAGACATTGCCTTTGTTATTTCACCAATATTATTTGGGTCTAGAATCCACGCAGCNTCTTGTGCAATTTCTGGCATGCAACTTGTATTTGATGTAATCACAGGAACAGAACATTTCATTGCTTCTATTATTGGTAAGCCAAATCCTTCAAACATAGAAATGAAACAAAGAGCATGTGCTGAAGCTAAGATATCTGCAAGTTGTTGGTCATTTATTCTTCCTAATAATATCACATCTTNTTTAAAGACCATGTTGTGGTATATGTTTTCAACTTCTTGNTCTGTCCATTTCTTTTCTCCAATTATCAGTAATTTTAGTTTTCCTTTTGACTTTTTATACTCTTCGAATGCAAGTAGTAAATTTTTAATATTTTTTCTTTTATGTAAACTTCCAATAAAAATAAAAAAATCAGTATCATGAGAGTATTTTTTCTTAATAAGATGTTTTTGGTCATTAGATATTTCGCGAAAAAGATTGGAGACACCATTGTATATTACATGGATTTTTTTAGGATTAATATTATACGTCTTACTAATGTCCTTCTTGGAAAAATTAGACACTGTAATTATTTCATTTCCTAATTGTGCATATTTTTTAAAAAATTTTCTATAAAATAAACTATGTAAGAATGGTAGGTTATTAGGCTTGTGTTCAAAATTAATGTCGTGAATTGCAGTGACTGTAGGGATTTGACAATTAGTTGGAATAAATCCATCAGGTGAAAATAATATGTCTGCATTTATTTTTTTTAATAGTCTTGGTAATTGAAATTCAAACCAAAAGTACCAGAGTAAGGGGTGTCGCGTTGGGGGTGATAATATATGTGGAATGATATTGTTGCTAAAAATAAAATCAGAAGAAAATGGTCGATCAAATATGAAATGAAATTCAATTCCTGGATTATTTTTTGTAATAACTTTTAAGGTCTCAAAAGCAAATCTACCAATACCATCTATTTTATTTTGAATTAATAATCTTGTATTTATAGCAACTCTCACATTCTCAATTTAATCAATTATAAATAATTATAGATATGATAATTAGATATTTTACGTTAACTTAAAAAACTTATTTATTTAGTTTTCTATGAAAAGGAAATTTATTTGGAATTTAGTCTTAGTTATAATTTTAAATTTACTGATAAAACCTTTTTATATTCTAGGAATAGATGCAGAGGTAATTAATAGAGTGGGGGCTAATGTTTATGGTAATTATTTCGCATTAATTAATTTTTCTTTTTTATTAAATATCATTTTAGATCTAGGGATTACAAATTTTAATGTTAAAAATATTGCACAGCATCATCAATTACTAGATAAACATTTTTCAGGAATAATTACACTAAGATTTTTACTAGTATTTATTTATTTATGTGCTACTTTTTTAATAGCACTCGCAATTGGGTATGATACTATGCAATTCAAAATACTTTTAATACTAGCATTAAATCAATCATTAGTTGCATTTATATTATATATTAGGTCAAATCTTGCTGGATTACATTTGTTTTTACAGGACAGCATAGTATCTGTATTAGATAGACTCTTGTTGATTATTATTTGCTCTACATTATTGTGGGGTGAAATATCTCATAGACCGTTTCAAATAGAGTGGTTTGTGTATGCCCAAACGGCATCATATTTTATAACATTAATAATCTGTTTTTTGTTAGTTTTTCGTCAAACTAATACTTTTAAATTTCAATGGAATAAAATATTTGCAATAGTTATTCTAAAACAAAGCTTGCCATATGCATTATTAATTTTGTTGATGACAATATATTATAGAATTGATAGTATTATGTTAGAGAGAATGATTGATGATAATGCTATGCAGGCAGGAATTTATGCACAAGCATATAGGTTTTTTGAGGCATCTAATATGTTAGCTTATTTGTTTGCAGCTCTTTTATTGCCTATTTTTTCTAGAATGTTAAAATTCAAAGAGTCTATTTATGACATAGTAGACTTTTCTTTTAAAACTCTCATGGCTTTTGCATTAGTATTATCGATTTTCTGTTGTTTTTTTAGTTATGAAATCATGGCATTTCGATATGACTTATATGTGACAGAATCTGCTCAGATATTTTTAGTATTAATGATTTGTTTCATATGTGTTTCTTCAACTTACATATATGGTACTTTATTGACAGCAAATGGTAATTTATTTTATTTAAATATAGTGGCTGGATTAGGTGTAATTTTGAACATTGTTTTGAATATTATACTAATATCAAAATATAATGCATTTGGATCAGCAGTTGCTAGTTTAATCACTCAATTTTTGACTGGTGTTGCACAAATATGTTTATGCGTTTATATTTTTAAATTAAATCTATTGAAAACGTTTCTAAAGTTATTTTTATTTTTTGTCGGACTCGTTTTTTTTACATATTGTCTTAAAACGTTAGAAATAGCATTATACTATAAGTTTATTATGTATTTAGTATTTAGTTTGATTGGGATCTTTGGTATGCAACTTGTAAAAATATCAGATTTAACTATGTTAATTCAAAATAGATTTAAAATAAAATAACTTATGCTATATTTGACTAAATTTTAATACTTATGGAAAATTCTAATTTTAATTTTTTTTGGTTGATATCTGTACTTAAGAAGTATGTGAAATCTTTATGTATTCTTTTTTCTTTAACCATTATTATTAGTTCATTAGTCGCATTATTTTTGATTGAAGAAAAATTTGAATCTTCCGTGATTATATACCCTACGACAACAAGTTCTATTTCTCAGGCCTTATTGGTTGAGCATAACCCGTATAGAAAAGATGTATTAGAGTTTGGTGAAGAAGAACATGCAGAACAATTACTGCAAGTATTAAATAGTGACGAGATTAAAGATTCGATTGTTAATCGATTTAATTTATTTACTCATTATGAAGTTGATAAATCAGATTTACATCATAAAACAATTATGAATGATTTATATCGGAAAGCAGTAGATATCAAAAAAACCAGATTAAACTCTATTCAAATTAGTGTTTTAGATAAAGATCCAAAGGTCGCAGCTAATATTGCTAATGAGTATTTAGATTTAATTGATTTTGTGATTGCTCGTATTCGACAAAATCGAGCTAAACAATCTTTAGAAATATTAGAGAAGCGTAAGCAATTACTATATCAACAGAGAAATAATACTCAAGATTCTTTAAGGACATATCGTTCTTATGGTATAGTGTCTACTGTTCATCAAATAGAGCGATTAACAGAGCAATATGGAATAGCATTAGCAGCTAATAACTTAACTGGAGCAGATAGGATTAAGCAAGAGCTAAATAAATTAGCTGAATATTCAGGTAATCATGATGTATTATTAAGAAAAAGTTATGAAATAGAGGAAGAGCTTGCGGTTATGGAATTTGAATCTGATAGAGTGGCGATTGATACAGAGTATACATTAGAAAATAAGTTTGTTATTAACAGGGCTTATCCTGCTGATAAAAAAGCTTATCCTGTCAGATGGTTCATTGTATTTAGTTCATTAGTGTCTGTATGCATTATTTCTTTATTATCTATTTCAATATTAGAAGCTCTAGATTTTCGTAAATAAATAATGGATATTAAAACACAAAATAATTTATTAGTTGTTTTCTTTTCAGGATTTTTCTTATTTGTCTGTTTGTATTTTTTCTCAAATGCAGATTATCGAGTATTGTCTATTCCGTTAATTTTAGCAACTATTACGCTTTCTATTTTTAATTTTAAGTATTTGTTTTATTGTGTCGTTTTTTTAACACCATTGTCAATGTCATTGTCAGATATGGGTATTGATTTTTCCGATGTAAATATGGCATTTCCAACAGAACCTATATTGTTTGGATTAATGATTTTAACGATTTTAAAAATAGTATTTTATCCTTCTTTATTTAAGCAAGTTTTTCAACATCGAGTCACATTTTTTATCCTACTATATTTGTTTTGGATATTGGTCACATGTATTACATCTTCGATGCCTATTGTTTCTATAAAATTACTATTAACTCGATTATGGTATATAGTTCCTGTTTTTTTTATAGGGAGCCTATTGTTCCAAAATAAGAAGAATGTGGATTATTTCATCTTATCTTATTTAATCCCCTTGACTATCGTTGTTATATATACTGTTACTAGGCATTCGGGTTATTTATTTGATAAAGAGTCGGCTCATTATATGATGTCACCCTTTTTTAATGATCATACTTCATATGGGGCAATGATTGCTTTTTTTTTACCATTAAGCATCGCTTTTTTTTGGATCAAAAAACATAATATTTTTTTCAGTTTTTTCATGATTAGTATTATTTTAATTTTAACAATTGGACTGATATTATCTTTTACAAGAGCGGCATGGATTAGTTTATTTATCAGTGTTATTGTAGGTTTATTTTTAAAGTTTAAGATTAATAAAACGCTCTTATATAGTTTACCTATCTTAGGATTTGTATTTCTTTTGTCATTTCAAAATCCGATTCTCAATTTATTAGAATCTAACAGACAAGATAGTTCGGATAATTTAATTGAACATATCACATCACTGTCTAATATTTCTACAGATGCATCTAATATGGAAAGAATTAATAGATGGAAATGTGCACTAAAAATGTTTACAGAAAAACCATTTTTTGGTTGGGGTCCAGGAACATATCAATTTCAATATGCACGATTTCAGTTAAGTTCGGATCGTACGATTATAAGTTCTAATATGGGAGATATGGGAAATGCTCACAGTGAATATCTAGGTCCTTTATCAGAGTCTGGTTTTTTTGGATTTTTATCTTTTTTAATATTAATGGTTGTGACTATTATTTATGCTATTAATATGTATTATGAAAGTAATGATTCAGTTATAAGAACTTGGCTATTAGCTATTATTGTTGCATTACTGAGTTATGCTATTCATGGATTATTTAATAATTTTTTGGATACTGATAAGGCATCTGTAGCTATTTGGGGGGTGGTTGCAATTATTGTAGGATTAGATTTATTGAAGGATGAAAAACAATCACAATCAACAGTCATTTCATAAACAAAATTTCTTAACTTTATATATCTTGGTATTACTTAAATTCATCATATGAAAAAAATATTACTATTCCTTATTATTCCTTTTTTAAGTTTGGGTCAAACACCAATTACAGACAATAATATTCAATCTGCTGTGAATGAGTGGATTCAAGACCCAATTCAAGCAACAGCAATATATGGTGATATTAGTCAATGGGATGTTAGCAGTGTAACGGATATGAGCTCTCTTTTCACTAATGCTAATTATTTTAATGATGACATTAGTGCATGGAATGTTAGTAATGTAATTAATATGTCTAACATGTTTGTCAATGCTAGTTCTTTTAATCAAGATATTAGTAGTTGGGATGTTAGTAGTGTAAATAGCATGTTAGACATGTTTGTTAATGCTATTTCTTTTAATCAAGATATCAGTAGTTGGGATATTAGTAATGTGACATTAATTGATTATTTCTTAGTGAATACTGCTTTTAGTCAGAGTAATTATGACGCGTTATTAATAGCTTGGTCTCAGTTAGATTTAAATCCTAATATTTTTTTGAGTGTTGGTAATTTGACTTATTGTAATGGTGCTCAAGCAAGACAATATATAATAGATGAATTTGGTTGGTCGATTAATGATGGCGGTGTAGCCATCGATATCAACAATAATGATATATGTGATATTTATGATATTTATGGTTGTACAGACTGTGGTGCATCTTGCAACTATGATCCAGATGCAAATATAGATGATGGTTCATGTGATTATTCATGTGCTACTCCAGCATGTATTGATACACTTGCTAATTATATTGATGACATGGAGTATGTTTATGCACTGGTAGAGGAAGGATGTGGTATTTATTACTTTTGTGATTGCAATGAAGATGCTGCTGGTTGTATGGATATGGGAGCTTGTAATTATGACCCAAATGCCGCAATTCCTGACGATAGTTGTGTTTATCCCGACTATCAGGCAGGGATTTATGATTGTGAAGAGTATTGGATTGGTGATTATTATAATTGTTCAGGTTGTTATTTAGATGAAGATAATGATGGTGTATGTGATCAAGTAGATCAATGTGTTGGAGAGTATGATGAATGCGGAGTTTGTGGTGGAAATGGGCCGGAAGAATATTATGATTGCGAAGAAAATTGTATTAATGATACAGATAGTGATGGTGTGTGTGATGAATTTGAGATCGCTGGTTGTACAGATACTAGTGCTTGCAATTATGATGAAAATGCTACAGTACCAGCCATAGTCTTCAATAGCCCTATTAATACTGGTAGTAATATGACTATTGGATTGAATGAGTATTCACAAAATAATTTAATTATTAATGATGAAATAGGAGCGTTTATCTTAAATGATTCCAATGATTATTATTGTGTTGGGTTAACAACGTTTCAAGGTTCAGGTACAGCATTAACTGTTTTTGGTGACGACCCTACTACTAATGAAGTTGATGGTTGTTTAGAGAATGCAAGTATTTATTTTTTTATAAAAAGAGAAACTGGTGATAATCAGTATTTAGTGCTTTCTACAGAAGTTAATTTGACCAATTTTACATCAAATCAGGATTCAGATAATATTTATATTTCAAATGAAATTCTTTTATTTGACTCTTTCTTTGTAGAAAATTTTCAGTTTGGATGTGATTATTCTTGTTTTGGTTGCACATTTGAGCTTGCCTGCAACTATAATGATTTAGCTACATTTAATGATGGTAGTTGTGAATATGAATCGTGTGCAGGCTGTATGAATGTATCAGCATGTGATTATAATCCAGATGCAACTATTCCAGCAGCTTGTTTAGATTTTTCAAGTTGTTATGGCTGTACAGATTTATTGTCTTGTAATTATGTGGGTGTAGATATTACTATAGATGATGGTAGTTGTGATTATTCATGTGTAGGCTGTATGAATCCATTAGCATGTAATTATAATATCAATTCAATTATTGATTGTAGTTTGTTAGGCGAAGATTGTTGTCTGTTTGAAGATGGTATTTGTGCTGTTTGTTCAACAGATCAATTAGGTAGCCCTGATGAATCAATTCCATGTACAGAAATAGTATTAAATAATAATGGTACTCCTGATGATGATGCAGATGACTTTGAAGAAGAGGTTATTATTACAGTATTGAATTGGATTGTAGTTGAAGGTCAAATTATACCCGTTCAAGACACTGTGTATTGTCAAAACCCTGATTATAATCCTGCTTACGGTGAGGTTACCGGAGATGGTATTTGGGATGTCCTTATTGTAGAGGATGGTTCTTGTGAATATGAAACATGTGCTGGTTGTA
>PAVX01000003.1 GCA_002713285.1 Flavobacteriales bacterium
GACGATAATGATTGGGGAGGAGATGACGATAATGATTGGGGAGGAGATGACGATAATGATTGGGGAGGAGATGACGATAATGACTGGGGTGATGATGAAGACAACGATTGGAACGTAGGTGATATAGATTGGCTTATCTCAGATTGGGAAGATTTTAACTGGGAAATTTATTGGGATGAATATGATATGTCTGATTTAGATTGGGTAAATATAATTTGGGATATTATCATTGAGTTTGACATATCTCCGGAGGATTTAATTGAATATATTATATCGATTTCAGGTCAACCATTTAATTGGGATAATTTTTATACTTCTCAAATGTGTGAAGATGATGATACAACAATTTCTATTGGTCTTAGTATTTGGACTGATGTGAGTGGTTGTACGGATGCCTACACTTATCTACAATCTCAAGGCTTAAATTGTTTAAGTGATTTAAATATTCCTTTTGTTAGTGCTGATCCAATATCATTAATAAGTATCTGTTGCGAAACATGTCAAGATGAGATTTCTAATGGTTGTACAGTTCCTGAAGCATGTAATTATAATCCATTTGCTACAAATGATGATGGCTCTTGTGATTATTCATGTTATGGTTGCATAAATGAATTGGCATGTAACTATGATCCGTTAGCAACAATTGATGATAGTTCATGTGATTATGGAGTTGAATGTCTCATTTCTCCATGTGAAGTTGCGGAGAATCCAGGTATTGACGGAGCTTATTGTGTAGATGATTATTGTGAAGGATGTTGTGCATTTTGGTATTATTCAGATGGAACTTTAATATCAAATAGTTGTGATATTTCTGATGACAATCCAGCAATAGGTTTATGGAATGATTTTGATAATGATCAATATGTTGAAATTACAGAGGATGTGATTGGTTTTTACACATATGTTGATGATGAAGGTTTTATGTATTGGTATTACTGGGCTATGGAATATACATATGTAGGTGATGGTCTGATGGAAATAATGGACCCAGACTATGGTCCTATTCAAATTCAAGGAGATATTTTAGCAAATGGTAACTTACAGATCATGGACCCAGAAGGAGAATTAATACTATTATCTCCTTTAGATGAGTTACCAGAGCTTGATATGTGTAATCTTCCTAGTCAAGGTTGTGAAGGTTTTCAAGGTCAGTGGGTTTANTTNTNTCCANNNACAGAAATNGANGTTATTTGGATGGANATTGATNNATNNGGTGTTGANTTTTTNATCNTTGTNAGATGATANNTGTGTAGANTATATTNNNCTTTCTTATGANTCNNTTGAAGGTTCTGATGATTGNNNATTATTTGNAGATGCTTATGNTGGTCANTTTGANTTTGGANAANTNTCTNTTAATNNTGATGGNACNTTATCTTTTGNTAGATATGCCNGGTTTNCCTGANGANTGGCCTNANNTTTGGNNNNCTGGCGANTTTNATNCTGAAGANTTTNNNNTNTGNTNTTATGGATGNACAGATCCNANTGCATGTAATTNTGATCCTTTTGCNAATGNNGATNATGGNACATGTGGTTTANTTGATGATTGTGGNGATTGTCAAATACCTTATTGTTATGATATGATGANNAANNNNGTNGANTATNTTTCTGAAGATGNGTGTGATGATGGTNTTTGGNTAGGNAANGATTGTGAAAATAATGATTATTGNTTGTCTAGNTCAATGAATCCTTATTGGAATGCAGGTTGTGTTTCAATAGAAGAAGATAAGATTGANNNAGACATTAATTATATTACTAATATTATGGGTCAAACTATTCAACTTAATTCAAATTCTGGATTTAAAGTTTATTTTTATAATGATGGTACTGTTCATAAAAAACAAATCATTAAATAGTGAATGATTATGCTAAATGGGTTGGTGGTGGTTTAGGNTGGATGTATGGTGGTCCTATTGGAGCTTTTATTGGCTACCAAATAGGCAAATATATCGGTAAAAACTTCCAGTCTAAAGAAACTTCTTTTGAGTTGTCNTTATTAATTCTTTCAGCTATGGTAGTGAAAGCTGATGGAAAAATTAAACAAGCAGAACTTGATTGTGTAAGGTTATTTTTTATTCAGTCTTTTGGTAAATTAAANGCAGACCAGTATTTCCAGGTTTTTAATGAGGTNAAAAATAAANAATTCCCATCTATCAGGTCTGTTTGTTTAGAAATTAATAAACATGTAAATCATAANACTAGACTGCAAATAATACATTTTTTATTTTCTATTGCAAATAGCGATCGNCATATTGATTCTNCAGAAGTTGATATAATTAAAAAAATATCAAAATATTTTTGGATTAGTGAATACGATTTCTCCTCTATTCAGGCGATGTTTTCTAAAAATAAAAATATTAACAATGCGTATGAAATACTGGGTCTTAATAAATCGTCAACAGAGGATCANATAAAAACTGCATACAGAAAAATGGTAAAAAAATATCATCCAGATAAATTGAGAGGTGTTAGTGAGGACGTTGTTAAAATGGCAAAAGAGAAATTTCAATCTGTTAAAGACGCATATGANACCATTCGTAAACAAAGAGGTTTTTAGTCATTAAAGAACTCAGAGTAAGGAGTGGTTAATACATGTAATCCATTTTGTCTATCTGTAGCTAGTATTANCCCTGAAGGCAAGTATGGATATGCTCCCCAACATCCATAATACCCATCTCCTTGATATTGTGGAGACGTGTCAAAGTAAGCAACTTCTATTAAATTATAAGGGTCTGAAGTATCTACTATTGTAACTCCGTCAGTATAATATGATGTAATTAAGTAATTTCCAATTACATGAGTATTGTGAGGCACAACGTCAGTAAATCCACTCCATGATTGTATTTGATCACTCATTGAAATATTATAAATATCACTTACATCATATGATCTAATATGTCCACCAGAGTATTCTTGTGTAGTAAATAAGGTGTTTCCATCTTCTGATATCCAACAATTATGTGTTACACCACCTGGTGTAGGCTGAGATGCTATAATAGTGGGCGAATTTTTATTACTGACATCATATATGATAAATTCTCCTGTTGATGTTGAGGCACCCCAAAGAGTGTCATTTCTCGCCATTCCATCATGAAGATAAAATGTGTTATTTGTTCCTTCATATGTTGGGTTTGTTGGATCGTTGTTTAAATTTAAAATCATCACTCCAGAGGGATTTCCACCAAAAGCATATAAAAATCCATTTTCATCAATAAATATATTATGTGCTTTATTGAAAAATTCAGTATTAAAAGAATATGTTTGACCAGTCATATCATTTAAATCTACAATGAGTAATCCGTCATTACAATTGTCACATACTATATATGCATAATTTTGCCATGTTTTAATGTCTCTCCATATAGTATTGGTTCCTTCTATGAAGAATAATTCTATAGGATTTTCAGGTGTTGAGATGTCAACCACTGAAAAGCCCTCATTTGTACCAACGAGAGCATATTCATTTTGTGTTGTTGCATATCCCCATATGTCATTAATTGTTTCATCATAATCATAAGTAGATACCAAATCCATATCTAGACTGGATATTGGATAGATACAAGAGTCGTTATCAATTTCAGCGGCTTGATTATAGTTTGAAGCATTAGAGTCTGTACATCCAAAGATTAATTCAATAGGAAAACATATTTCAAAAATTTGTGTTTCTAGTCCACAATTAGAACATCCATCTAAATTTTCATTAATAAAAGTTAAACCAGCAATATTTAAACTATTGCCTTGCCAGCCATCTCCATAAATATCACCTACTATTACATTATAGCAACCATCAGTTAAGCAAATTTCTCCTGTTACTGGGGCTCCCTCAAATAGTATTGTGTCCCCATCTTGATTTAGAATTTGCCAAAAAACTTCTTCTTGCCATGTNCCTCCATCACAATTATAGCTATATANATTNCAATTTANTTCACAATTNTAATTAAATATGATATTATTAGAAACTTTGANTTGGTAGCCTTTNCCTGGATTTAATGTATTGATGGAGTTAATGTCATATAAAGGCCAATAAACGTTACCAGAATCATCTTTAATAATGACTATGTCATCAATCATGGATTCGAATTGACCTTCTATGCTGGCAGGTGATGGATTTAAATATCCGATTAAATTCCATCCATCATTTAAACTAATTTCAGTATTACAATTTACTTGTATACCGCTTATTGTTAGGTTGTGAGGNGTNTTCATTTTTATTAGATAACTTTCACCTATTGTAAGNCCTCCTATTAAATCGAGATTATATTCTGGCCAATAGACATTACCATTCTCATCTTTAATGATAATAACATCATTCATAATAGATGAAAACACATTGTCTAAAGTGTTATTTTCAGGAATTATATATGTTGAAAATAGAGACCATCCAGCTGGTAGCACTATTTCCTGATTTGTATTTTGTGTATATACTAAAAAAGGTATTATTAACAATAATAGAATATATTTTTTCATACAATATAAATTTACAAAATACTTTATTAACTATCTTTGATGAATATACTGTATGAAAAAGGATTTATTAATTCAATATGAAGAATTTACAGATTTCGATTTAATTCCGAAATCAGAGAGAGAATTAATGAATAAAGCTATTAGCTCTTTAAATAAATCATATGCACCATATTCTCAATTCAATGTTGGCTCTGCGGTACTTTTAAATAATGATGTTATTATTGTTGGTAATAATCAAGAAAATTCATCGTTTCCTTGTGGTATTTGTGCAGAACGTGTAGCCGTTTTTTCTGCTATGTCGACTTATCCAAATGCTATAATTAAAAAAATAGCAATTACTGCTGGTTCTAAAAATTTTAACTTACAATCGCCAGTTGGGCCTTGTGGTCTTTGTCGTCAAGTATTGATAGAGTATGAAGAAAAACAAAGGTTTGATATAGCTATTTTGCTATTTAATAATAAAAAAATTATTAAACTTGCAAAAGCAAAGGATTTACTTCCTTTTCACTTTAAAGAAAACAATTTAAAACGAACTTAGAAATTATGTTTATGAAAAAAATTTTATTTATTTTACTGCTTGGCTCTGTAAATTTGATTTATAGCCAAAATCAATACATTCATCAAGTCTTAATACTGAATGAAGGTTATTTAGATTTTTATACTGATGAAATTATTGAGCCTGTAACTGTTGGTATTTACTCTATTGCAGATTCTGAACCAGTCTATGCTGACATAATTGAAATTACTGATGCTAAATTTTCTTCTGATTTAATTATTAATGAAGGTTATTTTTATGTTGCAGCAGATGATAGAATTTTAAAATATCACTTAGATACTTATGAGTTGATAGCTGAACAAAATGTTGATGGTGTAAGAAAATTAGCTATTCATGATAACTATTTATTTGTGTCAAAGGGCGATTATGATAATGAAACATTTGGTCCTGTTGTTTTCGATTCATATTTAGATGTGTTTGATCTTGATTTAAACTTTCAATTTAGCTTTGATACTGAAAATGGACCACAATGGTCAACAGAAAACCTGCTAGTTGAGGACAATAAACTATATGTTTTAATTAATAATGCATATGAATGGGGAAATTATCAGGGAATGATAGGTGTAGTTGATTTAAATACACTTAACTATGAAGCTGAAATTGATTTAGGTGATGATGCTAAAAACCCAATTAATCTGATGTTGAAAGATGATAAACTATATACATTAAATAATAAAAACTGGGATGGTAGTTCTATATCAGTTGTAGATATAAATAATTCAGATGATATTCAAACACTTAATTTGTCAGATGTAAGTGCTGGTTGTGGAGTGTCAATAATTAGAGGTGATAAATTAAATTATCAAAAATCTGGTGATTTAGAAATGGGTATTGTTGATCTTGAAACATTAACTCAAACAGGGGTGGAAAGTAATCTTAATTTAAATTACTACTCTGTGTCTGAAGACCCAATCACAGGAAATTTGTTTGCTGCCACTGCAGATTTTGTAACAAATAGTCAAATATATGTTTATGATTCGAATAATACTCAAATTGCTGATTTCACGGCAGGGGTTACCACCAATAAAATTGTTTTTGATATTAGATTAGAATCAGTATCTATCGATGAAGTGCCAAAAGATAATGATTACGTGATAAAAGTATTAGATTTTCTTGGTAGAGACACTAAAAAAGAGGGCTTGTATATAGAGATTTATAATAATGGATTTGTAAACAAAAAACATACAATAACTAAATAAATTAATATTCTCATGAATAATAACCAATCTTTATACTACTTAATAATAACAGTTTGTGTATTCTCAATATTTTACTTTTTTGAGCCTATTGAACCTATGAAAACAAATAATATGAAAAANCAATTTTTATCTAGTGGGATTAATCTAGAATATATGGATCGCACTATTTCACCAAAAGATGATTTTTATAGATATGTTAATGGGAATTGGCTAGATTCTGCAAAAATTCCTGATGATCATAGTGTGTGGGGTGGTTTTTATGAATTAAGAAAAAAGACAGATAAGGATGTTTTAGATATTTTAAATAATNCATTAAATGATATTTCATTAAAACGTGATAGCGATCAAGGAAAAGTTGTTTCTATGTATGAATGTCTTATGGATATGGATCATCGAAACAAAAGAGGTGTTGATCCTGTTCTACCATATTTAGAGATGGTTAACACTATTACAGATCCAACTACTTTACAGAGCTATATGGAAAAAACATCAACATATGGTGGAGGTGCTGATTTTCTTGGATTATATGTAGGACCTGATAAAAAAAATAGTAAGATTCATTCAGCGTATTTGTATGGTGGTAAATTAGGTCTTCCTGATAGAGACTATTATATATTAGAAAGTTTCAAAGATATTAGAGTTCAATATGTTGCGCATATTGAGAAGATGTTTAATTTTTTAGGTTATGAAAAAAAAGATTGCAAACAATATGCTAATACAATACTTGCTTTTGAAACATTAATGGCGAATGAGAAAATGGATAAAGTTGATAGAAGGGATCCTGCTAAAACCTACAATCCAAAATCTCTATCGGAGATTAAANAAATTTTACCAACAATTGATTGGGATTTATATCTAAAAAACACAGGGTTTACTAATATTGACACTATTGTTGTTTCTGACTTAAACTATTTTGACTATTTGAACAAATTGTTAGTTCAAGGTAATGTGGAAGATTGGAAGGTTTATTTGAAATGGGGTGTGTTGAATGAGGCTGCAAGTATGCTTACAGAAGAAATGGAAATTGCAAATTGGGAATTTTATTCTAAAACATTAAGAGGCGTTCAGCAACAAAAACCTAGAGAAGAAAGAGCCNTTTCTTCTATTAATTGGTCAATTGGTCAAGCATTAGGCAAGCTATATGTTGATAAAAAATTCCCACCTGAAGCAAAGAAAACTGCCCAACATATGATTGACAATATTATTGATGCCTATAGGATTAGAATTAATAATTTAACATGGATGGATGCAGANACTAAAGTAAAGGCTNTTGATAAATTAGANAAAATTAATATTAAAATAGGTTATCCNGATAAATGGAAAGATTATTCAAAACTCAATATTGTACCGTTNAACGAAGGCGGTTCCTATTTTGANAATCAATTAAATTTATCAATTTGGTCAAGAGAAGAGAATNTAGCTAAGCTNCACAAAGCAGTGGATAAAGAAGAATGGTTTATGTCTCCTCAAATTGTTAATGCATATTATAATCCATCAAATAATGAAATCGTGTTTCCAGCAGGAATTTTACAGCCTCCTTTTTATGATTTTCAAGCAGATCCTGCTGTTAATTATGGTGGTATAGGAGCTGTTATTGGGCATGAAATATCACATGGTTTTGATGATTCTGGTGCTGATTATGATGGAGATGGTAATTTAGTACAATGGTGGACTGAGAGTGATTATAAAAAATTCAATGAATTAGGAGATTCATTAGCTGCTCAATATAGTAGGATAGAGGTGTTGCCAGAAGTGTTTATTAACGGTAAATTTACATTAGGTGAAAATATAGGTGATCTGGGAGGNGTTAATTCAGCTTTTGATGGATTAGAACTATATTTATCTAAATATGGTGATATTGAAGAAATAGATGGTTTCTCTCAACAACAACGTTTTTTTATTTCTTGGGCAACAATATGGAGAACAAAGATGCGTGAAGAAGCTCTCAGGACGCGTGTAACAACAGATCCTCATTCTCCTGGAATGTATAGAGGTTATGTACCTTTACAGAACATACAGGCTTTTTATGATGCTTTTAACATACAAGAATCTGATAATATGTATATGCCTCCAGAAAATAGAGTTAAAATATGGTAATGAAAGAACTTGTTTCATCTTTTCCACAACATATTAGTGAGGCTATTCAAATAGCAAATACTATAGAAAGTCATATTAATTATTCTAATATTGATAATATATTAATTGCTGGTCAAGGAGGTTCTGCTATAGGAGGCCTTATAGCTAAAAATCTTCTAAAAGACGAATTNAGTATTCCTCTTTTAGTAAATCAAGATTATAAAATACCAAATTTTGTTAACGATAGAACTTTAGTAATTGCTTCATCTTATTCTGGTAATACTGAGGAGACCCTATGTGCTTTGCGTGCAGCATATAATAGAAAAAGTATAATTTTTTGCATTTGTTCCGGTGGAGAAATGTTAAATTTTGCACAACATAATGCTATTAATCATGTTACTATCCCTTCTGGTTCAGCACCAAGAGCAATGTTNTGTTATTCTCTTGTTCAAATTCTCTTTTTAATATGTAAAACATTTGGTGTGTTAAAGAGTATTGAAAATGATCTTTTAGATGTTAGAAAATATTTAACAGAAAATCAACATTCTATTATTAAGGTTGCTCAAAATACTGTAGACAGTATATCTAACAAGATGCCTTTTATATATACTTTTCCAGAATTTGAGGGTGTAGCAATTCGGTTTAAGCAACAGTTAAATGAAAATTCTAAAAGACATGCGTGTTATAATGTAATTCCCGAAATGAATCATAATGAAATTGTTCCTTGGGTAAAAAAAAATACGTGCGTAATTCCTATTTTTTTGAATGGAAAAACATCNTCTAGGAATACGACAAGAATGCAGATTAGTATTGATTCGATAAAGAATAATGTGGAACATTTTTTAGAGTTACATGTAGAAGATAACCTGAGTTATCTTAATCAGTATTTTCATTTTCTTCATTTAGTTGATTGGGTGTCAATTATCATAGCAGAACAAGAAGATGTTGACCCTAATGATATAGCTTTAATTAATAGTTTAAAAGANCAATTAAAAAATATATAGTTATGAAAACAATTCATGATTGGTTTGAAGAGTATGGGGTAAGTCATCAAAATAAGATTAATAAATTAATACATTGGATATGTATACCTCTTATATTTTGGAGTATTATTGCTTTATTGTCTATAATTCCACATTCCTATTTAGATGTATTTGAAAATCCTTTATTGAATGGATTAATGCATTGGGGAACCGTAGTGATTATATTAGGACTTTTGTTTTATTTTAGATTGTCCTTTCCAATATTTGTTGGTATGCTGATTGTGTCTATATGCGTGTTATTAGACATTTATTATACCATGTATCTATTTGAATNGAATAGATTTTGGGGATTGTTGAATCAATCAGATTTAAATGTTAATGAATTTTTATTATATCTAAGTTTAGGGNTTTTTNTTTTTGCTTGGATTNTACAATTTATTGGACATAAAATAGAAGGTGAAAAGCCATCNTTTTTTAAGGATATCCAATTTCTTTTAATTGGTCCTGCATGGTTATTAGGGTTTATATATAAAAAACTGAACATCAATTATTAATTTACTGTTATTATGAATAAGTATTTATTATTATTATTATTAGTCTCTATATTTTCTTTTTCATTTGCTCAAAATGATAATTATAGAAATAAGAGAGGAGGACAGAAAGATGTAGAAATATATGGCAAAATTACGGGTATTGTTAAAGACAAGGATACTAAAACACCCTTGTCATATGCTAGTATTACTTTATTAGAAGCTTCTANTNANAATAATGAGCGAAATGTNATTAATGGAACTATTACNAATGAAAAGGGTTATTTCGTTTTTGAAGAATTAGNAATAGGTGAATATAATATTGAAGTTACTTACAATGGATATGTTACNAAAATTTTACCANGCAATATAACAGGTAAAAAATTAAATAAAAACTTGAAAAATATTCTACTTGAAATAGATACCTATTTATTAAATGANATCAAATTATCTACAGAAGCTCCTATCTACGAAAACAAAATAGAAAAAATTGTATATAATGTTGAAAACGACTTAGATCAATCTGCAAATGATGGAATCGATGTTATTAGAAATGCTCCTTTGGTATCTGTTGATATTGATGATAAAATTTCATTAAGAGGTTCTGAGAATGTAAAATTTTTACTTAATGGAAAAACATCTTCTTTTTTACATTCAGGTAACATTTCAGATGTACTTCAAACAATTCCTGCTGAACAAATTAAATCAGTTGAAGTAATTACAAGCCCTGGAGCTAAATATGATGCAGAAGGGTCGGCGGGTATTATAAATATCATTACAAATCAAAAAAATATAGAAGGATTTAATGCTAGTGTTAATACCAATACTGGTACTCNAGTTAATAGATCATCTTTTAATTTAAATGCTGGGAAAAATAGATTTGGAATAAGTGCTAGTGGGGGAGCTAGGTATGGTTGGCCACGAGATGGAAATATAATTAATGCAAATACTATTTTTGATGGTTCCGGAGAAATATTAAATCTGCAAACAAAAAGTGGAACGTTTGTTGGTAATTGGGTTGGCTATAGAGGTTCTATTGATTTATATTATGATATTAATCAATATAATAGTATTACTTCTAATATTCATGTTGGTGGACATAATAAAACTAATGAATCTGGTGAAGATGTATCTTATCAAGAGTTTAAATGGCCAGAGCCCACTAACTATTTTGTCTCTGACACTTCTTCAAATAATGACACAGAATATGAATGGACACTTAATTATATAAAATCATTTCCAGAACAGGANGGTCGAGAATTAACTGTCAGTTTTCAATATGGGGGTCATNTTCATGATGATGATAAAATTATTCAACAAGTTGGTTATGAGGATGTTATTGTAGATAATATGATGGATGGCAGTGGATACGAAATGACCGGCCAGCTTGATTATGTGCATCCCTTTGGTGATGATAATAAACTTGAAGTAGGATTAAAAAAAATTAACCGTTATACTACAAATGATTATTCTACTGAGGTTGATAACTCGGACTTGCTTATTTGGTTGTCTGCTGATAATTTAACTAATGTTTTTTCTTATGATCAAGCAGTTTCAGCAGCTTATCTTTCAACCACCTTTTCATTACCTTATGATATTGGACTTTTACTAGGAACTAGATATGAACACACTAATATTTCAGGNGCTTATGATTCTTATTATGAATCATTTAGTAATTCTTATAATAATATAGTGCCTAATCTTACAGTTTCTAAAAAACTTAATATGTTTCAAACTTTAAAACTATCATATACTAATAGAATACAAAGGCCAGATATTCATAGAATAAATACTAATGTTGAAATTACAGATTTAAATAATATTAGTCGAGGTAACCCTGAATTAAACCCTTCCCAATCACATCAGATTGAATTAGGTTATACCAGCTTTAAACCAGGTTTAATGACTAGTTTTTTTCTTTATTATAAAGAAAAACATGATGTTGTTGAAGCATTTACTTCTATACTGGATGATAACATTTTCGAAACCAATTATTTAAATACTGGAGATAATTATTCATATGGCTTTAATTTTTTTGGTTCCAGTACAATAAAGAAGGTGTTGACATTACGAGGTTCATTTGATCTTTATACTTATAATATGAAAACATCAATAAGGGATGTTGCTTTAGCTCGAGAGAGTTTGATTTACAAATACAGTCTTAGTGCTAATGTGAAGTTAGGTAATGGATATAAATTAGAAGGTCGAACTTTTTTTAGATCACCAAGACAAACAATTCAAGGTGAAAGACCTAGCTTTTCTATGATGAGTTTTGGTTTGAAAAAAGAATTTAATAACAAAAGAGGATCTATCGGTATTGGTATGATAGAACCATTCTCCAAATACAAATCTTTTGACACTAATATTGAAGGAGAAATGGCNAATGGTAATACCTTTGAAAANATNAGAGATTATGAGATATTATTTAGATCTTTTAATATCTCTTTTAAATATAAATTTGGGAAAATTGATTTCGACCCTATTAAGAAAAAAGCATCATTAGAGAATGATGATGTTATGGAAGAGGATGGCGATGGTCACTAAATTAAATGTTTTGTAATATTTTCTGATAACGGTAGTGTCTTAGAGTAAAAGCAATCAATTAGCTGACCATTTTTATTAACCAAATACTTTTGAAAATTCCATTTAACAATTGAATTTTTTAAACCATTTAAATCCTTGCTAGTTAACCACTTATATATCTCATGTTGACCCTTTCCTTTAACCTTAATTTTTTTCGTCATTAAAAAACTTATATTATAGTTTACAGAGCAAAACTTTTGAATTTTTTTTTCTGAAAAAGGCTCTTGAAATAAAAACTGATTACATGGTAAACCTATTACCTTTATGTTATTATAATCGTCTTCCAGTTTTTGCAACTCACTATATTGTTTTGTATATCCACAATATGAAGCAACATTAACAAATAACATATATAATCCTTTATAATCTTGTAGTTTAATTAATTTGTTATCAATTGATTGAATAGATATATTATAGATGCTATTTGTCGGTGTATTCATTATAAATATTTATAATAATATTAATATGAGTGAATTTTTTATTTAAAACTAATCTTTCTTTCAGTTTCTCCATTTGCTCTATTAATTAAATAAAATTGTCCGGATTTTATATTATTAATTGTTCGACCTATTATATCTGTAATACTAATAACATCACTTTGTTCTTCTTCTAAATATTCTAATTCGATGCTCTGACAATCATCATATTCACAAGAACCATCATCATTAGTAGCTTCTAAATTATAATTACATGCTGTTGGATCGGTACAACCCTCTAAAAAACAACCTGTATAAGGAGCACCTCCCGATATAATTAGGTCGCCTTGATCATTGTATATTGTCCATGAAACTTCATATTGCCAATCACCACCATCACAAATTATATTAAAACAAGTTGTCCCGTCTAGACATATTATTTCTTCTCCCTCATAACCTTCTTCTAATTCTATTTCATACTCATTAATCATTAAAGTATTACCATTCCACCCATCACCATAACTATCCTCCATAATAACGGTATAAAACGAACCAAGGCAGCAAGTTCCATCATCTGTATTAGCCTCTTCATTATAGTTGATTGCATTAGAGTCAGTGCAACCATATACTGGACAATTGTTATATAGATCATCATAAAAAGGAGAATTTCCGTATATAATTTCATCACCATTAGAACTAATTATTTCCCAAGAAACTTCTTCAGGCCAACCACCTTCTTGTACTATAATTTCTACGCAGACATTCTCATTAGCTGGTATACATATATCAAACTCCTCATAATAACCACCAGAAAGTGTATGTTGAGTTAATAATACACCATCTACCATAATGCTTAAAGAATTCCCATTCCAACCATCACCGTAAGAATCTTCTGCAATTAATGTAGCGCTCATAAAATTTTCTTGACAAGTACCATCACAATCAAAACCTTCCATAGTCAGAGGGTCATTAGTATAATTAATCATGCCTAAAATGGTTTGACTATCAAAACCATATGCATCTGTTATAGTTAGATACACATCATATTCTCCTTCCTCAGAATACACTACCTGAGGGTTTTCTTCATTAGAATTTGATGGACTTCCACCAGGAAAACTCCAAGACCATGATGCATTATTATTAGACATCGCAGAATGATTAACAAATTGAACAGTATCATTCATACAATTAATTGTAAGTTTATCTGCTGCAATTTGCGCAGAGGGATTAGCCATTTGATAAAAATCAACTTCCCACACACTTCGGTTTGTTCCATTTTTTAACTTTCCTTCCTTATAGTAAGGAACTAGTTGTGTTGAATATGTACTTACTGGTAGATTATTATTAAATAAAACCCATTCTGTCATAACAGAGTTTTTATAAAATACATTTTTTCTAGTCCCCAAATATATTCCACCATTACTACCTCTTTGATATTCAATGTTGGTTATGTTTTCACCACTTAAACCAGATCCAGTGATATTAGTCCAACTATCTCCACCATTAGTAGATTCATATACTTTACTTCCTTCATAGGAAACATAACTTAAGCTATTTGGACATCTAGCTATAAAAACATTATAAGCATCTTCATCATTAATAGTAATATCAAAAGGAATCCAGTCATCATCTGATATTCCTGGGAACGATGGAGTAATATCTACAAAACTAAGTCCTGCATCATCACTTCTCCATACATGTTTTTCATCCCAATATCCATCATATGTGGCTACATAAATAACATTTGGATTATTCCATCCAACTTCTATAGAAGTAACAGCTTCTTCAAAATCATATAAAGGAATGGAAGAATATCCATTATCATATGTTTTGTATAAAATATCACCATTTCCAATATATATAATATTATAGCATCTTGGATCAAATTCTAAATTACTAGATTCACCAGTCGTATAAGATGCATTGCTTAAAACACTCATACTAAACCCCTCTAATGGAACAGTTCTATCTCCTGATAATGTGTATCCTCCACCAGAACCCCATTCATCTAAATACACCTTTCTTCCATCTCCAAAATTCACAAAACCCCTATAGTTGTCCCCTCCACATATAGATACCCATCCACCCAATTCATCAGTTCCTTCAAGAGTATCTCCCTGTATGTAGGTATTATTGTCTTTTAAAAGTGTTGCATTATGATATGTTCCACCAATCATAACATCACCATCTGAAAATCCTGATCCAAATCCCCAAAAATCTGTTCCAGCGATACCAAACATTCTCTGATGTATAGTGTCACCTTGTGTATTGGAGTAAAAAATACCTCCATCACAAGCAATCCAAAGATCACTTTCATAGTATTTGATATCATGTATGTCTGCATGTACATATTTTGTATTTTCTGAATCAGCAGCCCAACTCCATTTTGATGGACAAGTAAATGTATATCCGCCATCATAAGAAATCCAATGATTAACACCTCCAACATGTATGATATCAGCATTACTAGGATCTAGAGCAAGTGCTAAATCATAATAATATTGACCTCCATCATCTAATCCTTCATGGCTCCAGCCCATTAAGTTTTGATTATCTTCTGATGGTATTCCAGCTGGTTCATTTCCACAACACCGAAACTCCCAATTTTCTCCTTGATCATCACTCACATACACACCATATAATCCACTTCCTTCATTAGCAGATCCAGTAGCAAGTGCTACGACTCTATCTGGATTATCCATACTAACTGCAATTTCTGTTCTTCGTTGTTCATCTCCTGCTTCAGGGTTTGGCCAACCATTATCATATAATATAAAATCATCTCCAGAATTTATAGATTTTAAAAATTCTGTTTTATCATTGAATCGTCTGACTATATAAATAATATTCTCTTCTATAGGATGCAATTCCAATTCTAATATATCTCCAAAAGCTAAAGTTTCTAAATTATTTTCAGATATATTTAATTGGTATAATCTTTCTTCACTACAGATGTATAGTATATTGTTATCATTTGGATTCATTACAATATCTTTTATAAAACTAAGTTCGTATAGTAATTCATAACTATCTCCACCATCAAGAGTTCTATATAAATCATTACCTGCTGAAAAATAAACTATATCTGAATTTATAAAATCAATTTCTAAGCTATAAACTTCATTAATCATCAATTCTGTGTCAAATAATGGATTCCAGTGCAATCCTTTATTTTCTGATTTCCAAAGCCCACATGTAGCTCCTCCTGCATATAAAACATCCGTATTACTAATAGCTTGCTCAACAGTGTATAAGTGTGCTGCACCAGCAGCATAGGATGTGCTTGCCGCATTTCTATCAAAGTCAAAGGGACCAACACATTCCCATTCTGGTAAACCAGAATTATTACGGCTCTCTTTTTTTAATTTATCCTCTTTATTTATTATGATTTCTCTTGACAAAGCTCGTTTCCATCTCTTGTAATATTGAGTGTGTTTATTTTTTATAAACTCATTTTTCTTATAATAATCCTGATGTAATAACTCCACTTTTCCAGGATCTGGATCTTCTGAATACATTTCTTGAACCCAATAGGGTAGAGTCTTTGAGTTTTCATCATATTTATATTCTACTTGTGAATACACAAATGATGAACAGAATAAAACAATAAATAGTATTTTCTTCATATTTTTAAAGGAATTTAAAAGTCTAATTTAAACAATTATATTATGTCTGAATCTAATGATCGCATTTTAAATAAATTATTTAAAGAATCGAATACTTATATTGAAGAAGCTGTAGATCTTAATAAAGAAGAGTTTATTAAGGTAGTTGAAAGTAGACGTAGTGTGCGAATATATGATGACTCACAAGTAAAAGAAGAAGATATGTTGAAGTGCTTAGAATTGTCTTTATTGTCAGCAAATTCATCTAATTTGCAACCATGGGAATTTTATTGGGTCAAAGATGTAGACAAAAAACAACAATTAATTGATTATTGTTTAGGTCAACCCGCTGCAGCTACAGCACAAGAGCTAGTTGTTTGTGTCGCAAGACCAGATAACTGGAAAGTAAACACGCAATTAATGTTAGATATGTTTAAAGAAAAGGAATTACCTAAAGCTGTATCTACGTATTACAAAAAAATCGTACCTCTTGCATACAACCAAGGCTTTTTAGGATTATTCGGATTAATTAAAAAGATTTCGACATTCTTCATAGGATTAAAAAGAGCTATTCCCAGAGAGCCAACTTCTTTTAATGACATGAAAATATGGGCACACAAATCAACAGCATTAGCTTGTCAAACACTGATGTTATCATTAAGAGCTTTTGGTTATGATAGTTGTCCTATGGAGGGGATTGATTCAAAAAGGATTAAACAACTACTTAAACTTTCGAATAAATCTCAAATATGTATGGTAATTAGTGCAGGTAAGAGAGCAGATAATGGTGTTTATGGAAAACGATTTCGTTTATCAAAAGATAGATTTATTAAAATAATATAAATAATATTATTGGTGATTATTGAAGAATATTCATGTTTTTAGTTTCTGTAAAACCTTCTGTAGTCATTTTTAAAAAATAAATTCCTTGACTTAATTCATTTCCATTGAATACTAATTCATGAGTACCTGCTTTAAAAAAATGATCAGTTAATTCTCTAACATGTTCCCCTAGCATGTTATATATAGCTATATTCACATTCTCATCTATTGGAGTGTGAAATTTAATATTTGTTATG
>PAVX01000004.1 GCA_002713285.1 Flavobacteriales bacterium
TCAATTTTATGGGGAACAAACACTAGGTTTTTATTTTTTAAGTTTTCTAAAACTGTGGTTATTTGATATTCGCCCTTTATCATTATATTTTTATCTAAAATATATTTAATCTCATCTACCAAAAGAGTCCCGTCTTTAAAATAATAAATGCCGACAATAGCTAAATTTGAAATAAGCTCCTTTGGTTTTTCAATAAACTCTATAATTTCTCCTGATTGATTTAACTTAACAACACCATACGCACTGGGATTTTCTACTTCTTTTACAAAGACACAACCGTCTGTCATTTCAGGAATTATTAGCTTGGTGTCAAATAGCGTGTCGGCAAAGACTATGAGAACTGGACCAAATAATATTTTTTTAGCACAATATATTGCATGCGCTGTGCCCAATGCTTCTGTTTGATAAAAAATATGTACATTGATATTATTTTGATTACCAATCAGTTTTAGCATTTCTTCTACTTTCGTGTCTTGTTTCTGAATGATAAATCCTATATTTTTAATTTTATTCTTAGATTTTTTCGAAACAATATCAACTATTCTTTGAATAATGGTTCTGCCTGCTATTTCTATTAATGGCTTGGGCGTAATTAAAGTTTGTGGGCGTAATCTAGTCCCCCTTCCAGCCATTGGAATTATTAAATTCATACTTTTCCTGTGCTTCCAAATCCTCCTTTTCCTCTCTCCGTTTTTTCTAATAATGTAATTTCATTCCATATAATACGCTCGACTCTACCAATAACTAATTGTGCAATTCTTTCTCCATTATTAATTTTGAATTCTTCTTGAGATAAATTAATTAATATTACTAGTATTTCTCCCCTATAGTCTGAGTCTATTGTTCCGGGTGTGTTTAAAACTGTTATTCCATGTTTTAATGCTAAACCACTTCTTGGTCGAATTTGAGCCTCTAAGTTTTTTGGTAATTCAATGTAAATCCCTGTTGGAACAACAACTCTTTTCCCTGGCCGTAAAGTAATGCTTTTAAGAATGCTTGCTCTCAGGTCTAATCCTGAAGAGCCCGGTGTCTTGTATTCTGGGTGTGGGTTTTTTGATTTATTAAGTATGCCTATCTTCATAAGAATAAACTGTTAAATATGTTTTTTTTTCATCACTTTATTCAGCTGCCAAAATATAAATATAAGGTATAATGCGAATAATATCGTATTATCAATTTGAATATTCATATATGTGGAATATGAATAAAATTCACTGAGCCAAAATATACATAATGCAATTACAAAATATAAAATAATAGACTTAATGTTATACGCTATTTTAAAATGTTTTTGACCCAAATAAAAAGATATAGCTGTCATTAATGTATAGCATATTAAAGTTGTCCAAGCAGCACCAATATATCCATATTTAGGCAAAAATAATATGTTAAACATAATCGTTGACAATGCGCCTATTGAGGAAATAATGGCTGCATATTTTGTTTTATTTGTAACCTTATACCAGACAGATAAGTTGTAGTAAATTCCTAAAAATACATTCGCTAAAAGTACAATAGGAATAATAATAATTCCTTCGTGGTATAAATTATTAGGAATAATCAATTTAATCGTATCAATATATAATGTTACAAATAAAAAAATGGACAACCCAAATAGAACAAAAACCTCTAACATAAGGGCATATATTTTTTTGGCATTTGGATTCTGAAATTGATTAAAAAAAAATGGCTCCGCAGCAAATCTATATGCCTGAACAAACAATGTCATAAAAATAGACAACTTATAGCAAGCAGAATAAATTCCAAGCTCTCTCATTGCAATCCCTTTCGGGAGCAAGTATTTTATTAATATTTTGTCAGCTGATTCATTAATAATAAATGCTAATCCTGCTATTAAAATAGGCCAAGCATAGCTAAGCATTTTCTTGAACACTGTGTAATCTGGGGCCTTAATATGATTTTTAACATCGGGGATTAAAATTATTAAAGTTATACTGCTTGCAATTAAATTAGATATAAAAACATAGCCAACCGAAATATCCGGGCTATATATAAAATTTATGATCTCTATTAAAAAATTTTGCTGCAAAAAATATGGACAAAGAACAAGGAAAAAAATATTGAAAAAAATATTAATCGCAATATTTATTGTTTTTATGATAGCGAATTTAAATGCTTTATTTTGTTGCCTTAGTAGGGCAAACGGAATAATTGAAAGTAAATCTAAAGAGATAATAGCCAAAAAAATTAAAATATATTCTGGGTGATTTGGATGCTGAATTAACTGTCCTATTTTTTTGTGAAAAGTTATTCCTAATACAAGTAGTGCTATCGCATTTGCTAATAAGAAATTAAATGCTGTTGAAAATACTGTTGACTTTGATGATCCGGAAATCTCTGTAAATCTAAAAAATGTTGTTTCCATTCCAAAGGATCCGAATACCATTAAAAGTGCTGCATAAGCATACATTTCTGAAACAATTGCATATTCCGAAGGAATAAAAAGAATGGTATATAGTGGTACTAGTAAGAAATTTAGTACCCGTGCTAAAACGCTGCTAAATCCATAAACTACTGTCTGACCAAAAAGTCTTTTTATTTCAATCATTTATTAAAATTAGGTCTTCTTTTTTCTAAAAATGCCTCTACTCCCTCTTTAAAATTAAATGTCTCAAATAGTTTTGAAAATTCCTCTGTTTCTACACTGTCTCCCTCACTAAGAAAACTTGAATTTATTGAACTTATTGCAGCCTTACTAGAATCTGGAGATGTTTTGTTAATTAATTTAACTATCGATAAACATTTTTCTATTAACTTATCTGGCTCGACATTATAATTAATTAACCCTATCCTATAAGCCTCTTCTGCATCAATCATTTTACTTGTTAATATCATTTCCATGGCATGTCCCATCCCTATAATTTTAGGTAGTCTTTGTGTTCCCCCATATCCAGGGATTAAGCCTAATTTGCATTCTGGTAAACCCAGAATTGCTCCTGTGCTTGCTACTCTAATATGACAAGATAAAGCTAACTCTAAGCCACCTCCAAGTGCATATCCATTAATAGCTGCAATTACCGGTTTAGTAAAGTGTGCAATTTTATTAAATAATTTTTGCTTGCCTATATGACTTAGCTCGTGTGATTGCGATTTGTTAAATGCTTGGAATTCTTTTATGTCTGCCCCGGCAACAAAAGCCTTCTCTCCGTCTCCTGTGATAATAACGGATCTTATTTGTACATTTTCATGTATTATTTTTAAAACTTCCTCTAATGAATTTATAACTTCTTTATTTAGTGCATTTAAATGTTCTTTTCTGGAAATTTTTATAAATGTTACACTGTTGTTTAAATCGTGTTGATACAAAACTTGTCCATTTTTTACCCAATTGTCTGTCATAATATTTAGTTTTTAATCGGAATAGTAAACTCAAATACTGTTCCTGTTGTTGATGTTTTATAAGTAATTTCTCCTTTAAAGTCATGTATGATTTTTTTTACAATTGCCAGGCCCAGGCCCATACCACTATTTTTTGTTGTGAAATTAGGTTCAAAAACTTTGTCTTTTATCTTTTCAGGTATTCCCTGTCCATTATCTCTAACTTTAACTACACAAACATTTTTTATTTTTTGTATTGTTACTAGAACCTCAATGGGTATATTTCTTCGTTCTGATTGTAAAGAATTTTTAATAAGATTATTTAAAACTCTTGTTAAGTGGCTTTTGTCAATAAAAACCTTCGGCTCTTGTTTTTCTTTTAAGAAGGATTGAAATTTAACATTGTGATTTTTAAATAAATGTACTATTCTTTCTACTTCTTCTCTTATCCCAAAGCTTTCTTCCGATTGTATCTCTAGAGTAGCAAAGTCTGAAAATGAATTAGCAATTTGATTTAGTGTGTCTATTTGCTGGATCATTGTTTTTGAAAATGATTTTAATTTTTCTTTCCATTCGTCAGAATATAAACCAACTCCTTCCCCGTCCTTAAACGATTTTAATAAATACTGAACATTAAGTCTCATCGGAGTAAGCGGATTCTTTATTTCGTGAGCTATCTGTTTGGCCATTTTTTTCCAAGCTCCCTCCTTTTCACTTTTTATTAGTTGTTCTGTTCTTATCTTTAACTCATTCATTAATTTATTGTAATCTTCTATTAANTGTCCTATCTCGTCTTTGACTGGCCAATGTAAAGGTTTGGCTATATTATCTATTTTAGATAATGACAAGTGTCTGGATATTGATCTTAGGGGAGATGTTATTTGTTGTAATAGNAAATAAGCAAATCCNACAGCAAATAATAATAATACAATATAGATTTGTATTAATCTTCTAATCTGTTGATTNGTTTTAANTGTAATATCATCCTTTGTGCTTTTATCATAAATAACATCTAAAATACAAAATGGGTTATTTGTTATTATTGGCTNTGACGAAGATAGATTTTTTTGAGTGTCATCCTGATAAAGGATACGATATGTTCCAAAATANTTNCCTTTTTCATAATTTATTTTTTTTTCTAGTGACTNNAAACAAGAATCTATCAAGGCTTGGGATATTGTTTCTGTTATAACACTATCTTTTAACAANGTNGAGTCTGATGACCACACAAATTTTCCATNAAGATTNTATATGTTAATCTTTANATTGTGAATATATCCAACATCTTTTAANATCGGNTTAAAGGCTGTTTCTAAATCTACNTTATACTGAGGACTTATATTAATAATCGCCTCTATTGATTTAGCTACCGCCCTATCTTTTCTTGCTAATCGATCCGAATTATATTTTTCAGTGTCCTGCCTGGTTTGTTGAATATTAATAATTGCTACAATCAATAANGCGAACGTTATCAANCCAATCATTGATAAAAAAATCTGCAACCGCAATGTTGTTTGCTTTAAAAACATAATCNATCAAAGATATAAAATTAGAGTAACCTAATNTTAGGTGGNTATCTATTTTAAGAATTTTTGAGCGCTTCAGCTCCAGCAACTATTTCTAATATTTCATTCGTAATTGCNGCTTGTCTTTGCCTATTATATGTAAGTGTTAATCCCTGTTTCAGNTCATCNGCATTGTCTGTTGCTTTATGCATAGCCGTCATTCGTGCGCCATGTTCTGATGCAATGGAGTTTAAAATAGCTTCAAATACCTGNGTATGGACTTGTTGAGGGATTAAGTTGTTAATAATTTCNGCCTTGGCAGGCTCAAAAATATAATCTTTTCTTACNACACTGNTTTCAGCATCCTGTTCATTAATTGAAATTGGTAAAAGCTTCTCTGCAATCGTAAGTTGAGTTGCTGCATTTTTAAACTTGTTGTACACAACAATTACTTCTGACCATTTACCAGCTAAAAATTCTGTTATAATTGTGTTTGAAATTTCTCTCGCAGCTTGAGCTGTTGGCTTATCTAAAATTTCNGTTTCTTTTTTAANAATATTATAATTGTTTCTTGAAAATTGGTCAATAGCCTTTTTACCAANACATAAAATATCTGTATTNTTGTTTGNTAAAGTTTTNCCTTTTTTAAAAATATTTGCATTAAAACCNCCACANAGCCCTCTATTAGAGCTAATNGCAATTATTAATTTTNTNTCCTCTAAACAAAAGTTNGANAATAATTTAATTTCTGAAANACTGATGTTNGGTAAAAGATTTTGAATAGAATTTTGAAGCGCTGATGAATATGGTTTTATATTNTGCATGCGNTCTTGTGCTTTTTTTAATTTTGCCGCAGAAACCATTTTCATTGCACTTGTTATTTTCATCGTGGATGAAANAGANGAAATTCTAGACCTTATTTCTTTTAAATTTGACATGTTTTATATNGTTAAAAATTCTTTAACACTTCTTTTAATGCCGCTTCTATCGAGCTTGTTATTTCTTCTGTAAGTTTACCNGCCTTAAGGTCNTGTAAGGTTTGGGAATGGTTTTTGTTCATAAAGCTAATCAACTCTTCTTCACATTGTTTAATCTTATCAACTGAAACATCATTTAATAATCCTTTAACCCCNCAGTATATAATAGCAATTTGCTCTTCTACTTTCATTGGCTTATTTAAGCCTTGTTTTAAAATTTCTACATTTCTTTTNCCCTTTTCNANAACNGCNGTNGTAGCNGCATCTANATCNGAACCAAATTTNGCAAANGCTTCAAGCTCTCTATATTGTGCTTGATCTAATTTTAGTGTTCCNGCAATTTTTTTCATTGATTTTATCTGAGCACTACCTCCAACCCTGGATACAGATATCCCGACATTAATTGCTGGNCGAACTCCCGAATTAAANAANTCTGACTCTAAAAATATTTGGCCATCAGTAATAGATATAACATTAGTTGGAATNTATGCAGANACATCNCCNGCTTGCGTTTCTATGATTGGAAGTGCTGTCAAAGANCCTCCTCCTTTTACTATAGGTTTTANTNATTCTGGTAAATCATTCATAGATGCNGCAATTTCGTCAGAATTGTTAATTTTGGCTGCACGTTCTAAAAGTCTTGAATGTAAATAAAATACGTCACCTGGATAAGCCTCTCTCCCTGGAGGTCTCCTTAAAAGNAAAGAAACTTCACGATAAGANACTGCTTGTTTTGATAAATCATCATANACTATTAAAGCNTGTCTNCCTGTGTCTCTAAAAAANTCTCCTATTGCTGCNCCAGTAAATGGAGAATAAAATTGCATTGGAGCAGGATCNGATGATGATGCAGCGACAATTACNGTGTATGGNAATGCGCCGTTATCANTAAGCATTTTAGCAATATTTGCTATTGTNGAACCTTTTTGTGAAGTGGCNACATATACACAATANACTGGATTCCCTTGNTCATAAAATTCTTTTTGATTAATAATAGTNTCTANCGCAACNGATGTTTTTCCGGTTTGTCGGTCTCCAATGATTAATTCTCTTTGCCCCCTTCCTATAGGAATCATTGCGTCAATNGCCTTTATNCCNGTNTGTAANGGTTCTGTAACCGGTTGCCTATAAATAACACCTGGGGCTTTTCTCTCTAANGGCATTTGATAAGTTTCTCCNTCTATTGGNCCCTTTCCATCAATTGGTATTCCTAAGGCGTTTACTACCCGGCCNAACATTCCTTCTCCAACCTGNATTGANGCTATTTTATTTGTTCTTTTTACGATATCTCCTTCCTTAATCTTTGTTGAAGATCCTAGCAAAACTGCTCCAACATTATCCTCTTCTAAATTCAAAACAATTCCTTGTTGNCTTTCGTCGTTATTAAATTCTATTAATTCGCCAGACTCTACATTTTGAAGCCCATATAANCTAGCTGTTCCATCTCCAACCGCCAAAACTGTTCCNGTTTCCTCNAGTCCTGATTGAGATTGCAAATTNCCTAATTCCTCTTTTAATATCTGTGATACCTCTGATGATTTAATTTCTGTCATGTTATTAATATTTATAGTTTAAATGCTCTNTTAACATTATTTATTTTTTTTCTAATACTTGCGTCATATTGTAAATCGCCGCTATTAATTATAAAGCCTCCTAAAATATTTTTATCAATTGTTTCTTTTAGGTCAACCTTTCTNTCNAAACTGATTTTTTGTTTTATATTTTCTTTAAGNTCTTCACTAAGTGGTTTTGATGAAATTATTTCNGCTAACACTATGCCTTTTTCTTGATTATATANNTCTGTATACTTTTGGAATATTTGTAAAAGTATTGACTCCCTNCCTTTTTTTAGAACCAAAATTAAAAACTGCATAGTTGTTTTGTGTAGTTTTGAGNCAAAAGCTTTTTCAAAAAGCNTTATTTTCTTTTGGTATTTAATTGTTGGGTCTTTAATTAAAAAAAANAANTCTGTTTTTTCATTTATTATAGCCGCNAGGTTTTTAAAATCTAATAATACTTGNTCTACAATATTTTGTTCTTTCGCAAGATTAAATATCGCTTTAGCATATCTTAAAGAAGCTTTNGTGCTTTGCATAATCTATTTAATTTCTAATTCATTAACACTTTGCTTAATTAGTGCATCATGCTGCGCTTCATTTTCTAATTCTTTGTTAAGAATTTTTTTCGCAATTTCAATAGATAGCTCTGCAACTGAAGCTCGTAATTCTTCTATCGCAGCCCTCTTTTGTTGANTAATNTCTTCGCTAGCTGAATCTAACTTTCCTTGAATCTGTATATTAATTTTANTCTCTTGTTCTTGCTTATATTCNGATANTTCTAGTTGTGTTNTTTTAACTAATTGNTCNTTCTCTTTCTTCCCTTCTTCTAAAATTTTTTCAACTTTTAAAGTAGCTTCAGATATTTGCTTTTTAGCTTCCTCNGCTTCTTCCAGAGCTGACTGNATTCCTTCTTCCCTTTCCTTCAAAGCTTTTANTATTGGGCCCCAAGCAAATTTTTTCATAATNACAAGAAGCAGAATAAAACATGTTGTCATCCAAAACAACAAGCCTATGTCTGGTTTGACTAGTTCCATATAAATAATTTTATGTTTCTAATATAATTTATCTTTCCTTATTAGATAGTGAAAATTACAAGGAGACCAATAACCATTGCNAAAAATGCAGCACCCTCAACTAAGGCTGCCATAAGAATCATATTTGCTCTTAAGTCATTAATTGCTTCTGGCTGTCTTGCCATTGCTTGCATTGCTCCATTTCCAATTTGTCCGATTCCAACACCAGCACCTAATGCTGCTACACCAGCTGCTAAAGCCGCAATACCATATCCCGTAACATCTGTTGCTAATAAAACTGTTAATAATTCCATTTTATAAAAATTTTAAGTTAATACTCATTTTAAAAATTTAAATTTTAATGCTCCTCTACNGCCATACCGAAATACATTGCAGCTAACAATGTAAAAACATATGCCTGTAAAAAAGCAACCAATAATTCTAAGACCATCATAAACAANACAAATANGCCGGAAAAAACAGACACTCCATATCCCGCTAAGGGGTGCATCTCTCCAAATATAAATATCATGCTNAAAAAAGANAATATAATTATATGNCCCGCCGTAATATTTGCAAATAATCTTATCATTAATACTANGGGTTTTAAAAAAACTCCAAATATTTCTATTGGNGTTAATATTAGCAATACCGGTTTTGGTACACCCGGCATTGCAAAAATATGTTGCCAATAATANTTTCTACCACTTAGTGTNGTTATAATAAACACCATCGCTGCCATAACCATAGGAACNGCAATATTTCCTGTTAAATTAGCNCCTCCTGGAAAAAAGGGGACNAGNCCTANTAAATTGTTGAGAAAAATAAAGAAGAAGACTGTTAGTAAAAATGGNAGATATTTTTGATAGTCTTTTTCTCCAATAGCAGANTTTGCGATATCATCCCTNACAAAGATTACTATTGGTTCGAGAAGTGACTGTGCGCCACTAGGAGCTTGATTTTTATGCTTTTTATATTTATTGCTTATNCCTATAAATACTATTAATAGNATTAAAATACTTAGAAAGAGNGAGAATACATTTTTTGTNATTGAAAANTCCCATATTTTTTTTGTTTCTAATTCATTTTTTGAGCCATCATCATTAATTGCAACAATGTTTCCGTGATCTAATTTGTAGCCCATATAGGCAGAATGTCCATGATTAAATTTTGAAGACATAAAAACCTTTANGCCTGCNCCCTCATGAAATAAAATAATTGGAAGTGGAANNGAAACGGCNTGGCCTTTCCAATCTAAAATNTGCCAATCGTGTGCGTCGAGAATATGATGCATTATCATGTCTCCTGGTTGAAATTTNTTTTCTTCTCCANTCTCTTCGGNTGGCGANCCAGCAAGCGCTGGGAACGAATATAAAATCGCGATAAATAGAAAAAAACTAACAANTAGTCTATGCAGCATAATATGATGATTACTTATNGCTTTAAAATCGAAAACAAAAGTAATTAATTTATAATTAAAAACAACCTATTATTATTAGCTTTTTTCTTTTTTNTTNTTGTTTATTCACATCCTTGATTAAAGCATATAGAGCGTAGAAAATTGATNTGACTGAAAAAGCNATTGTTACAATATATTTTTCATTATTNAAAAAGCTGTCTATTTGATATCCTAGAAACACTGANANAAGCACCGTTAANGCAATTTGTGTTCCTGCAAAATAATANTTNAAAGGCTTTTGGTTCTTAGGNGTTTTCATTTTNTNCNCTNAAAAAANTTTTTGTNTTGACTATTANATANCAAAAATATGTGAGTATGAAAAATACTATGAATTGATTTTTTTGNTTNTGAGAAATNTCTTCTGATAAGAATAANTAATATCCAGCTAAAAAAAGTAATGACGTAAACATTTTTANCATTGTNGTNACNTTATATATAATAANAAATGATGAGGGTGTGGTCCCGATGTTGAATATTANTAATTGTTGAATAGNNTATGTTACAAANAANAANCCTGTAGCTATATAATGNTANAGNAAATTATGCTCTAAAAAANTATCTAAAANNANCAGNGTCCCCAAAAGAGCTGTTGATAAAAAAATGTTGCTTNCTATTTTTTTTTTCATTGAACTTGCCCTCCTCCTTATGCTGTTTGTTCTTTTGTTGTAGANCTAGCTTTTTCGCTATTTTTATTNATGTTTTTAATTACTGGCCCCATGCTGCATTTTCCNGAAAACNCTGCCCCAGGCTCAATAGCCAACTTNCCTGCAATAATTTCTCCTGATAANTTTGCGGTGGANTTAAGTGTTAGAAGTTCTTTTGCNACAATNGTTGCTTTTAGCTCNCCNGCTATAATAGCACTANCACAAGTTACTTCTCCTTCTATTATNCCCTTGTCGCCTAAAACTAANCTTCCNTCTGTTTTAATTGAACCATTTAANACTCCATCAATTCTCACGTCACCNGAAGANATTAANTCACCNCTAAGTGTTGACCCGAAAGAAATAGAGTTTATTTCATTGTTTTTTTCTGTTGATTTTAACATAAAATATCTGTTTTTANGTNGTTAATTTAATAAATAAATTTCATTAAAATATTCAATGTATTCATTAATATCTTTTCTGATTAATAATTTNGTNTAGTTGTTTTCACTNATNAGTATTGTTTGAATATTTTTATTGCTGATTATTTCTTTGGTTGTNTCATGNTTTTTNATTAGCTCATAATAAGCTTCNGCTGTTTCTTTATTTTTAAAATCTCCNACTCTTAATAGTTGNTCATTTTTTGTTAGCAATAAATTGATTGTTTCTANACTNTCTANCTTNTGTGTGTCATTGTTGAATTTTGATATTGANAACTGTGTTTCTGGTAANTTAATATTTAAGTCTGCTATNGTNATTATAAAATAGTGCGGTGAATTAAATTCATTATCATATATATTATCTTTCTCNAAAGCAAGCTCACCTTTCAGTATTAAAATAATACTATCTATTTTTTNNGATATTTTGTGATTNGGNTACGTTGATTGAATTNTTTCTAAATTTTTTATAAAATCGTTTTTTTCTGATTTTTTAGCCTGACAAAATGCATNTAACAGTTCCATTTGGGCAANAAATGTGTTNTCTGNNTTTTTTGACAACAGTTCTGNTANGTCTTCNCAAGANTTAATNGAAAAATCTGTGTATAGGNTNTGTGCTTGTTGATAGATTTTTTTATCTNATTCTANNTTNGNGTTTGTGGGAATATTGCCTTTTAGTATTTCTAAATAATTNCTTTCGGGGTANTCGTTTTCTATTTTTTGTAAATATTCTNTTGATTTANCTNNATCGCCCTGCAATACNTAAACACTATANAGNTCNAAATAAATTAATTGCANGTAGTCTGTTGAAGGAAATCTCTGNATAAGCTCATTATATATTAAAATNGCNTGTGGATAATCTTCAACCTCTTCTTTAAAAAGAGANCCCAAGTCATAATACGCCGCTTCNATTTTAGATAATAANACTAATTGNTNTTCTTCTTCNAGTGGTAGTTGTTCTAGATAATAGTCTCTGCTGTATTTTTCTTTTTCTGTNGGAGTNTTTNTTGAGTCATCATCTTNTAAATCATTTTCTGAGAAAACTTCATTTTTATTCTTTCGTCTCCAGTTGTCTTCTAATTTTCTNTTNCCCCANCTNGANAAAAACTCTGAATAACCNAAGCTCATTGCAGAGGGNTTGTAAAAATACCACCCNCCCCCCGAAGTAATATTCATGCTGTTTTGAGTNTGTCTATTNTANTCATATGGGTTNAAATTNCCGCCAGNAGGTCTNTCTGTGGGTGTTTTTTTTGCAANATCTTGTTGTTTAAGTTGTGCTATNTANNCATCTATAAANTCTATNCNGTCTGCTTCTGGAAGCTTTGCNAATTCAATAATGCTGTCNTTNTAATTTATNNTATTATACNTNTTNGCAATTTTTTTTGAACTTCTTAGCATCTTTTTTATGTTNTCATAATCAGGGGATTTTTTGTCTACTATTTGATATGCNGAGTCACAGTGGTGATAGGCGTTTATATATTCTTGTTGATTCCAAAATAAATTAGCCAATAGGTGGTGTGAGGCCAATTTTTGATTNTTGTTNTTGANNAAGTGTTTTGTNGAAAGNTTTAGCGAATTAATTGNGTTTAGAGTGTCTTTGTTTTTTANTTGAAGTTGTGCTAAAGCAAAGTATATTTGNTCTTTATANTCCTCATTTTTTCTATCNTTTATCATTTTTTCTAANCCTTCGCTTAATTCTAAAAANCTACCACCCTCTATCACNTATGTTTGNGCTCTCATAAGTTTTGCATTAAAAACCATNTCATANGTTGGNTTTNTTTTAATGACTTNATTAAAATGTTCTAATGCATTTTGATNNTCTTCTAGCAGAAGNTGNAATTGACCNAAAATATAGTGNATCCTAATTTTAGTGTGTTTATTTTTTGTTTTAGNTAATGCTTTATTGAGGTNTTGTTTTGCCTCCANATAATAACCTTCTGCAATCGCAGATTCTGCTTGNATTTGATCCAAAATAGCATCTTGTTGTTTGTTTAAAAAATANTCTTCTTCTAGAAGTNTAATNTTTTTTCTCAATGCTTCTTTGTTGTTTAGCGCTTGGTGGCAACGTGTTGCCCAAATTAATGCTTCTGATTTTAATTCTTCATTATTAGATTTTCGAACTAAAAAATTAAAGGTATTGATCGAAGGGGCATATTCTTGTTTGTAAAATTGTGCCTTACCAATAATTATATAGTTTTTGTCTATTAATTTATTTTTTTCATCCCCATTAATATCCATCGAATGATGCTGTATNGCTACCGTGCTTTTTTCAATTGCTTTATCGAAAGAGGCTTGGGCTGACTTAGCTCCNTTCATGTCACCATACNTATTTATCGAAAGNAGTTGTTTGTAGTTNTCTTNATGTGTGTTTTCTACTTTTTTTATTCCTTCTGCTAAATACTTTTCNGCATAAAAAAGTCCNTTATANTTTGTGTTTAGNTGATGNTAAATCNTGTTNGGGACCGCATCCTTTTGAGTAGAGCAGCCTAAAAAAAACATAATCAACAATNCNGNTTTTAAAAAANCTATATNAATAANCCTTACTTTTTTCTTCATAATTAACAGTAAGTTAAACGACTATAAAATTATTTTATTTTTTTGACTATACATATGTTTTGATAATACTATTTCCGATATTTGTATTATTAGAGATTAAAAAGATGATTNATTCTAAAGGCCCTTGGGGCATNTTNCTAAANTTTTTTTCCAAATCTTATAAAATATCATCTNTNGATAAATCTTCTTTAAACGAAAATATTGTTGGTAGTTTTANGGGNTATCAATTTTTAGTCTATTCTATTTATTTGGTAAGTGTTNTTATTTTGATTGTGTTTTTATTNACTGCATATGGNCCTCTTCAACACCTNTTACCAANATCCACCTATTTTAAAAAGTCTGAACTTATTGANCTAATATTAAAAGTAGATTCTTTGGAACAAGATTTNGTTTTAAANTCGCAATATATGATNGCTGTTAATAAAATAATGGNTGGNGAGNTNGTTGATAGTTTTATGATTGTTAAAAATGATAGCTCGATTATNTTTCAAAACCTAGATCTAAAAACCTCAAAAGAAGATTCTNTTTTGAGAGANTTGGTTCAAAGCGAAGATTTATATAATATTCCTATTTCNTACCAAGCTTCTCGNTCNAGCTTNGAGGATTTTGTTTTTTTTAANCCTGTNGAGGGGGTNGTTACTAGTGATTTTGATCTNTCNNAAAAACATTTTGGTGTCGATATTGTNGCNAANACTAANGCTTCTGTAAAAGCCACACTTGATGGGGTTGTTATGTTTGCAGATTGGTCTGTTTCAAATGGGCACACTATATTAATTCANCACCCNGAAAATATTGTTTCTGTCTATATGCATAACTCTTCTNTCNCTAAATCTAGTAATGATCTTGTTAANGCTGGTGAGGTNATTGGGGTTGTTGGAAATAGTGGTGAATTATCATCTGGCCCTCATTTACATTTTGAATTATGGCAAAATGGATCTCCTATTAATCCTGCGGAATACATAGATTTTTAAAATGGGNGCAGCNNCATTTNTATTAAAAATACTAGCACNAAGGATTGTTAAAAANAACTTGAGNAATAANTTTNAATCTNTTGAAAATCAANAAAAACTTTTAAAAACNATTATTAATCGTGGTAAAAANTCTTTGTTTATTAAAAANTTGAATGTNCNAATAAATAATAATTATAATTTATTTCAACAAAATGTTCCTNTTTCTAATTATGAGGATTATAGAGATTATATATCTCTTNTTTCNAAGGGNAATAANAANATATTAACAGCNGGTCTTCCNAAATACTTTGCAATAACTTCTGGAACAACTTCTGGAACAAANTATATTCCATTAACAAAAGAAATGTGGGNGTTTCAATCTAAAGCAATTAGAGATTTNTTGCTTTTATATTCNCACCAAAAAAANAATTATAATTATGCTGGTNCTGGNATGATGTTTATTCANGGTTCTCCTGAATTAAANTATTATAATAAAATTCCCTTTGGAAAACTTTCTGGTATTGCNGCAAGACATGTTCCTTTTTTTCTTAAAAAGAATCGATATCCTTCGATGAAAATAAATAAAATTTCTCCTTGGGATAAAAAAATTAATGCTATTGTTAAAGANACNTGGGATAAAGATNTACAAATANTTGGAGGTATTCCGCCTTGGGTTATTACATATTTTGANTCNCTTTTNAATTATACTGGNAAGAATAGTGTTCAAGATGTGTTTCCTAATTTAAAGCTTTATNTTCATGGGGGNGCTAGTTTTAANCCNTATAAAAAATCTTTCTTAGCTAAATCTGGTAATATTGACACACTTGAAGTGTATCCTGCTTCTGANGGTTTTTTTGCTTATCAANATGATTTGNTNGATGAAAGTTTNTTGTTNTTNACAAACAGTGGTGTTTTTTATGAGTTTATTTCTCTTGNGNATTTTCAAAATAAAAAAATGGAAAGAATACCTTTAGAGGGTGTTTGNTTGGGNGTCGATTATGTTATGATTATTTCNACAATTGCTGGNTTGTGGGCATATAATACTGGGGATGTTGTTAGGTTTGTTTCAAANANGCCTTATAAAATTATTTTTAGTGGNCGAGCTTCTCAATATTGTTCTGCNTTTGGGGAGCATGTTATAGAAAAAGAAGTTCAGACTGCATTGTCTATGGCTTTGATGAGNTGTGGTGGNAGNGTNTCTGAGTTTACGGTTTGTCCAAAAATAAGCTCCAAGNTGGGNGGGTCTATGCATGAGTGGTTTATTGANTTTTTAGAGAAACCTAATAATTTAATTGATTTTCAAAATGTATTAAACGANAGTTTGGGTAATCAAAATATTTACTATTCTGATTTAATTAATTCTAAAGTCATTAGTAAATTGAAAATTATTANTGTTAAAAANGGTGGGTTTAATGCTTATATGGAATCTATTGGTAAATTTGGAGGACAAAACAANTGNCCACACTTATTAAANGATAGGCGTATTGCTGATTTTTTAATGGAGAATTATGTCGAAAAATAAAAAACAATTAGCTNTTCTTGGTTCAACTGGTTCAATTGGTACACAAACTTTAANTGTTGTGAGTCAGCACCNNGATTTATTTAAAATCTTTCTAATNAGTGCTAATAGTAATCANGATTTACTTTATCNGCAGGTAAAAAAATTTAACCCNAAACATGTTGTTATTAATACAAAAGTTGGCTATGATTTTTTAAAAAAAAANNTAAACCNAAAAACAACCACANTATCTTTNGGTATGGANGCTTTAAGNGANTTGGTTAAGTCTGATGAGATTGATTTAGTTTTAACTGCTGTGGTNGGTAGTGCNGGTTTAGTTCCAACAATATCAGCAATATCAGCAAATAAAAATATTGCCCTNGCAAACAAAGAAACTTTNGTGGTTGGTGGNGANNTAATTATGAATTTGGNNAAAAAGAATGGGGTTANAATTTTACCTGTTGACTCTGANCATTCAGCAATTTTTCAATGCTTNATTGGAGAGGATTTTAGTNCTGTTAANAGGTTNATTTTAACTGCTTCNGGTGGCCCNTTTTTGAANNTTTCCNAAAANGATTTTNACAATATAACTGTNTCACANGCTTTAAANCACCCAAANTGGTCNATGGGNNATAAAATAACTATTGANTCTTCNACCNTAATGAANAAGGGNTTTGAATTAATNGANGCTTACTGGTTGTTTGGTTTNTCTGANAAAAAAATTGATATTATTATTCACCCTGAATCTATAATTCATAGTTTGGTNGAGTTTGTAGACGGGTCTACAAAGGCTCAATTNGGTTGGCCAGANATGACCATCCCTATACTTTATTCNCTAGGNTTTCCAAANAGANTNNGTCACCCCTTTAAACCTTTNANTTTGGTAGATTGTCAAAATTTAACTTTTTTTGAACCNGATCCATTTCGATTTCCTCATTTANAANTAGCATATAGTTGTTTAGAAANAGGGGGGACAGCAACNTGTGTTTTGAATGCTGCTAATGAAATTGCTGTAGANGCNTTTTTAAATAAANAAATTTCNTTCTTAAATATGTTTAAATTNGTCGAAATGTCACTNGAAAAATCTATTTTTGTCAACAATCCAAATTTAGAGGATTANTTATATGCTGACTCCGAAACACGAAAAATTACATCTGAANTAATTTCTAAAATATGATACANACNCTTCAACTTCTATTAAGTTTATCNATCCTTGTNGTCCTACATGAATTTGGTCACTATATTACAGCAAAAATGTTTGGCTGTAAAGTGGAAAAATTCTATCTNTTTATGGATTGGAATTTTGCTCTATTTAAAAAGAAGATNGGAGAAACNGAGTTTGGNNTTGGGTGGTTNCCTTTGGGTGGTTATGTTAAAATTGCTGGTTTTATTGATGAGTCTATGGANTCTGATGGNATGGAGTCTCCNCCTCAACCATGGGAATTGAGNGCTAANCCNGCTTGGCAAAGATTAATNGTNATGCTTGGTGGTATTNTTGTNAATTTNCTGCTTGCTTGGTTNATTTATAGTATGATTTTNTTTTCTTGGGGAGATACTTATACCCCNATNNNAANNTTAACNGATGGTNTTTCTTTTAATNCNGCTGGNGAAAAATTAGGGTTTCAAGATGGGGANTTNTTGGTTTCAATTGATGGNGAAGAGNTGGTNGAATTTAATCANGGNATGNTGATGAGNTCTATTTTNTTTGAGGGGGCAAAAANTGTTNNTGTAAAAAGGGGTGGNGAGGATGTTTTANTTGTNATAGATGNTNTNGTTGTGAATGAAATTATTANTNATTTTGACTCTTCTNNTGANCCNTTATTNTCTCCTAATTTTAAATGGGTGGTGGATTCATTTTTAGAGTCTTCTGTTGCTGAAAAGGCNGGATTAAGAAAAGGNGATAGAATTTTAGCAATTNATGATTTTGAAACNGAGTTTTATAATGCCTCTTCTGTTATAAATTACTTNAAATCACAAGCNGGCTCTAGTGTTGATTTNGTTGTNCAAAAAGTNTTTACAAATGANNTGGTTNTTTTAAGTGTTGATCTTTCTGAAGATGGTTTGTTGGGGGTGATTCCTTCCANTGAAAANTATCTNGANTCTCGATCATATTCTTTTTTATCNTCTTTTGGGGCGGGNTATAATAAAACTATTGATATTATAAAAATGTATTGGGGGCAAATGAAAACAATTTTCAACCCAAANACTGGTGGATATAAACATGTTGGGGGTGTTATTAGTATTGGTAAAATGTTTCCTGGTGAGTGGAATTGGTATCTTTTTTGGTCTATGACNGCTTTNTTATCAATTATTTTNGCTATCATGAATTTACTTCCTATTCCNGCGTTAGATGGTGGTCATGCGTTAATAGCTNTAGGGGAGATGNTTACTGGTAAAAAACTTCCTNTTAAAATTTTAATGCCTCTACAAATTGTGGGTATGATTATGTTATTTGTGTTGTTAATTTATGCAAATGGAATGGATGTTGTTAGGTTGTTTAATTAGATAAATTGATNNAAAATGGAAAATATTTTAAAAAATCTTAATATAAANTCTCATCATTCTGGAACATCAACTGGTTTAANNTGGATGGTTTCTGAGGGTGGTTTAATAAAATCNTTNTCTCCTGTTGATGGGGNTTTGATTGGTTCTGTTGAGTCTTCTTCTATGGCGCACTATAATGATGTGATAGATACCGCTGTAANTGCGTTTAAAGTTTGGAGAATGGTGCCGGCGCCCAAAAGAGGGGAGGTTGTAAGGCANTTTGGTGAAGAGCTNCGTAAAAATAAANCTAATCTTGGAAANCTTGTCTCTTATGAGATGGGTAAGTCTTATCAAGAGGGTCTTGGTGAGGTGCAAGAAATGATAGATATTTGTGATTTTGCTGTNGGTTTATCTAGACANCTTTGNGGTATAACNCTTCACTCTGAAAGAAGTCNGCATAGAATGTATGAACAATATCACCCTTTGGGTGTTGTGGGAATTATTTCTGCCTTCAATTTTCCTGTCGCTGTTTGGGCTTGGAATGCTGCTTTAGCGTGGGTATGTGGTGATGTTTGTGTTTGGAAGCCTTCTGAAAAAACTCCATTTTGTGCAATTGCTTGTCAAAAAATTATGGAAACTGTTTTAAAAAACAATAATTTACCGGAAGGTGTTTGTTGTTTGATTAATGGTGATTATCAAGTGGGTGAGTGGTTAACTAATGATAAGCGTGTTCCTTTAATTTCTGCTACAGGATCTACTAGGATGGGGAGAATTGTTGGATCAACGGTTGCTAAACGGTTTGGTAAAACTATTTTAGAGTTGGGGGGGAATAATGCTATGATTATTACTCCTGAGGCTGATTTAAATATTGCTACTATTGGTGTTGTTTTTGGTGCTGTTGGAACAGCTGGTCAAAGATGTACCACAACAAGACGTCTTATTATCCATGAATCTATTTATGATTCTGTTAAAGAAAAGCTTGTTAAAGCTTATGCCCAAATCAATATTGGAAACCCATTGGATGAAAAAAATCACATGGGTCCATTGATTGATCAAGGTGCTGTAAAAATGTACTTAGAAGCTCTTGATAAGATTAAGGATTCTGGGGTTATTGTGGTTGATGGTGGGGTGTTGGTTGGGGATAATTATAGTTCTGGTTGTTATGTTAAACCTGTGATTGCTGAAGTAGATAATGGTCAGGAGATTGTTCAAACAGAAACATTTGCTCCTATATTATATTTAATGAAATACAATAATCTTCAGGATGCTATTGATATTCAAAATAATGTTCCTCAAGGTTTGTCTTCTGCTATTATGACAAATAGTGTTCGTGAGGCTGAAAAGTTTTTATCTCATGATGGTTCTGATTGTGGAATTGCTAATGTGAATATTGGTACTTCTGGTGCAGAAATTGGTGGTGCTTTCGGGGGTGAGAAAGAAACGGGTGGTGGTAGAGAGTCTGGTTCTGATGCTTGGAAAGCTTATATGAGACGACAAACTAACACTATTAATTATTCTGAAGATCTACCGTTAGCACAGGGTATAAAATTTGATTTTTAATACCTGTTTAGTTTAAAGTCGTTTTCTTTATCAACTTGTGGTTTATTTTCTGCATTAGAAAGTTCCCATGCGGTATGAAAAATTAATCTCGCTGTTTTTTCTACTTTTTCATAAACCAGTTTTTCTGTTGTGTCTGTGTGTTTATGATAATCTTCATGGACTCCACTAAAATAAAATATAGATGGGATATTTTTTTTTGCAAAATTATAATGGTCTGATCTATAATAAAATCTGTTGGGGTCGTTGGGATCGTTAAATGTATAGTCTAAATCCATATTAACGTATTTTTTGTTCGCGTAGTTAGAAATATTGTGAAGGTCTGTGCTTAATTTGTTTGATCCAATTAAATATACATAATTGCTGTCATTTGGGTGAAACTCATCCATTCTTCCTATCATATCAACATTCAAACAGGCAATTGTGTTTTCGAGCGGAAACTCTGGGTTTTCAACGTAATAATATGAACCTAATAAACCTTTTTCTTCTGCTGAATTTGGGAAAAACAAAATACTTCTTTTAAAATTTTGACCTGATTTTTTTGCAAATTGAAATGCTGAGGCTATTTCTAAAAGCGCTGCTGTGCCTGTTGCGTTGTCATCTGCGCCATTATGAATTAGTCCATCAATAACACCTATGTGGTCATAGTGGGCTGTAATTACAATAATTTCATTTTTTAATTTTGGGTCTGCCCCCTCTATAAAACCAAGAACATTGTTTCCGGAAAAAAAAGTGTCTTTGTTTTTTGTTTCTAAAAAAATATTTTTATTAATTAGTTTGTTGTGTGGTGTTTTTTTTGATTTAATTTTTTTCTTAATTTTTTCTACTTTATTTTTTCCCAATATATTGTTTGTTATTTTTTCATTTATATAAAAAAACGGTATTGGTTCTTCTTTTTGAACAAGGGAAACTCCTGGGTGATCTATTTTGTGTTCGGTTTTTTCATAGTTTGATTTGTAGTTTTCGTTGATAAACAAAACTGCTTTTACTCCTTTTTCTTTAGCTATGTTTAATTTAAATTTCCAGTGAGACTCTGGGCATTTTTCTTTACCTCCTGAAACAAGGTAGTTTCCTTGATCGTCTTTTGGTTCTCCACTAAAAATCGCAACAACCTTTCCTTCTACATCTATATTGTAGTCGTTATAGTTTTTTGTTTCTATACCATATCCTAAAAAAAGGATGTTTTTTGATTTGATTTGTATTTGGTTAAAGTTTGGGTATGTGTAAAAGTCTTTTTTAAACTCGTATTTGTTTCCATTTATTTTAATATTTGCGCTTTCTATTACTCTTTGCTCCAGTGGGATTTTTTGATAATAAGTAGAGTCTTTGTATGGTGGTATACCTATGTTTTTAAAATGATTTGAAATGTAGTCTGCTGCTAATAGCTCGCCTGGTTGGCCCACCTCTCTTCCTTCAAGAGAGTCAGATGCTAAAATTTCGATATGTTTTTTTAGTGTTTTTTTATTTATTTGAAAACCTATTTCATTAACTGTTGGGAGGTTGGCTAATCTAATTTTTTCCTCTATAAAATCGTGCTGTATCTGTATGTTTTTTTTTAATATTTTTAAATTTTCATTTCCNTAAGCTTTTTTAAATAGTTGAAAATCTCTTTTTAAATCTTCTCCTTCTAAACTAGGNTTATATGTTTTTCCGTTTGGTAAGATGTTGTTTTTTATAGCTGTTAGAATAGCTGTTGAAGATTTGTCAACATTAATTGTGTTGTTAAAATTTTGTAGGTATTTTTTTTGATTTATTGATTCGGCGTTAATTAAAAAAAANACTAAACTTATTGTTGTTAGAAGAATTGTTTTTTTATTCATTTTTTATTTTTTTACTATATTTTGTTAACTCTTTTTGTGTGTCGACCACCATCGAAACCCTCTTTTATAAATGTGTTGATTATACTTATTGATTCTTTTAGTGTTATGAATCTTGCTGGTAGTGAGATTATGTTGGCATTATTATGGTTTCTTGCTAGTTTTGCTATCTCTTTGTTCCAACAAATAGCAGCACGAACACCTTTGTGTTTGTTTGCGGCCATACTTACTCCNTTNCCGCTTCCACAAATTAAAATACCAAAATCTGCTCCAGCCAAAACCTCTTCAGCAACCAAGTGGGCGTAATCTGGATAATCAACACTTTCTTTTGTGTGTGTCCCCACATCTAAAACTGAGTGTGTTTTATTTTCTAAAAAGGTGGTTATTTTAGTTTTATACTCTAATCCGGCATGATCTGAACCTATTGTTATTTTCATTTGTTTATTGGTTTCATTTGTGGAAAAAACAAAACATCTTGAATAGATTGTTTGTTTGTTAATAACATTGTTAACCTGTCCATACCTATACCGATTCCTGATGTGGGTGGCATGCCGTATTCTAATGCCTTTAAAAACTCGTTATCTATAATCATTGCTTCGTCGTCTCCACTTTTACCGAGNTTCATTTGATCTTCAAAACTTTGTCTTTGTTCTATTGGGTTGTTTTGTTCAGAATATGCGTTCGCTATTTCTTTTCCNTTAATAAANAGTTCGAATCTTTCTGTTAAACCTTTTTCTGTTCGATGTTTTTTTGTTAGTGGAGACATTTCTATTGGGTAGTCTGTTATATATGTTGGTTGTATTAGTTTTTTTTCGCAAAACTCTCCAAAAATAACATCGAATAATTTTCCTCGACCCATGGTTTTGTTTGTTTCTATGTTTTTGGATTTACAATATTTTATCAACTCTTCTTTTGTTAGTTGTGAAACATCATCGCCTGTTTCTGTTTTAATTGCGTCGAAAAATGGTTGTTTTTTGTATGGTCCTTTATAGTTGATTTCGTTTTGTCCATACTTAACGGTTGTTTTTCCACACACATTTTTAACTGTTTCTTCTATTAGTTTTTCAACAAACCCCATCATCCAATTGTAATCTTTGTATGCAACATAAAATTCTAACATTGTAAATTCTGGGTTGTGTGTTTTATCCATTCCTTCGTTTCTAAAATCTTTTGCAAACTCATAAACACCCTCTTTTCCCCCAACTATTAATCTTTTTAAATATAGCTCATTTGCTATTCTTAAATATAGTGGTATGTCTAGTGTGTTGTGGTGTGTTGTGAATGGTTTTGCTGCAGCCCCACCAGCTATTGATTGTAAGATTGGTGTTTCTACCTCTAAATAGCCTTGTTTGTTTAGTTGATTTCTAATGCTGTTGAATATTTGGGTTCTTTTTTCAAAAACAGACCAAGAGTCATCATTTACAATAAGGTCTATTGATCTTTGTCTGTATTTTAATTCTGTGTTTTTAAAATCATCATGGGTTGTTCCGTCTGATTCTGTTTTAACAATTGGTAGTGGTTTTAGTGCTTTTGATAATATTTTTATTTTTTTTGCCCGAACACTTATCTCTCCTACTTTTGTTATAAAAACCTCTCCTTCAACACCAACAATATCACCAATGTCTAAATATTTTTTAAAAACATCATTATACATTGTTTTGTCTTCTGTTTGACAAATCTCATCTCTATTTATATAAACCTGAACCCTTCCTTTAAAATCTTTTATTTCAACAAAAGACGCTTTTCCCATTATTCTCCTACTCATTATTCTTCCAGCAATTTTTATGTTTTTAAACAGGTGTTCTTGTTTTGAAAAGTTTTGTTTAATGTCTGTGCTGGTGGTGTTGGTTGTGTATTCTTCTGCTGGGTATGGGTTTATGCCTAGTTCTTGTATTTTTTTTAAAGACTCTCTTCTTACCAGTTCTTGTTCAGTATGTTTTTTCACTGTTTAAATTTAATTTAATCAAATATAGTTATATTCATATAACAAATGAATACTGTTTTTTTTAAAAATTTGAAACTTGTTGATTTTAAAGAGGCTTGGGACTTTCAAGAGTCTTTGTTGAGCTCTATTATTGATGATAAAAGAGGTGGTCGTGAAACAAAAAATTACTTAATTTTTTGTCAACATCCACACGTATACACCCTTGGTAAAAGTGGAAAAAAAGAAAACCTACTATTAAANAGTGGTGATCTACAGTTAAAAAATGCTAAATTTTATAAGATAAATCGGGGGGGTGATATAACCTATCATGGCCCTGGACAACTTGTAATTTACCCTGTTTTTGATTTAGATAATTTTTTTACAGACATTCATAAGTATCTTCGTTTTTTGGAAGAGGTTGTTATTCGGGTTCTTGAAAATTTTAACTTAAAGGGTGTTCGTTTAGACGGTTCTACTGGTGTGTGGTTAAAAAACAATGATGTTGGTTTTAAAAAAATTTGTGCAATGGGTGTTCGTGCTAGTCGTTGGGTGACTATGCATGGTTTGGCTTTTAATATTGATGTTGATTTAAATTATTTTAACAATATTGTTCCTTGTGGNATTAGTGATCGTGGNGTTACCTCTTTGAAGCAAGAGGGTGTTTCTTTTTCTTTTTCTGATGTTGAAAACTTGTTTAAGTCTTGTTTTCAAGAGGTTTTTGATTTTAATTTTGTAGATTATAAATAATGAGGCGATTATTGTTGTTGTGTTTTGGTTGTGTTTTGGTTGTGTTAACCCTTATTTATGTTTTTGATGTTTCATATTTGTTTAAGGGTGTTCAGTCTACTTATTTGAGGGGGGANAATTCAGCCCAAATTGACGATTCTAAGTTTTTTTATAACCGTGCTGTTGTTTCTAATAATCCTAAAAAAATTCCATTGGGTTNTAATTATAATGACTCTATTATTTCTGACTCTCTTGATTTTGTTTTAAAAAAATCTAAATCTGTTGCTTTTTTGGTTGTACAAAAAGATAGTGTTCGTTTTGAAAAGTATTGGCGTTTTGGTAATAGTGATTTTTCAACAAACTCTTTTTCTNTGGCNAAAAGCATTGTTTCTTTGTTGGTTGGTTGTGCTATTGATAGTGGTTTTATTTCTAATGTTAATCAAAGTGTTTTTGATTTTATTCCCGANCTAACACCTTTTCGTGGTCATGATGTTTCGGTTAAACATCTTTTAGAAATGTCTTCTGGTTTGGATTGGTTAGAGCATTATAAAAAACCTATTAGTGTAACNGCTAAATCTTACTATGGAACTAATTTGAAAAAATTGATGTTAGAAAGGGAGTTTGTTTCACCCCCTGGTCTTGTTCATGAATATAAAAGTGGGGACACTCAGTTGTTGGGTATACTTTTGGAGCGTGCGGTTGGTAAAAATATTTCTTCTTTTGCTAGTGAGGTTCTTTGGTCAAAAATTGGTGCAAAAAANAATGCTTTTTGGTCTCTTGATTATAATGGTGGTTTGGAAAAAGTTTTTTGTTGTTTTAATAGTAATGCTCGNGATTTTTCAAAAATCGGTTTATTNGTGCTTGGTGGTGGGTCTGTTTTTGGGGAGAGTGTTGTTTCTTCTGAATATATTGATTGGTTGAAAAGTCCTGGTGGGTTGGTGGATGTTGATGGGGGTAAAACTGTTGATTATTATGCAAACGGTTGGTGGGTTGGTGAGGTTTTGGATAAACCTATTGTTTATGCTAGGGGGNTTAATGGGCAATATGTTGTTGTTGTTCCTGATTTAGATTTAGTGTTTGTTCGTTTGGGGTTGTCTGAAAACGAGAAGTCTGAAAACAACAACAATTACAAATTAACTGACAACCTTAAGTTTTTTACAGAGGAGGTTATTAAAGAATATTCTTTTTGATGGGTAGAAAGNTGTTAGAAATAAGTAATCTTTCAATATTTAATGATGAAGAATCATTGGTTGATGGTTCTGATTTTAGTGTTGATTTTGGCGAGGTTGTTGGTTTGTTTGGTGAGTCTGGTTCTGGAAAGTCTGTTTTTTCTTTGTTTTTATTNGGTCTTTTGGACCCTNGGGTTTTTNGTTTTTCTTTTGATTCCGGGGCTTTTAATTTTTCTTCTGGAGCCTTTAATCTTTCATCGAAAAACCTTGCTGATTGGTTGATGGTTAGAAAAAATAGTGTTTCTATGATTTTTCAAGACCCAACAACTGTTCTTAACCCAACGATGACTTGTGGTAAACAAATTGAAGAGGCTTGTTTTAATATTCCTTTGTCTGACCGTTTTAATTATTGTTTAAAATTGTTGTCTGAGGTTAATATTTTGGATTGTGAAAAAACATATTTTTCTTTTCCTCACCAACTTTCGGGAGGGCAAAAACAGCGAGTTGTTATTGCTATTGCTCTTGCTTCTGAGCCTGAGTTTTTAATTGCTGATGAGCCCACAACATCTCTTGACCCCTCTACACAAAGGTCTGTTTTAGATCTTGTGTTAAGTTTAAAAAAGAGTCGTTCTTTCGGTGTTGTTTTAATNAGTCATGATTTAAACTTAATAAAGTATTATTGTGATCGTGTTTATGTTTTTAAAAATTCTCGCTTTTTGAGTTTTTCGGACAAATCTGCTGAACCTTATGTTTCTGTTTTAGAAAAAACTTTATTAAAAATAAAAAATCGAAAGCGGTCGGGTTTTTCTATTGAAAATATTGGTTTTTATAAAAACCCTATTAGTTCTGTTGGTGATTCTGTTTTTAATATAAAAAACCTTTCTGTTTCATTTTCTAAAAAAAACAGTTTGTTTTTTGCTCTAAAAAAAATATCTATAAATGTTTCTTTTGGTGATTGTTTGGGTGTTGTTGGGTGTTCTGGTTCTGGAAAAACAACCTTGGGCAGGGTTTTGTGTGGTCTTCAAAAAAATTATTCAGGTTCTTTTATTTTTCCTGGGGAGGGTTCTTTTTTAAAGGATTCTGTTCAAATGGTTTATCAAGATCCTTTTTCTTCATTTAACCCAAAATACACTATTAAAGACAGTGTTGTTGAGGTTATAAAATTATATAAAACAAAATATAGTGTTTCTGATTTGTTTAATTTAGTTTCTTTAAACTATAATCTTGCTGAAAGGTTTCCTCATGAACTTTCTGGCGGACAAAAACAAAGAGCTTCTATTGCTCGTGTTTTAGCATCTAATCCTAGTGTTATTGTTTTTGATGAATCTCTGTCTGCTTTAGATATAAAAGTTCAGTTTTCTATTTTGGAGCTTATTCGTTTTATTAATTCTGTTTTAGGAATAACTGTTGTTTTTGTTTCTCATGATATTAATTCTGTTTATTATTTGTGTAATAAGGTTGTTGTTTTAAATGGTGGTGAAATTATTGATTATTTTAAGGGTTCCGATTTGTTTTTAGAAAAAAGATCTAGTTATACTAAAAAATTAATTNTTGACTCTAATTTTATTTAGTTTTTATGTTTAGGTATTCTTTTTTTTGTTTNTGTTTTTTGTTTATTAACTGTGTTAATGTGGTTAGTGTAGATGATTCTGATTATATGGATTCTTTAGATGGTTTTAATAATGTTTTTATTTTAAAAAAAACAAAAAAACCATATGTTTTAAAAAGTGAAATAAATATACCTAAAAATAAAACTTTAATAATATCAGATGGTGTAAAAATAACTGTTAAAAAAGGGGGTTCTATAGTTAATAATGGTTTTTTAATTTTTGGTAATAATAATGATTCTTTATTTTTTTATAAAAACGATTTATTAAACAATTATAAATCAACTTATAATATTGTTGTTGATTCTAAAAATAAAAACACTATAATTTCAGGAGGTGGTGATTTTAATATAAAAAATTCTTTTTTTAAGAATGTTTCTATAAAAAGTGGTGGTGATTTTAATATAAAAAATTCATTATTTATAAATTCTAATATAGAATTATATTCTTCTGAAATTTTTATTAAAAATTCTTTTTTTGAAAATTTAAAACTAACGCTTACTAATTCTGTTATTAATTTAAATAAAAATATATTTATAAATTCTAATGACTCTTTTTATATAAATAATTCTAAAAATTTTAATATTAATAATTGTTATTTTTTAAATAATAATGGTTTTGTTTTTAGTGAAAATTTTAATGGTAATATTTTAAATAATATTTTTTTTAAAAATAAAAAAACATGTGTTTTTANTAAAAACAAAGGTTATTTTAAACTTTATAATAATTTATTTATTAATAATGAAAATGTTATTAATAAATCTGATAGTTGTAATTTATATATATTAAATAATACTATTGATAATAATTCATTAGTAATAAATATAGACACTTATAAAAATTTTATTTTATCCAAAAATAANATCTATTCATATAATAAAATTATTAATAATAATTTAACTCATTCTTATTGTATATCTAATACAGATAGTTTAAAAGGTTATTTTAATAAATATGCTGATCCTCTTTATATTAATAAATATCAATTTAATTATAAATTAAAATCTAATTCGGAAGCTTTAAGATCAGGTAATAACAATATTAATTTAGGAGCTAATTTAAACAACTTATATAATATTAAATATTTAAAGTAAATATTATATATATATATATGTTGTGTTAGTATCAACTATAAATAATTAAATAATTAATAGGAATTAATAAATATTAATAAATATTAACAACACTTATTAAGTGTTTTAAGATTTATATTAACAAAATTTAAAAATGTTAATTTATAAATAAACATTAAAATGTTTTTTAATATTTTAATAAAAAATGTTAATAAATATGACTTTAATTTTAATAAAAAATAATAACAATATTTATTAAAAAATAATAATTAAATAGTTTAAAAAATTGTTAATTAATTAACAGATAACAATAAAAATAATTAACAATTTAATTTTTAAAATGTTCATATATAATAATTCCTTTTGAATTACCTATATAATTTATTAAATCGCTTTTATTTAATTTTTTTATATTATTAACAGATTTAAATTTTTTNAATAATTTAAATATAGTTTTTTGACCAATACCATTTATTTTATTTAATTCAGAATTAATAAAAACACTTTTTCTTTTTAATCTATGATTTTTTAAACAAAATCTATGTGCTTCATTTCTTATATGTTGAATTAATTTTAAAGAATTAGATTTATTATTTAAAACAATTTTTTTCAAGTTTTTTAGATATATTATTTCTTCTTTTTTAGCAATACTTANAACATCTATATTTGATAAATTTAATTTATTTAAAATATTAGAAGCAGTATTTAAATGACCTTTACCACCATCAATAATAATGAGATCAGGTAATTTTTTTTTCACAACTTTAGCATACCTCTTTTTTATAGAATTTTCAATACACAAATAATCATCTATATTATTATCATGATTAAAAAAACGATAACCACTTTTAAAAGGTTTACCATTTTTAAAAACAACACAAGAAGAAACAGTATTTGTTCCCATTAAAGTAGAAACATCAAAACACTCAATTTTAAAAGGTATATTACTTAACAACAAATCACTTTTTAAATTATTTAAAACACTAATATTAGAATTATAATTAGATATATAATTTAAAAGGTTTTTATAAGATAAATCTAAAATATTTTTTTTATAACCTCTTTTTGGTATATGTATTTTTTTATTTAAAAAATTAGAAAAAACAATATTCGAAATAATACAACCATTTAAATTTTTATAATTAAAAAAAACAGTTTCTATAAAACTTTTTAAAACCAAATCATCACTATAATATAAATTATTACTAAACTTATAATTATTCAAATAAACAACAGAACCCTCAACAACTCTTATAAAATTAACATAAGAACAATTTTTTATAGATAAAATATAAAAACAATCAATATTTATATTGTTGTTAGAAACAACAACACTTTTATATTTTATTTTTTTAAGGGCCGCAATTTGATTTTTTATTAATTCACATTTTTCAAACAATAATTTAGAAGAATAAAAACCCAACTGATTATTTAAATCTTTTAAAACAAAAGAATATCGGCCTTCCAAAATACTCTTAATAGAATCAATATTTTTATTATAATCTTCTTCTTTTTGAAAACCAACACAGGGACCAAGACAATTTTTTAAATGATACTCCAAACAGACCCTATATTTTTTGTCAGTTATATTTTTCTCAGAAAGAACATAATTACATGTTCTAACAGGATAAAAGTCTCTAATTAAAGAAAATAAACTATTTAGAGTTTTTTTTGAAGTGTATGGACCAAAGTAAAAATCAGAATTAGAATGNTTTTTTCTAGAAATAAAAACCCTTGGAAAACGTTCATTTTTTATACACAACCAAGGAAAAGACTTACCATCCTTTAATAAAACATTATATTTTGGTTGATGTTTTTTTATAAGGGTGTTTTCTAAAAAAAGAGCATCGTCCTCAGAATTGACTAAAAAAAACTTAACATCTTTAGATAAAGAAACAATCATTCGATGTTTTTCAAGATTACTTTTAAAATAAGAAACAACCCTCTTTTTTATATTAGTAGATTTACCAATATATAAAACCTCTTTTTTGTTTAAAAAAAGGTAAACCCCCGTTTTGTTGGGTAACAGATTAACAACACTTTTAAACAAACTAGTCCTTTTTAACATCAATATAATGTCTTAAATTTCAAACAAATTTATAATAATAAAAAATGGTTATAGCAATAGTTGGGGCAACAGGGCTTGTTGGTTCAGAAATAATAAAAGTTTTAGAAGAAAAAAAAATAAAAAAAATAAAAGAGGTTTTGTTTGTTGCAACCCAAAAAAGTGTTGGAAAAAAAATAACATACAACAAACAAACACATAAAGTAATAACAATCAAAGAAGCTTTACAAAAAAAACCAGATTTTGCTCTTTTTTCCGCAGGATCAAAAGTTTCTAAAAAATACGCAAAAGATTTCTCCAAAAAAGGAACAAAAGTTATAGACAACTCTTCAGCGTTTAGAATGGACAAAAAAACAAAACTAATTGTTCCAGAAATAAACTCACAAAACATAAAAAAAACAGACAAAATAATNGCAAACCCAAACTGCTCAACCATACANNTGGTGTTAGCACTAAGCCCAGTACACAAAAAATACAAAATAAAAAGAATAATTGTGTCAACATATCAAGCAGTTGTAGGAACAGGACACTTAGCACTTAAACAACTAGAAGAAGAAGAGCGGGGTGTAACAAAAACAAAAGTTTACAAAAAAAACATACACAGAAATATTATACCCCACTGCGACGAATTTGAAAAAAACGGATATACAAAAGAGGAAGAAAAAATAATAAACGAAACAAACAAAATACTAGAATCTAACATAAAAATAACAGCGACAGCGGTTAGGGTTCCCACNNTTGGNGGNCANGGAGAAAGTGTAAACATAGAGTTAAAAAANCCATGTTCAANAAAAAAAATAATNAACACNTTAAAAAAACAAAAAGGAATAATTGTNGAAGAAGGCAACAATTATAAAACACCANAAGAAACAAAATCAAAAAACGANGTTTTTGTTTCAAGAATAAGAAAAGATGGNTCTCAAAAAAACAGCTTTAATATGTGGATTGTTGCAGACCCACTAAGAAANGGGGCNGCAACAAACGCTGTTCAAATTNTAGAAANNCTTATTGANNTAAACTAAAGANNNCGTTTTNAGGNNTNGTTGTTTTTAAAAAAACCTCTTTCTTNTTTTTTTCNACAAGCCGNTCNANATTAACAGGCGGNTCNTAAGTTTTATTGTTAATNTGTGGAGCAATAACAAGAGCAACAATACTCATAAGNTTTATCAATATNTTCATAGAGGGNCCAGANGTGTCTTTAAACGGATCACCAACCGTATCACCCGTCACAGACGCTTTGTGAGAATCTGTTCCCTTTTGACCATCNGCTTCCATAGATTTTTTAGCGTTATCCCACGCTCCACCAGCNTTNTTTTGAAAAATACCCATTAAAACACCAGACACAGTAACNCCAGCAAGAACACCNCCCAAAACNTCTGGTCCAAAAACAAAACCAANAANAACAGGAACAACCAAAGGAATTGCACCAGGCAACATCATTTCACGAATAGACGCATTGGTNGATATTTCCACACACTTTTCATATTCAGGNGANGCNGTTCCCTTCATTATNCCCGGAATTTCTTTAAACTGTCGACGAACCTCATTAACCATNTCCATAGCCGCTCTTCCAACCGCAGCTATTGCNANNGAAGAAAAAACAAAAGGAATCATTGCTCCAACAAAAAGNCCAGCAAGAACATCNGCTTTAAAAATATCAATNGAGTCAATTCCAGCTAAATGAACGAANGCAGCAAACAAAGCCAAAGCNGTTAATGCAGCAGAAGCAATAGCAAAACCTTTTCCNGCAGCAGCNGTTGTGTTTCCAACAGAATCTAAATTNTCNGTTCGCTCCCTAACCTCTTTTGGAAGACCNCTCATTTCAGCAATACCACCAGCATTATCAGCAATAGGACCAAAAGCATCAATTGCTAACTGCATAGCNGTTGTTGCCATCATNCCAGCCGCCGCAATNGCGACACCATACAANCCAGCAAAAAGAAAAGAAATAAAAATACCACTAGATAAAATTAAAATAGGAANAACCGTAGACTCCATACCNACAGCNAAACCACCAATAATATTTGTTGCNTGACCAGTTGAAGANTGTGTAACAATAGANTTAACAGGTCTTTTACCCATAGCNGTATAATATTCTGTTACAACAGACATTAACCCNCCAACAACAAGTCCAGTAAAAATNGCCCAAAANACNCCCATANTTGTAATANNNCTACCCNCATCAACATAACTCATTACTTCAGGCAACATCCACTGAACCACAAAATACGACGCTAACACAGTTAANAAAATAGAAGACCAATTACCAATATTTAAAGCNTTTTGAACAGANTCTTCTTCAGANTTNATTTTTACAAACCACGCACCAACAATTGAAAAAACCAAACCNAAACCAGCAATAACCATAGGNAANAAAATAGGTCCAAGTCCAGCAAAATCACCACTAGAAACAAGACCGTTTCCAAGAACCATAGCNGCTAAAATCGTAGCAACATACGAACCAAAAAGATCAGCACCCATACCAGCAACATCCCCNACATTATCCCCNACNTTATCCGCAATTGTTGCAGGGTTTCTTGGGTCATCTTCTGGTATTCCAGCTTCAACCTTTCCAACCAAATCTGCACCAACATCAGCAGCTTTAGTNTAAATACCGCCACCAACTCTNGCAAAAAGAGCAATTGACTCAGCACCAAGAGAAAAACCAGCTAAAACCTCTAAAACCCTCATCATTTCTTTAGAGTTTGGNCTTATTTCCGCCCCACCAAAAAAGAAATAAAAAACCATAAACAAACCACTTAAACCCAACACAGCTAAACTAGCAACACCAACACCCATCACAGTTCCACCAGTAAAAGACACTTTTAATGCTTTTGGTAAACTAGTTCTGGCCGCCTGTGTCGTTCTCACATTTGCTTTTGTTGCTATATTCATACCAAAATAACCAGCTAGAGCTGAGAAAAACGCCCCAATCAAGAACGCCCCAGCAATCATTGGGTGAGAATTTGCTTGCTCAAAAGTTCCAGACCAAGCAAGAATACCTGCAGCAAAAACAGCAAAAACAGCCAAAACCCTCCATTCAGCCACTAAAAAAGCCATAGCTCCTTTTGCAATATGGTTTGAAAGTTCAACCATTTTTTTATCACCAGGGTCTTGTTTAGAAATCCACGAAGATTTAATAAACATAACAATAAGACCAATAATACCCAACAGGGGCACAATATATAAAACGTTGGAGTTTAAAAATTCCATAGCACAATTATTTAGTTAAGATTGGCAAATATAAAAAACAAAGAATTAAAAAAGATAAAAACAAGAGTATTATTTTAAGGGTAGTTTTTTATAAGATAACAACAAAATAAAAGACCCAATAGTTATTGAAGAATCAGCGATATTAAAAATAAACCTAAAAAAAACAAATTTTTCACCACCCCAAAAAGGAAACCAATCAGGGTAAAAACCAGAGAATAAAGGAAAATAAAACATATCAACCACTCGACCAAAAAATAAAGGAGAGTAATCAAAAAACACACCATAAAACACACTATCAATAATGTTTCCAATTGCACCAGCAGAAATTAACAAAAAAGCCAACACAACAACAAAATCAACCCCCACCTTCAATAAATCAAAAAGCCACCTAAAGATAAAAACAACAAAAACTATACGAAAAAGAGTTAAAAAAAACTTACCCCAAAAACCAAAAAACTCTAATCCAAAAGCAAAACCATTATTCTCAACAAAGTAAATAATAAACCAATCAAAAATAATAATCTCATCACCAATAGACATGTTGGTTTTAACCAAAACCTTTAAAAACTGATCTAAAAACAAGATGCTAAAAAAAAGCACCCACATCTTTAAACTAATATTTTTCACAAAACTTATTTAGATTTATTTTTTGCCTCAATACTTAATGTTGCATGAGGAACCAACATTAGTCGTTTTTTAGAAATCAACTTACCAGTTTCTCGACAAATACCATATGTTTTATTTTCAACACGAATCAATGCATTTTTAAGGTCACGAATAAACTTTTCTTGTCTAGCCGCAAGCATTGTGTTGGACTCTTTTGATAAAGTTTGAGACCCCTCTTCAAAAGACTTAAAAGAAGAGTAGGTGTCATCAGTTCCATTAGAAGAAGCGTTACTATATGAGTCTTTTAAAAGTTTTAAATCTTCTTGAGCAGAATCCATTTTTTGTAAAATAAGTTTTTTAAACTTACCCAACTCTACATCAGAATATCTTTTAGAAACACTTTTTTTCATAGTTTAATTATTCTTCAATCGCAATATACATTTTATAATTATTAAATTCAAAAAGAGTATTATTTTTCGGTTTCTTATCAGAAACAACAATAGATTTCGCCAAAACCTCACCCTCAACATAAGACCGATGATTTAAAATAATATCAACAGCACCCACATCACCAAACAAAACAATAGAAACGGTGTCAGTTACAACAAGGTTTAAGTCTTTCCGTAACCCCTGCATAAAATTCACAAACTCTCTTGCAAACCCCTCATCCAACAAGCTCTTCGAAATAGATGTGTTTAGAGAAACTAAAACACGATTATTTTTAGCTGTTAAAAAACCAGGCAAGTCCTCAACCTTTACAACCAAATCATCTCCAAACAAAATCAACTCACGCTCATTCACAAACAAAGAAATTTCACCATTCTTAATAAAGGTTAAAACATCAACATCTGTAAACAATTTAACCCCAGAAGCAATCTCCCGCATTAAAGAACCATATTTTTTACCCAAAACAGAAAAGTTGGGTACCAGACACTTTTTAACCAAACCATCAGATTCGGCAGAAAACAAAACAGACTTAACGTTAATTTCCGATTTAATCAAATCAACCACAACCCCCTGCTCCAAAGTACTATCATTTAAACAAACAACAATAGATTCAAGCGGTTGCCTAACACGAATATTTTCTTTTTTTCGAATAGATAAAGCTAAAGAACAAATATCCCTAGTTAGCGCCATATTAAACTCCAAACCCTCATTAATCACCCCCCCATCAACCACAGGAAATGTTGACAAATGAACAGAGTCCACCAAATCTTTTTTAGAAACTTGGTTTAAATCTAAAAACAAACGCTCCATAAAAAAGGGGGCAATAGGAGAGGCTAGCTTAGAAACAGTCACCAAACAATCATACAGTGTTTGGTATGCGGAAACCTTATTTACATCATAATCCCCCTTCCAAAAACGCCTTCTACAAAGTCGAACATACCAATTACTAAGTTTGTCAACCACAAATTCTTGAATAGCTCGACCAACCAAAGTAGGCTCATAATTAACATAACCACGCTCCACAACCTTAATCAATGTGTTTAATTCAGACAAAATCCACTGATCTAACAATGGCCGATCCTTCACAACCAAAGCAGGCTCAACATATTTAAATCGATCAATATTAGCATAAAGACTAAAAAAAGAATATATATTATGAAGTGTGCTAAATAATTTTTGTTTAACCTCAACCACACCACTAATATCAAATTTTAAATTATCCCAAGGTTGAGAATTGGTAATCATATACCAGCGCAAAGAATCTGCTCCATGCTCCTTAATTACATCAAAAGGGTTAACAGTATTACCTAAGCGTTTAGACATTTTTTGACCCACACTATCCAAAACCAAACCATTAGAAATAACATTTTTAAAAGCAGCCCTTCCAAAACACATAACACCAATAGCGTGAAGAGTAAAAAACCAACCCCTAGTTTGATCAACACCCTCTGCAATAAAATCAGCCGGAAAAAAAGAACCAGAATCAATCAAGTCTTTGTTTTCAAAAGGGTAGTGCCACTGAGCATAAGGCATAGACCCAGAATCAAACCAAACATCAATAACATCAGACTCTCTATACATCGGCTTACCTGATTTAGATGTTAACACAATTTTATCAACCCAGTTTTTATGTAAATCAAACCGATCATAATTAACACTACTCATATCGTCCGGAATAAAATCAACCAATGGGTTATTTAACATATTACCAGCAGACACAGACTCTTCACATAAAACTTTCAATTCTTTCACAGACCCCACACAAATAACCTCACCCCCATCTTTACTCCTCCAAATAGGTAGTGGAATACCCCAAAAACGAGATCTCGACAAATTCCAATCATTAATATTTTCTAACCAATTTTGAAAACGCCCCTCACCAGTGCTTTTTGGCTTCCAATTAATCTTGTCATTTTCCCTCATCATTAAATCACGGTAATCAGTAGATTTGATAAACCAAGAATCTAAAGGATAATACAATATAGGTTTATCAGTTCTCCAACAATGGGGGTAGCTGTGTTCATATTTTTCTGACTTAAAAGCCAAACCAGATTTCTTTAACTTAACAACAATGTCTATATCTACAGAACCCTCATCATCACCAAAATCACTTTTTACACATCTACCAGAAAACTCACCTAAACCATCTACAAACCGACCAGACAAATCAACAATTGGTACAAGGTTATTTTTTTTATCCAATATAAGCATTGGGGGAATTCCCTCTTTTTTAGCAACCATAAAATCATCAGCACCAAATGTGGGTGCTAAATGCACAACACCAGAACCATCGGTTGTATTTACAAAATCAGCACTAACAACACGAAAAGCTTGATTAACCAACTCTTGTGGTTTTAAATATGGAAGCAATTGATGATATCTTAAATCAATCAAATCAACACCCTTGCAACGAAAAACCACCGTGTAGATAGATTTACTAGGATTTTGTTTAAGAATTGTTTTTTTTGTTTTTTCATCAAATATTCGAGATAAACAATCTTCAGCACAAACTAAAATAATTTCCTCCAATGTAAAAGGATTCAAGGTTTCAACAAAAACATATGTTATTTTTTTTCCAACAGCCAAACCTGTGTTTGCAAACAAAGTCCAAGGAGTGGTTGTCCACGCCGCAAAAAAAACTTTTTTGTTAGCTTCAAATAAAACAGAAACATCCCTAACTTCAAACAAAGCAAAAACACTCAAATCTTTAACAAGTTTATAACACCCAGGCTGATTAAGTTCATGTGAGCTCAAACCAGTTCCTGCAGCAGGTGAGTATGGTTGAATAGTATACCCTTTATAAATCAGATTTTTATCAAAAAGACGCTTCAACAAAAACCACACAGTTTCCATATACTTGTTTTTATATGTTATATAAGGAGAATCAACATCCACCCAATAACCCATAATTTCAGTTAATTCATTCCAAACCTCCGTGTATTTCATAACTGTTTTTTTACAAGCCTCATTATATTCAGAGATAGAAATACTATTACCAATATCATCCTTTTTAATATTTAAATCCTTCTCCACACTTAGTTCCACAGGAAGTCCATGAGTGTCCCAACCAGCCTTTCGGTCGACACGAAAACCAGAAAGAGTTTTATACCTACAAAAAATATCCTTTATTAACCTAGCCATAACATGATGAATGCCAGGCAACCCATTTGCAGAAGGAGGACCCTCATAAAAAACAAATCTATTTTTTTCAGAACGTGAACTAATGCTTTTTTCAAAAATTTTATTTTTTTCCCAAAACACATTCACCTCGGAACAAAGTTTTGATAGATCTAATTTTTTATATTCTGCAAACATGGAAAATATAGTTTTAAGTGGAAGCAATAACTTTTAATTCAATCGCAATTGGTGTTGGTAAACAATTTATTTCTACTGTAGTTCTTGTTGGAAAAGGTTTAGAAAAATACTCTCCATATAATCGATTGTAAACCTCAAAATCATCCTTCATGTTTGTTAAAAAAACAGTAACATCAACAATATTTTCCCAACTTGAACCAGCCTCTTCCAAAATTAATTTTACATTTTCAAAAACCGAAATACACTGCTTTTCAATATCATAATCCAAAACAGACCCATCATTAGACAATGTTACACCAGGAATTGTGCTTGAACCTCTTTTTCTAGGACCAACACCCGACAAGAACAATAAATGTCCAATTTTTTTAGCATGAGGATAATTACCCACAGGTTTAGGCGCTTTAGATGACATCATAGAAATACTCATAATATAATTGTGTTTTGAAAATAAATATATTATTTATTTCCTCCCCTTTCAATCTTAACACAAACATTTTTCGTTTCTGTAAAAAAATCAAGTGATTGTCGCCCCCCTTCTCGTCCCAAACCAGAATGTTTCATTCCGCCAAAAGGAACACGCAAATCTCTTAACAACCATGTGTTAACCCAAATTAAACCAGATTGTATTTTTCCAGCAACCCTATGTGCTTTTGAAATATTATTTGAAAAAACAACTCCAGCCAACCCGTATTTAGTGCTGTTGCACATTTCAATAACCTCGCCCTCACCTTTAAAAGGCATAATTGTTACAACAGGACCAAAAATTTCTTCTTGATTTATCTTATCAGTATGCTTTGTGTTTTCAATAATCGTCGGACTCATATAATAACCACCACTCAAATTACCATCCAAAACTAATCTGTTGCCCCCACATATAATTTTACCACCAGCCTTTTCCGCTAATTGCACTTCAAGAATTATTTTTTCCAAATGATCTTTTGAAACTATAGCGCCCAGATTACTTTTTACACTAGCAGGGTCTCCAACGGTTAATTTTTTTGTTTTTTCCAAAAAACTCTTTCTAAATAAATCGTAAATAGATTGTTCCACAAATATTCTAGAACCACAAAGACAAATTTGTCCCTGATTTAAAAAAGACGCCTTTACAGCTGTTTCGACAGCTAAATCAATATCACAATCAGAAAATATAACAGTTGGGTTTTTCCCCCCTAATTCCAAGGAACATTTTTTAAAATCTTTTGCGGCATTAGTAGCAACAAGTTTTCCCGTTTCAGTTCCACCAGTAAAAGATATAACATCGCATTTTTTAACAACAGCATCTCCAGCGGTTGCCCCAGAACCATGAACAATATTAATAACACCCTTAGGAAAGTTAATTTTTTGACAAATTTTACTAAACAAATATGCTGTGTATGGTGTGATTTCAGAGGGTTTAGCGATCACAGTGTTTCCTGTTGCAATGGCGGGCGCAATTTTCCANGNTAANAAATANAAANGAAGGTTCCANGGAGAAATNCANCCAGCNACACCAATAGGNNTTTTCAATGTGTAATTTAANGCTNAACCATCCATATCATGTGATGAGGTGTTAAAATGCAATATNGCTGTTGCAAAAAACCTAATATTTGCAGAACATCTAGGGATGTCCATAGTTTTTGCTAACCACTCCGGCTTACCATTATCAAAACTTTCTGCTACAGCAAGCTCTTCAGCATTATCATCAATAGCCTTAGCGAGCTTCATCATCCACTCATATCTATATTCTTTAGTTGAAGAGCCCCATTTATTAAAACTGTTTTTAGCAGATAAAAATGCCAAATCAACATCACTTTCATCACTATCAGGCACCAAAGAATAAGCAACACCATTTGTTGGGCTATAATTATCAAGATATTTTTTATTTAAAGGCGGCACAAGCTCACCATCAATATAGTTTTCAATTTTCTCCATAGAATTCCCAAACAATTATTATAACGATTTTGTTCTACCACCATCGATAGGTATATTAATACCATTGATATAGCTAGCATAGTTGGAGCACAAAAAAACCACCATATAAGCTATTTCTTCTGGATCAGCAAACCTTCCAACCGGAATTTCATTTTTCATTTTCTTAATCACCAACTCTTCTTCACAATTATTTTTAGAGGCGTTTTTTGAAATTAAACTAACTAATCTTTGTGTGTTTGTAGCACCAGGCAGTACATTGTTTACAGTAATACCAAACGGACCAACCTCAGAAGCTATAGTTTTACTCCAGTTTGCCATTGCTCCACGAATAGTATTTGATACCCCCAAACCATTGATGGGTTGTTTAACGGAGGTTGAAATAATATTTACAACTCTACCAAACTGATTGCGTTTCATAGACTGTAGTGCGATTTGGGTAACCGCCTGAGCAGCTAAAACATGCTGATTAAATGCTGCCAGATACTCATCTACATCAGCCATATAAGCCAATCCCCCTAAAGGCCCCCCAGAATTATTAATCAAAATATCTACATTATTTACATTCACGTACGACCTCATTTTTTCAACCAAACCCTTTGTGTCAACCATATCAACAGACAAAACATCATGTTTCTGCCCATTGTTTAAAGACAATTTATCTTGGGCTTTTTGTAAGTCGATTTTATTTCTTGCAATTAACAAAATATTGGCTCCAGCATTTGCAAGCTCTATTGCTATAGCAAGACCAATTCCTTTAGATCCACCAAAAACCCACGCAGTTTTATTTTTTAGATTTATTTCCATATTGTTTCAAATATAACTAATTTACAATTACATTATAAATAGATAAAAACACATTAAATAAAATCAATTTAAAATATGCGAACTATAAAAGCCCCATTTAATCTTAATCAATGGATATCNGACAACAAACACCTCTTAAAACCTCCTGTTGGAAACAAAAATCTATATGTGGAGGCAGAAGATTTTATTGTAATGATTGTTGGAGGACCAAACTCTCGAAAAGATTACCATTATAATGAAACAGAAGAGCTGTTTTATCAATTAAAAGGAGATATTGTTGTTAAAACACAACAAAATGGTAAAATGGTTGAGGTTAAAATAAAAGAGGGGGAAATGTTTCTTTTACCACCAAAAATCCCACACTCACCCATTAGACCAGAAAACTCAATAGGCCTCGTTGTTGAAAGAAAAAGAGAACCCAAACATAAAGATGGGTTAATGTGGTTTTCAGACACAGCCAATGTGCTGCTATACGAGGANTATTTCCACTTAACCAATATTGAAAAAGACTTTTTNCCAGTATTTAAAAAATTCTATAGTAGTGAGAAATTAAGAACGTGTCCACAAACAGGAGAGGTTATGGATGTAGACGAAAGGTATATTTAACAACAACAAAAAACTTAATTTATTCAAAAATGCAAAACAACCTCAAAAAGAAAAATTCATTTTTAACAAAAGATTTTCACTAAATTAATATAGTAAAGTTAAAACTAAACCATGCGAATAAATGGACACGGACACATACTCCCAGAACCTTCCCAGGTTCCAAATTTTCTAAAAGAAAAAAAACTTTTTTGGATTGATGAAGACAAAAAGTTTATGAGACAGGGAGAATGGTCGAGACCAATTAGTGGCCCAGGATCTTTCGTTAAAGATAAAATAGAATGGATGAATCAACACAATATTGANCACTCTGTTATGTTGTGCCTTTCACAACTATATTGTAATGGTTGGAAAAAACAAGATTGTGTAGACGCAATTAGTTTTCAAAACAATTTCAATGCTTCTATTCAAAGCAGTTATCCCAAAAAATTCACCTGCGGATTTGTGGTTCAGCCTCTACATGTCGATCACGCTCTCAAAGAGATTGATAGGTGTGTAAATGAACTTGGATTAAAACTACTATGTTTACCCACACATTTTTTAAATAAAAATGGAGAGTGGTTATCTGTGGCAGACTCAGACGTGGACCCAATTTTTAAATTAGCAAACGAGCATAGGTTGGCGGTTCAAATACATCCCTACGACGGGGACAAAATGATTGCGCTAAAAAATCAATACTGGAGGTTTCATCTAGTTTGGATGATGGCGCAGTGTGCTGACACACTGCACGTTTTCACTCTTAGAGATTTACCAAATAAATACCCAAATTTAAGAACGAGCTTTGCTCATGGAGCAATGTTGGGTGTGGCTAATTACGGAAGAAGAGTTCAGGGTTTTGATGGCCGACCAGATATTTTTAAAAACCTAGAAGACCCACGAAAAACACTGCGACATCCAAACCTATATTTCGACACACTGGTTCACGACGCACACACCTTAGATTTATTAAAAAAACGCGTTGGATCCAAACAAATAATAATGGGGCTAGACGATCCATTTCCTTTAGGAGAAATAGAGGGAGTAGGGAATTCGTATCCCGGCAGAGCCTTAGATCATGCTGTTGAACTAGGGTTGATGACAGAAAAAGAGGGAAAGGATATTTGGGGTGAAAACATCCTAAATTGGNTAAATATAAAAAAAGAAGATTTTGATTAAAAAAAACATAATTTTGCAATAGACACAATAATATGAGTGATTCAGTTAAACATGAGTGTGGAATAGCACTATTACGACTCTTAAAGCCACTAGATTTTTATCAGCAAAAGTACGGAACAGCGCTTTACGGACTAAATAAAATGTACTTGTTAATGCAAAAACAAGTCAATAGAGGTCAAGATGGTGCAGGACTTGTAAATATTAAACTAAACAGTCAACCAGGCAAGCCCTATATTAGTCGTAGAAGATCAGTTGAACAGAATGCTATACAAGATGTTTTTTTAAAAATTAGTGAAAATTTCAAAAAAATAAAAAAACTATACCCAAAAGAGTTTAATGATTCGAAATGGTTAAAAGAAAATTGTTCTTTTATGGGGGAGCTTTTTTTAGGACATCTTAGATATGGAACATATGGAGGCAACAATATTGCCCAGTGNCACCCCTTTTTAAGACAAAACAATTGGAAATCAAGAAACTTAGTATTAGCAGGAAATTTCAACATGACCAATGTAGAAGAATTATTTAACCAATTAATCGATTTAGGCCAACACCCAAAGGAAAAATCTGATACAATTACAATTTTAGAAAAAATAGGACACTTTACCGATGAGGAAAACACTAGGCTCTACCATGAATATAAATTACAAAACAAATCAAATAAAGAAATCTCAAAGCTAATAGAGGAACATATAAATGTGGAAAATATATTAATTAATGCTTCTAAAAAATGGGATGGAGGATATGTTTTATCAGGATTACTTGGTCATGGAGATGCTTTTGCATTACGAGACCCACACGGTATTCGACCAGCATACTATTATACAGATGAAGAGATTGCTGTAGTTGCTTCAGAAAGACCCGTTATTCAAACAGCCTTTAATGTGAGCTCACAGAATATAAAAGAGTTGCCAAGAGGAGAGGCTATTATAATAAAAAAAGATGGAGACATTAAACTTAAAAAGGTGATGGACCCGAAACAAAGAACAGCATGCTCGTTTGAAAGAATATATTTTTCTAGAGGAAATGACTCAAGTATATATACAGAAAGAAAAATGCTAGGATCTTTATTAACTGAACCAATATTAAAAAAAATTAACAACGACCTAAACAACACTCTTTTTTCATACATACCCAACACAGCAGAAACAGCCTTTTTGGGGCTAATCTCTTCTTTAGAAGACAATTTAAATTCAAAAAAGAAAATCCTTTTGGAAAGAGGAGAAATCAAAAACCTTAAAGAAATTATTGATCAAAAAATACGAGTAGAAAAAATGGCCGTTAAGGATGCTAAACTTAGAACTTTTATTACAGCAGATAATGATAGAGATGGTTTGGTTGGACACATTTATGATGTCACTTATGGCGTTTCAACAAACAAAGACACACTAGTTATTTTAGATGATAGTATTGTGAGGGGAACAACACTTAAAAAAAGTATACTTAGAATATTAGATAGGTTGAAATTAAAAAAGATTATTGTTGTGTCTTCGGCTCCACAAATAAGATATCCTGATTGCTATGGAATAGACATGGCTAAACTAGGAGATTTTATCGCATTTAAAGCAGCAATTTCGCTACTAAATAAAAAAGAAAACGGAAAACAAATTATACAGGAAACCTACAATAAATGCAAACAAGACCAGATTAACAAAAAAGAAAACCAACCGAATCACCTGAAAAACATATACGCTCCTTTTACGCAAGAAGAAGTTTCACAAGAGATNGCCTTTTTGTTAAAAACAGACAATATTTCCACAGATTTCGACATTTTATTTCAAACAAAAGAATGCCTACATCAGGCATGCCCAAATCATATAGGAGACTGGTATTTTACAGGAGACTATCCAACCAATGGCGGAAACATGGTAGCCAACAGATCTTTCATTTACTATATTGAAGGCAATGAGGCTAGGGCTTATTAGCTTGTTATAAAACTTTGGATTGCAAAACCTAAATTTCGGGCTGATGTTGGGTGTAGTCNAAACCACATTTCTGGCTCAATAAGCTCCAACTCTGATAAGGCGATCGATCCCCTATTATCAAGAATGATATCAACTCTAGCATAAATAGTTTGAAAAGGGAGAGATTGAATAACATGATTAGCAAATTCAATTTCATGATTACTTGGAGCGTAAACAGAAACGCTCCCACCAAAATCATCTTGCACCCTAAAATCTCCTGGCTTAACTTTTTTCAAGACAGCATGAGAGTATTTTCCATTAATCATCATCATCGAAATTTCACCTGATGTTAAAACATGTTTTTGAAAAACCTGAATCAACATATCCTGATCTTTTACAAGAGAGTTAATTAAACTTTGTGCATCCGATGAAATTTTTTTTATATAGTGAGTGTTCCAGGCTGCAGCAGAAACACAAGGCTTTACAACAACCTCTTCCCANCCATTTTTAACACACAAAGCTTTCAAATCAATAAAATTCCCCTTTTTTACAAGGTGTGTTTCGGGAATATTAATACCAGAATCTCTCAAAAATAACAGGTATTTTTTATCTAAGTTCCAGATAATTTGGGAATAAGGATTAATGAAAGATATTCTTTTCTCACATTTTTTTAAAAAATGCATAAAACTATCTAGTTCTTCAAAATAATTCCAAGTAGTTCGAAATAAAGCAAAGCGGAAATTAGATGGATTAAAATTGTCATCCCAAGCAACACGCGAGCAACTAATGCCTAAATCTTTTAATTCTAACTCAACCAGACCATCTTCTTTAATTATATTGCTCACATACCAATCATCATTTTCGCTTAGATTGAGGTAGCGTTTTTCTGTTAAAATAGCAACATCTATCAAAGTAAATCAATTATTTATTTGCATGTTGTACCCACCAAGATTTAGCATCTGTAATAAATTCTTTTTTTGTATTATATCGACTTTGGATACCATTTTTATTAGATGCCCACGCCTCACTATATGTTGGTAAGGACGCAGATGNACCAGATATAAGTGTGAGTTCATCTATTATGTTAGATGCNCCAGCAAATTTGTCAATTATAAATAAAATATATCGCACATCAACAGATATAGTTCTTTGTAAATCATGCTCAAAAGCAATATCTCCACTCATAGCTTCCCAATTACCATCAAAAGCACAACCAATTAGATGACCCTTACTGTTAATTACTGGAGAACCAGAATTACCACCGGTAATATCATTATTAGAAATGAAACAAACATTTAACTCACCATTATCCCCAGCATAAGGACCATAATCTTCATTTTTATACAGTTCCACTAATTTGTCTGGAACAATAAATTCAGGGTTATCATTATCCATCTTTTCCATTACACCATCAAGTGTTGTAATGAAATTATAATCTACAGCATCTCCAGGAGCATAATCCCCGACAGAACCATATGTCAATCTCATGGTAAAATTAGCATCAGGATAAAACTTATGCTTAGGATTCATTTTTCGCAACCCATCAATAAATAATCGATTCGCAATGTTTAGTGATTTTTGAGGAGCAGTATTGCTAGGTCGNATGTTTTGAAAATAATTAGTTAAAATAGCTTTCTGTAATTTAAACGCAGGATCCTGTTTAATAATAGAACTAGNGACATCCCCAAAATTCGCATTAAAAGAAGCNAAAAAGTTTTCCATTTTTTCAGAATCTACAAAAATAGATCTGTCATATAAATAGTTGCCCCACTTTTGAAAGTCACCCCTATATTTTCGTTGTAAAGAATCAATTATTGTTGGCAATTGATCTTTCGGAACACCCAAATAATACATTTCCATCATTTTCACAAATAACTCTTTATCAATCTCTTTTTTATATTCTTTAAAATTGTCCTCAACTTGATTTTTAAATTTGTCTAAAGCCACACTAATTTCTTCTTTTTCACCACCATCCAGAGCCCTTAAAAAAGATTCAGACCTTCTAGCTAATTTCACAAAACTTGGGCCTGACCAAGCAGCTTCGTTTAAATAAATCCTAGATAAGGTCGTTTGTGCTAAATCATTATATGCTGCCTCCATATCTTTTAGGACATTACCATAAATATCCTGGTTTTTTTGAGAGGAGTTAACAAATGTTTGAAATTTGGCTTCAATCCCCTGTTTTTTTGTGTAAACATCAAGCCTTTTTAAACCTTTGGTTTGTCCAATATAATATTTCCAATAATTAGAGATTCTCGCCTTTTTACTTGCATACATAATACTCACCTCTCTATCTGCTCTCATGTGTCGATTCAGTATATTAAGTTTTGCTTCACGAACTTTAACAACGGTCGGATTATAATTGTTAATAGCTTCTTTCACACCAAAAGAAGGCATATATCGTTCAGTTCCACCTGGATAGCCCAGAATCATAGTAAAGTCATTATTAGAAACACCATCCAGCGAAATAGGCAAATAATGTTTTGGTTTTAAAGGTATATTTTCTGCTGCATATTCGGATGGCGATCCGTCAGGAGCAGTGTAAACCCTAAAAAGAGCAAAATCACCCGTATGTCTTGGCCACATCCAATTATCTGTATCTCCACCAAACTTACCAATTGATTCAGGAGGGGTCCCAACTAAACGCACATCATTGTAGCGTTCATAGATAAAAAGATAGTATTCATTACCTGCAAAAAAACTTTTAATTTCTGCCCAATAATTCGAGTCACCTATTTCCCGCTTTTTAATTTCCTCAATCCGACTATTAATTAATTCATTACGAACTTTTTCTTCAGTATTATAATCAATACTATCTAAAACCTCTTTTGAAACATCTTTCATCCGAATTAAAAAATCAACAAACATATCTTCATTGGGCAATTCTTTTTCTAGATTACTAGCCCAAAAACCATCCCCTAAATAATCATTATCTCCTAAACTATGATTTTGAATAGCATCGTAACCACAGTGGTGATTTGTTAAAAGCAAACCACTGGATGAAATAATTTCACCTGTACAATAGCCATTAAAGCTAACAATAGCATCTTTTAGAGAAGCAGAATTAACACTATAAATTTCTTCGGAACTTAATTGCAAACCTTTAGAATGCATGTCGTCAATATTTAATCGCTTAATAAACATTGGCAACCACATTCCTTCATCCGCAGAAATGTTGATAGGGGCAAAAAATAATACGCTTAATACAATGGGAATAATTTTTTTCATAATAATTTTTTTTAATTTTTAACTAAAGGGATACTTGAACAAGGCTCTCCATAAAAAAGGCTTTTTACAGTTGTGATAAGCCTGTTTGTTAATAAAGCAAAGGCCCCCACAGGAATTTCATTACCGCCACAAACCTTTAGGAAGACACGTTTGTTTTTATATTGATCCACATTTAGTGTGTTTACTTTTTGTTGAAATAATAATAAATCCATAGTGTGAATATCAGAAAAAAAAACTTGTCTAGCAATAGTATATAGCTTTGTTTGAATTAAAAGGTAGGCCCAAATTGGAATAATTACATTTTTCGAACAAAAAACAGCCACAAAAGAATTTTCCATATTTTCCCAGTTAAATTCATCAATTCTTTTTTTAAAAGAAGCCTCTTTAATGATTAACCCATCATCTAGCCAGTCTACTAAATCTAAACCAACTCTTTTTCCAGGGACTATAAAATCATTAAGATCTAATGTGATTAACCCAGCTTTATCAACTTTATTAACAATTTCATTATCCATAANCTTATAAAAACCCTAGTTCTAATTTAGCCTCTTCTGACATCATATCTTTTTCCCAAGGAGGATCCCATGTAATATCAATAGTTGCTGTTTTAACTTTTTCAATTTTTTCAATTTTTTCCTTAATTTCTACAGGAAGACTTTCAGCCACAGGACAATTCGGAGCAGTAAATGTCATCAAGACTTTAACATCATAATCATCACTCACCTGCACATCATAAATTAAGCCAAGCTCATATATATTAACAGGAATTTCAGGGTCATAAATTTGACATAATACACTTACAACCTCTTCTCCTAATGCTTGTAATTTTTTACTCATTTTTCAAGTATTTAACGGCGTGTTTTCGAATTGTCTCAATCATTATATTTAAACCATTTGCTCTATTCATCGACAAATGTTTCTTTAGACCTATTTTTTCAAACACATCGAGTTCAGTATTAATTATTTCGCCAGCCGTAGCATTAGAATATAATCTAAGAACCAAAGCAACTAATCCCTTTGTTATTAATGCATCACTGTCACCATAAAAATACAATTTCCCATTATTATATTTAGAAATTAACCAAACTTTAGATTGACATCCTCTCATTAAATTTCCATCAACTTTTAGAGAGCTGTCTAATTCTGGAATTTCAGCGCCCAAACCAATGAGGTATTCATATTTTTCTTCCCATGAATTTAAAAATGAAAATTCTTCAATGATTTGTGTAGCCTGTTCCCTCATGATTGCTTGTTTAATAATGAAAGAATTTTTTTAAACACTAATATAAATTTGTCGATTTCCTCGATGGTGTTATAAAATGCTAGAGAAACCCTTAAACAACCGTCAATATTTAAATGATGCATTAAACCTTGATTGCAAAGATGACCAGATCTAACAAATATATTATTTTCAGCAAATAAAGTGTCAAGGTCAGAGTGATGAACCCCAAGTACGTTAAATGAAAAAATAGGAGCAGCTTTATTATAAGACCCATAAATAGTTAACTCGGGAATGGTTTTCAGTTTATTAGACATGTATGTGCTTAATTTTTCTTCTAAAGCCAATATTTGATTGATACCGACGCCTTGTAAAAATTTAATAGCAGAAGCCAATCCAATTATACCAGCAATATTAGGTGTTCCGGCCTCAAATTTTAGAGGAGCCTCAGACCACTCAGGATCTGAATAAGAAACTTTGGAGACCATTTGTCCACCCATTTTATAAGGATTCATATTTATTAAATGCCGCTCTTTAACATAGAGGACCCCAGTTCCTGTTGGACCAAACACCTTGTGACCCGAAAAACAATAAAAATCACAATTTAAATTTTTAACATCCACTCTTATGTGCGCTGGTGCTTGCGCCCCATCTACAAAAACAGGAATGTTAAACTTTTGAGCTTCTTCAGCCACGGTTTTTACATCCTGCATCATTCCCGTAACATTTGAAATATGATGAATCACCAACAACTTCACAGAATTATTCAAAAGACCTTTTAATTTATCTAAATTAATTGTTAAATCTGCGTGGAGAGGAATTTTTTGAATCACCGCCCCACTTTCCTTAGCTAACTTTTGCCATGGAAGTATATTTGAATGGTGTTCTATATCTGAAATTAAAATAACGTCACCCTTTTTAAGGTTTCGTTTTCCAAATGAATTAGCAGCTAAATTAACACTTTCCGTTGCTCCGCTTGTAAATATAATTTCATTAGATTTTTCAGCAGAAATAAACCCAGCTATTAGACTTCTGGCAGACTCATATTTTTCGGTCGCTGCAAAACCTAAATTATGAGAACTTCTATGAATATTACTGTTGTTGGTTGTGTAAAAATCAGAGATTGAATTGAGAACAACACTCGGTTTTTGAGTTGTTGCAGCATTATCAAAATAAATTATATCCTTGCCCCATTTTTCAAAAAAGGGAAATAGTTTTGCGATATTGTCTACGGCGAAATCACTCATCTATAATTTTAAATTTAATTGACAAATTAAGACATCTATTTACTTCAGATAAAACATATTTTTTAATTTCTGGATTATCGATTTTCTGTATAATATCGTTTAAAAATCCCCGCAACAACATACTGGTAGCAGTCTTTTTACCCAACCCCCTGGATTGCAAATAAAAAAGTGCCTCAGAATCTATTTGACCAATTGTGGATCCGTGAGCACACTCAACATCATCTGCAAATATTTCTAATTGCGGATTTGATTTAACAGAACTATAGTCAGACAGTAAAATATTGTTGTTTTTTTGTACACTAAGTGTTTTTTGGGCATCTTTTTTTACAAAAACAGTACTATCAAAACCACCAGAAGAAGAATCGTCAAAGATGCCTTTAAAAATTTGAGTGCTTTTACACTCCGGAAAATTATGTTTCATAGAAACATTATTATTAACAACAGCAGTATTTGTTAAAAGGGATATAGAATATAAATCACAATTAGCAAATTCATCATCTAATAAAACCTCAGCAGCATTATTTATTAGACCACTATTCCAGTAAAATGTAAAAAAAGAACAATGACTATCCTTTAGTTGTTTAACTAGAGTTTTTCTATCAGCCTTATAGTCGGCATTCTTGTTAGCATCTAAAAAGCTATAGTGCGTTAACTTCACCTCTTTTTCGATCATCCATTGAGAAATCGAGTTATTTACTTTATTTTCAATAAGATTTTTCGAGTTTATTTTTTTTTCAACAATACTAATTTCCACACCTTTTTTTAATAGATAAAAATTATAAAAAGTTCGTGTTTCGCTTTCTTTTCCGTGGTCTAAAAAATAAATATATAAAGGGTCAGACAGCTTTAATGAGTCTTCAAATTCAATAAATAAACAGTCATTTTGATTATATTTAATATGTGAGTCAAGCTCAAATTTAGTTGCTAAACTTTTAAACTGTTCGGAATTCAAATTAGAGTTATCCCACACTTCAACTCCATCGGGCAAATTAGATAAATCAAAACAACAATGACCATTTAGGACTGTTATATATGCAGGAGATGCCTCAACAATAGGCTGAATCTCCTCAATAAGACTAGCCATATTTAAATCACACTGTAATTCCATCGTATCCTTTTTCTTCTAATTCTAAAGCCAGAGAAGCATCTCCGGATTTAACTATTTTACCATCCGACAAAACATGTACATAATCAGGGGAAATATAGTTGAGTAGTCTTTGATAATGCGTAATAATAATAAAAGAGCTTTTATTTGATCGCAGACTATTTACTCCACTTGCCACTATCTTAAGAGCATCAATATCTAGTCCAGAATCGGTTTCATCTAGTATTGAAAGCTTCGGCTTTAACATGGCTAATTGAAAAATTTCATTTCGTTTTTTTTCTCCTCCAGAAAAACCATCNTTCATTGATCGGGATAAAAAAGAAGGATCCATCCCCAATAGATCGATATTACTTTTCATANTTTGTAATAAATCACGTGAGCTCATTGGNTCTAAGTCATTAAACTTTCGGTGTTCAGCCACAGCCGCTTTAATAAAATTACTAACACTAAGCCCAGGTATTTCAATAGGATACTGAAAAGACATAAATATTCCTAAGCGAGATCGTTCTTCAGGAGGCAATTCNAATATAGAATGATTTAAAAAATCAATTTCTCCATCTGTAACATCATANCTGTCATTTCCAGATATGACCGAAGCCAAAGTGCTTTTTCCAGAACCGTTTGGCCCCATTATAGCATGAACTTCACCAGCATTAACCTCTAAGTCCAAACCCTTTAAAACAGTGCTATCATTTATTGAGCACTTTAAATTTTTAATTTTNAGCATAATTTTTTCTTTTTTTATCCAACACTATCTTCCAAAGTAATTTCTAATAATTTTCTCGCCTCAACTGCAAACTCCATAGGAAGTTTTTGTAAAACATCGCTACAATAACCATTTACAATTAATGCAATAGCTTCTTCATTGCCGATTCCTCTTTGGTTGCAGTAAAAAAGTTGATCTTCTCCAATTTTTGATGTTGTTGCTTCATGTTCAACAACAGAAGAACTATTTTTCACATCAATATAAGGGAACGTATGAGCGCCACAGAGATTTCCCATCAAGAGTGAATCGCATTGAGAAAAATTTCGAGCATTTTCAGCCCCCCTATTTATTTTTACAAGTCCACGATAACTAGAATTACTATTCCCAGCAGAAATACCCTTACTAATAATAGTGCTTTTGGTTCGTTTTCCCATATGAACCATCTTTGTGCCTGTGTCTGCTTGTTGAAAACAATTAGTTACAGCAATTGAAAAAAATTCACCTACAGAATCATCGCCCTTAAGAATGCAAGAAGGGTACTTCCAGGTTATAGATGAGCCTGTCTCGACCTGCGTCCATGATATTTTTGCTTTTGAATAAGCGATGCCACGTTTCGTGACAAAATTATAAACCCCACCTTTTCCATTTTTATCTCCAGGATACCAGTTTTGAACAGTCGAATACTTGATTTCAGCAGAATCTAAAGCAATTAATTCTACAATTGCTGCATGCAATTGATTCTCGTCTCTTTGAGGAGCAGTACAACCCTCCAAATAACTAACAAAACTATTTTCCTCCGCAATAATTAATGTTCTTTCAAATTGACCAGTGCCAGCTTCATTAATTCGAAAATATGTAGATAGCTCCATTGGACATTTAACCCCTTTTGGAATAAAGCAAAAAGAACCATCACTAAAAACAGCAGAATTTAATGCAGCAAAATAATTATCTTTTGGAGGAACAACAGATCCAATATATTTTTTAACTAAATCAGGATATTTTTGAATTGCCTCAGACATTGAGCAAAAAATAATACCTAGCTTGTTAAGCTTGTCTTTAAAAGATGTAGAAACAGAGACACTATCAATTACAACATCAACAGCTACACCAGCTAATCGTTTTTGCTCTTCTAAAGAAATACCCAACTTATTAAATGTTTTAATTAATTCAGGGTCTGCATCCTCTAGACTAGCTAAGGAAGCTTTTTTTTTAGGCGCAGAATAGTAAATAATGTTTTGTAGGTTAATTTCTTCAAACTTTAAGTTCGCCCACTTGGGGGGACTCATAGTTTTTAAGAGTGCAAGAGCATCCAGCCGTTTTTGTAACATCCAATTAGGCTCTCCTTTTTTTTGAGAAATAAGCTTTACGGTTTCTTCGGTTAGCCCTTTGCTAATAGTGTCAGATTCTAGCTTAGATACAAATCCATATTGATATGATCTACTTGTAACATCATTAATTAATTTTTTTTCGTCTTTGGAATTCATTTTAAAAAATTATAAAGCAAAACTTTCCCCGCACCCACATGTTCGTGCAGCATTAGGGTTATTAAAAACAAAACCTTTACCATTTAAACCGCCACTATAATTAAGAGTTGTTCCAATTAAATAAAGATAACTTTTTTCATCTACCAACAGACTGACTCCATTGTTTTCAAAAACTTTATCGGTAGACAATACTTTTGTGTCAAAATCTAAATTATAAGATAAACCTGAACACCCACCAGAGGTAACGCTTACGCGAACATAATTTTTAGAAGCGTCCCCCTGCTTCATAAGAGAAAGAAGTTCCTTTTTTGCTTCATTTGAAATTGTTACCATGATTGTAATTTTTCTGCAAATTTAATAATAAGTTTACTTAATTTAGATACTATATAAATTAAAAATTACAATGTGTCTGTAAAATACCATAATTATGAAAAATAAATTTACACCCATATCAGAAATAGGAGAGTTTAATTTAATAGATCGTTTAACCCAAAATATTAAAACTAAACATGCTTCCACAAAGAAGGGTATAGGTGATGACGGGGCAATTATTACACAGTTAGCAAAAAAATCACATGTTATTAGCACAGACATGCTTGCCGAAGGAGTCCACTTCGATCCTATTTATACGCCACTAAAGCATCTTGGCTACAAATCGATTGTGACCAATATATCTGACATATGTGCAATGAATGGAACTGCAACACATGTTTTAATTTCACTAGGAATCCCAAATAAATATAGTGTTGAACATATAGAGGAATTATATAAAGGGGTTGAAACAGCTTGTAAAAANTATAATATTGATTTAATTGGAGGAGACACTACTAGTAGTGCAAGNGGATTAATTATAAATATAACAATTATAGGAGAGTTAGACTCGAAAGANTCGGTTTGTAGAACAGGNGCCAAACCTAATCATCTNTTATTTGTTTCGGGAGATTTGGGAGCAGCGTATTTAGGGCTTCAAATATTAGAAAGAGAAAAGAGCATNTTTAATGAAGATGANCATTTTCAACCANAATTAAATGAATACAGCTATATTTTAGAGAGGCAACTNAAGCCAGAGGCAAGAGTTGATGTTATTNCTCAGTTAAAAAAGAAAAAAATAATCCCATCATCCATGATAGACTTGTCAGATGGTTTAAGTTCAGATGTAAGACATATTTGCAAGGCCTCCAAAGTTGGTGTTAAAATATTCGAAAATAAANTCCCAATTTTAAAAGAAACGGAAAAAACAGCAAATGAATTAAATATTAATCCAATTTTTTGCGCCTTAAATGGGGGAGAAGACTATGAGCTGTTATTCACGGCACCTCCATCACTATACGAAAAACTTAAAGAAATCAATTCTATTAAGGAAATAGGACACATAACTTCAGAAGAGGGAAAAATAGAGCTAATTACTAACTTGGAAGAATCAATAGATCTAAATGATCAAGGCTGGAACTCATTCTACAAAAAATAGAAACATATAAAAAACTATATATTTAACATGTCCTCTATTTCTTCAGCCGCAATAGGTATTTCCGCCATTAAGTCAATATTTCCAGATTTTTGTATTAAAATATCGTTTTCTAATCTTATTCCTAAATTTTCTTCAGGGATATAGATTCCCGGCTCACAAGTGAGAACCATACCTTCTTCGAGAGGCTTAGCCGGATTAGATACATCATGAACATCTAATCCAAGATGATGAGATGTTCCGTGCATATAGTATTTTTTATAGGCTGGTGTTGTTTGAAATTCAGCAATATCTTTTATTGAAATCAATCCAAGATTGACAAGTTCCCGCTCCATTAGAACACCAACAGATTTTTCATAATCAGAAAGAAAAATGCCTGGTTTTAAAAGTTTTTTCGCCTCATTCATCACCCTTAACACGCTATTATAGACATCTTTCTGNCTTTTNTTAAATCGACCGTTCACAGGAAAGCATCTGGTTAAATCAGAGGCATAATTAGCATATTCTGCACCAAAATCCATCAGCACCAAATCTCCATCATTACACAGATCATTATTTGAATCATAGTGTAAAATACAGGCATTCTTACCAGAAGCAATAATAGGGTCATAAGCAAACCCTCTAGAATTATTGAGTAAAAATTCATGAATTATTTCAGCTTGAATTTCGTATTCAAANACCCCAGGCTTTAAATGACGACATACTCGCTCAACCCCCTTTTTAGTGATATCACAAGCATGTTGAATTAAATTAATTTCTTCAGATTTTTTTATTGAACGAATATTATGTAATAATGCAGCACTTTTTTTATAAATATAATCAGGGTATTTTGATTGAATCCACTTTTTAAAACGAGCATCTCGGGTTTCTACCACCACATTAGCACGAGGGTGTTCGTTGCTATTTAAATAAATAGTCTTCACCTTATTAATAAGAGAAGGAAGCACGCTTTCAAATTCTGTGTTCCAAAAAACCTTATTTATACCAGAGATGTTTTTTGCTTGTTTCTGTGATATTTTTTCCCCTTCCCAGATTTTAATAGTATCATTTGTTTCTCGCACAAAAAGAATTTCTTCCATTTTTTCATCATACTTCATTAAAACCAAAATAGTTTCTTCTTGATCAATGCCAGACAAATAAAACATATCGCTNTTTTGTTTGAAAGACATAAGTTGGTCGGCGTTTTTAGGCATCAAATCATTAGAGTTAAATACTGCAATAGAATTATTGCTTAACAATTTAAATAACTCAGATCGATTTGATTTAAATAAGTTCGGGTCAATATTGCGATATCTCATAGTTATTTCTTATTGGTTATTGCAGAATAATACTCTCTATTAAGTCGCCTAATATTTTCTAAAGAAATGTCTTTGGGGCAATGAGCTTCACATGCGCCAGTATTTGTACATGAGCCAAATCCTTCAGCGTCCATTTGCTTAACCATATTAACTACTCGATCATGACGNTCTACCTGACCCTGAGGAAGTAGTGAGTATTGAGAAACCTTAGCCCCCACAAATAACATTGCAGAAGAATTTTTACACGCAGCAACACATGCGCCACAACCAATACATGCAGCCGAATTAAAAGCTTCATCCGCATCTTTTTTGGGAATAGCTATAGCATTCCCATCCAAAGGATTACCAGAGGTGTTAACAGAGACATATCCCCCTGATTGTTGAATTCTATCTAACCCAGAACGATCGACAATTAAATCTTTAATTATTGGAAATGAGCCCGCCCTAAAAGGCTCAATATATATTGTGTCTCCAGATTTAAATTTCCTCATATGTAATTGACAAGTTGTTGTTGTTTTTGCTGGTCCGTGAGGAGAGCCATTAATAACTAATGAGCATGACCCACAAATTCCTTCTCTACAATCGTGATCAAATGCAATTGGATCTTTACCATTTGTTATTAATTTTTGATTTAAAACATCCAGCATCTCAAGAAAGGACATGTCGACATCAACATCTTCAATATTATACTCGATCATTTTACCTTTCGTTTTTTGATCTTTTTGCCGCCATATTTTTAATTTAAGATTCATCATTTTATTTATAACTTCTAGATTTTAATTCAACAAAATCGAATTTTAATTGNTCCTTATGTAGCNTAGACTCTTTNTTTTCTCCACNATATTCCCANGCAGCAACATACGCATAGTTTTTATCATCCCGCATAGCTTCACCATCTTTNGTTTGAAATTCCTCTCGAAAATGACCTCCACATGATTCGTTTCTGCTCAAAGCATCTTTTGCAAACAGCTCTGCTAATTCTAAAAAATCAGCAACACGACCCGCTTTTGCGAGCTCCTCATTATATTCTTTATCAGANCCAGGAACAANAACGTTTTGGTAAAAATCTTTTCGCAGTAACCGAATTTCTTTNATGGCNTTTTCAAGACCACTTCTTGANCTTGACATCCCACACTTATTCCACATTATTTGGCCTAATTTTTTATGAAAATAGTCAACAGATTGAGTCCCTTTATTATTTATTATTNTATTAAAGAAAGAAGNTGCATTTTTTTCCGCATTTTCAAACTCAATAGAATCAGTTGTTATAGGACCTGTCCGAATATCTTGAGAAAGATAGTCACCAATCGTGTAGGGTAGAATAAAATAACCATCTGCCAATCCTTGCATAAGAGCAGAGGCTCCTAGTCTATTTGCCCCATGATCTGAAAAATTAGCCTCACCAATTGCAAAACAACCAGGGATAGAGGTCATTAAATTATAATCAACCCAAACACCACCCATAGTATAATGAACCGCAGGAAATATAAGCATAGGTGTCTCATATGGATTTTGGTCTGTAATTTTCTCATACATCTCAAAAAGATTCCCATATTTACTTTTAATCACTTCATTTCCAAGCTGTGTTACTAGTTCCAAGTTGTTTGCATCTTGACCAGTAGAGTAGGCCCTTTCTTTACCGTATCGATTAATTGCAGACGNAAAGTCTAAAAAGACAGCCTCACCTGTTTTATTAACTCCAAATCCAGCATCACATCGCTCTTTCGCGGCTCTAGAAGCCACATCTCTAGGAACCAAATTTCCNAATGCTGGATATCGACGCTCTAAATAATAGTCGCGATCCTCTTCTTTAATGTCTACAGGGGATATTTCTTTATTTCTAATCTTTTCTACATCANCCATTTTTTTAGGCACCCAAATTCGACCATCGTTTCTTAGAGACTCTGACATTAGTGTTAGTTTTGACTGGTGATCTCCGGAAACAGGGATACATGTGGGNTGTATTTGTGTAAAGCATGGGTTAGCAAAAAGAGCTCCNTTTTTATGAATTTTCCANCTGGCCGTTACATTACTNCCCATTGCATTTGTTGACAAGTAAAAGATGTTGCCATATCCGCCAGAAGCAATTACCACNGCGTGAGCAGCATGCCTTTCAATTTCACCATTTATTAAGTTTTTAGCAATAATACCNCTAGCTTTACCTTCGACAACAACTAGNTCAATCATTTCATGGCGACTATACATTTCAATTTTACCTCTATTTATTTGTCGGTTCATTGCGGAATAGGCTCCTAGTAGCAATTGTTGNCCAGTTTGACCTTTAGCGTAGAAAGTTCGAGAAACTAAGACNCCGCCAAAGGATCGGTTATCTAGCATNCCACCATAATCTCTTGCAAAGGGAACGCCCTGAGCTACGCATTGATCTATAATATTAGCGGAGACTTCGGCCAANCTGTGTACATTNCTCTCCCTTGATCTGTAGTCTCCACCCTTAACAGTGTCATAAAAAAGCCTATNGGTAGAATCCCCATCTCCTTGATAATTTTTAGCAGCATTTATNCCTCCNTGAGCAGCAATTGAATGAGCTCGACGAGGAGAATCTTGAAAACAAAANGCCTTCACATTGTAACCNAACTCTGCTAATGTTGCAGACGCAGANGCNCCAGCAAGACCAGTTCCAACCACAATAATATCAANGTTTCGCTTATTCGCTGGACTGACTANCTTTATNTTTTTTTTATGTGCACNCCATTTNTTNTCAATATCACCCTCNGGTGTATTANNANTAAAAGGAAAAGTNTCATTAGACGGNGTNGACTCGTTTATNGAATAGTTAGTTTGTGACTTTAGAAAGTTGTTTAAATTTTTTTCAGATATGCGATGAACCCCNCCCACTTTAGCAGACACCANCTTTCCGGAATTAATATGCCTTCTAATAGTTTTTTCCGAAACATTCAGCATTTGCGCCGTTTCCGTAATGCTTAGCATTTGTCTATTTTTGTCCATGTTGTCCATTTAGATACAAATATAAAAAATACAAAACCATTAGGCCTATTAATTTTCTTATTTTTTCAACTATTGTCCAACTTTGTCCACACTGTCTTGTTTTAAAAGTAGTGAATAAGCGCGACAACAATGAAGCCAGTTACAATTCCAAAAGAATAAATTTTTGAAACAATATCAATAAGTTTAATATACTTTTTTTTCAATCCCATAGTTTGAAAAGAAGAAGAGAGTCCATGTACTAGATGAAGACCTAAAAAGATAAAAGAAACACAATAAATCAGCGTCCTACTAAGATTACCATGAAACTTATGCACAAGCTCCTCGAAGTAACGCTGATTATCAGGCGAATTAGCTAAAATATATTTATAATCTATTTCGGGAATAAAAAAATCGTATAAGTGGAGAAATAGAAAAGCTAGAATCACGAGACCGGTAATTATCATATTTCGAGAAACCCAAGAAGACTTGATCCCTCCAACAGCATAATTGATACGATTGCTTCGATTGCTCAATTCAATAAAAAACCCCATAATAAAATGAAAACAAACCCCAAACATTAAAATTGGTTGTAAAATAAACTGAACAAATGGATTATAGCCCATAAAGTGAGATATAGCATTAAAGGTTTTTCCGTTGTCAGGAATAAGAGAGGTGAGATTAATCAATAGGTGCTGGGTTAAAAACAGTATCAAAAAGATACCAGAGATTGCCATTAAAAATTTTTTAATTATCGATGATTTCATTTTACGGTTCTTGAAAAAGCCAAGATAAATTAAAATATAATATAAATCAAAAAATTAAATAAAGATAGGACACGTGAAACATATATAGTTTTTAATATAAGTTTTCCAGATTAATTAGTAACTCTAGGTTCCAGTTGGGCTTTATTTTAATTGCTTCAGGATATATGTACACTAGCTCTCCATCCTGTTGCTTAGCAATATTACCAGAAGTCCAATGGTAGTCATTATCTTTATCATGAAATACGCGCAAATAATAATTACCAGGTTTAATATATTCGATTTTTGTAGAATCTATTAATGCACATTTTTTTACAACCCCCTTTTCGTTAAAAAGTTCAACAATCATATTTTTATTTAATTGAGAAGATATCAAATTCATTGAACCATATTGACTAGGATCAATATTAAAGATAAATGTTAGTGAGTCATTTTTTAACAAATTTTCGGTAATAATAGCCCCAGAATCAATAATTAATTTTTTCATTGTTCCAACACTAGCATTAATAGGAACCTGAATAGTAAAAGCATTCATTAAGTTGGGGCGTATTAAAGCTCCAGAATCATCCCATCTAAACTTGTCTGGATTAATAGTTTTTATTGGGATTATTGATTTAATAACAACTTCTTTATTGAGAACAATTTCCTCAATATTGTTGATGGATTGTAAACTAAATTTAGCAGTATCAGTATTATAAATCTCTATAGAGTCTACATTCTCACCAAACTTATAATTTATAAATCTAGGATTGNTTTTAAACCAGAATTCAGAAAANAGACTATCTCTGTTCCAAAAGCCAGCAGAATTTAAAATNATAATAGAATCACTTGAAATNGGATGCTCGAATCGGANAGTATTTTTATTTATATTCATTGCATTAATTTGGNCNAGAGAGTCTTTCTCATAAAACAAGCCTAGGTTTTTTTTCTNATTAAAGTCGTTTAATTTTTCTGGGACACACGCAAGTTCACCAAAATCATATTTAAAATTTTGATTGNTATCAAAAAAGCTAAATAATAGGTATTCATCATCTTTAATATTTTCAATTACAAATTCGCCAGAGGCATTNCTAAAAGTATAATAATAAGGATTTAATAAGTCNGAGTTCTTATAAACACCAACCACCGCATTACTNATCGGTTGATTAGGGTATAACTCTTTGACAACACCATTTACATTAAGAGAGTCTAATTCGGAACCAGCAGTAAAAACATAGGTGAAGTTTTCCAAGANATTTCCTTCATTTAAATCAGNAATAGANTTTCCAAANTTAATTGTATATGTNACTGTGCTATCAAGAGAACAAAAAAGTTGAATTTGTATTTTTTTNCCTCGAACGATTATTTCAGGTGGCGGTTCGCAGATGGGAGATATTTTAATAGCATCTTTATTGTTTAGTTGAATATATTCATCAAATATNAAACTAATAGATTCAGTGTCAAAACCGAGACTTTCATTTAACGGAATTGCTGANAATAATACTGGTGGATAGACATCTTTTTCACCACCAACAGGAGGAATAATATTTGCACANCCCCAAAAAAGNNNCAAAANAACNAAACATATATANCTTTNCATATGTGTATTTTTTTAAACAANAATTAAATCCATTTCTTTTTTNAATAAATCAATANATTTTATTTCTACCAACAATTTTTGTCCTAAGGTATATTTTTTACCCNTTTTNCTTCCAATAAAAGACCNGAATGTTTCATCATAATAATAATTGTCATCTTTTAAACTTTTAACGGAAACTAATCCTTCNCCACATCCTTCNCCAATTTCTACGTATATACCCCATTTCACCACNCCCGTNATAATACCATGAAAAGTTTCACCAACAGATTTTTCNAATAATTTTAATTGTACAAATTTTGTAATNTTTCTNTCAACATCCACATAAAGCCGCTCCATNGTAGAAAAATGTATGCAGTTTTTTTCTAACCCCANAACATCATATTTTTCNGCATTAATAGACATATAAAGCAATCGATGTATTATTAAATCTGCGTATCTTCTAATGGGAGATGTAAAATGTGTATATTTTTCAAANCCCAATCCATAGTGCCCAATATTTTTTGTNCTATAATTTGCNTTAGACATTGCTCTTAAAATTAAATTTTGAAAAACATCTATANTGATAGCNNGATTCGNAAGCANTTTATTTATTGTAATCGCTAGGGATTTNTTTGTGACGTCTAAATTGATTTTTTTTANGCCACATTGNTTTACATATCTAGCAACCTCTTCTAGTTGNTCTTTATNTGGAANNTCGTGAANTCGATAAATGCATTTTTTTAATTTATTAGCNACNTTTTTATTAGCTAATAACATAAATTCTTCAACTAATTTATGGGCNTCCAAAGGATCTTTTTNAANCACCNTCATTGGTTCATTTAGTTCGTTTAACTCAAAAGAAAGATTAGTTCTTTTAAANTCAATAGACCCGGNNTTCATTCTATTANCCCTTAATTTNTNAGCAACNNTNTTCATCAGCAAAATTTCCTTAGAAAACAATCCNTCTTTTTGTTCGATTATATTTTCAACATCTTCATATGTAAATCGNTAATTAGAGTTAATAATTCCCTTTCCAAACCAAACATCTNCGCATTGAGTCAGGTTTGCNTTGAATTNTATTACAACAGAGAAACACAATTTATCTTCATTGGGTCGNAATGAACATATTAAATTCGACAATTTTTCGGGGAGCATAGGAATAACTTTNCCTGGAAAATAAATTGAAAAAGCTCTCAAGAATGCNTCTTTATCAATTTCAGAATNGGNCTTTANATAATGAGCAACATCTGCAATGTGAATACCAATNGAGAATTTATTATTAGGTAAAAATTTAATTGANAATGCATCATCAAAATCTTTTGCATCTTTTGGATCAATCGTGAAAGTAATATCNTCTCGAAAATCTTTTCGCTTAGCAATTTCATTAGANTCNATATTTATATTTAAAGNATTTAACTCATNATNTATGGATTCAGAAAAATTATTTCTAAGNTTAAATATTTCAATTGAGGCATCGATTTCATCTTTTANNTCAGGAGNATTATTNAGAATTTTAATAACAGAACCAAAAGGACATCCAGNAGATAATGGCCANTCTAAAAATTTCACAATNACTCGATCATTATTTTGGGCGCCNTTCAANTTTTCTTTTCTAATAAAAAANTCAGAACCNACTCTACCATCATCAGGAATAAAAAAGATATTATTTCCATTAATTTGAATAGTTCCAATAAATTTTTGATTTGNTCGACTCAAAACCTCTTTNACTTTTCCGGCAATACNACCTCGTTTNTTTGTGATTATTTCAATGGAAATAAGATCACCNTTTAAAGCATTAAGCATATTTCGAGAGTCAATAAATATATCATCATTATATAATTNGGANTGAAAATATCCGTTTCCCTGTTTATTGATNTCGATATTTCCAACAATTAGGGAGCTATTATAATTATATTGAAATTTATATTTTTCAGTTTGTGTAATTAGNTTNTCTTTTTCTAATGCCTTAATCGCTCCTTCTATTTTTTTTTGAGCCTTATTNCCTTTTAATCNTAAATCCCANGCAATTTGCTTGCTATTTAAGCNAACTTTTCGCTTTTTCAAAACTTTTAAAANATCCTCTTTTAAAGAAAGGAGANGGGAATTTTTTATTTTAGACATATTTAATTTCGAAATAACAATATAGTTCAAATTATTAAATTTGGGATANATTTATAGTNTAAGCTGATGTAGCTCAGGGGTAGAGCACTTCCTTGGTAAGGAAGAGGTCGGGAGTTCAAATCTCCTCTTCAGCTCATTATAACGGAATAAATCACTAACTTTGTTTTTTATGAAAAAATTAATATTATTATTGANTCCACTTCTATTTCTCTTTTCTTGCGANGAAGAAGAAAGCGATAATAATAAGGAAATAATAGTAACAGTATTTTTATATGAGNATTGTCCAATTGCACAATATATGTGTGGNCCCCTTAGAGATGCATATAGATATTTTTGTGACACATTAAATCAGAACGTCATNTTCAGAGGNTTNTCCCCTAATGCGTTCTCGACAAANGAAAGTNTATCNGACTTTATGAGTGAACCACCAACAGGATACGATATCCCCTTTAATGTCACATGGGATTANAATCAATTAGACAATGAGCCAGGTNCTTATACTCAACAGTATTTGCCTGTAGTTACNCCAGAAGTTTTCATTGAATNCAATAAGAATTTAATTTATAGAGGAATGATTGATAATAGTTATCAATCATTAGGAGAGTGGAGTATGCCGACAGAACACTATTTAGTNAATATTTTAACNGATCTTGTGAATGGATTAGATGTTAAGTATTCCGAAACAGAAGCTATAGGCTGTTTTATTAATTATTAAAATAAATTAGATATGAAAAAGTATATATGTATATTATTTATTAGTTTTTTATCATTTAGTCAAACGAGCGACATAACATTTACAGANGACATATCTTCTATTATATATAATAANTGTACGTCTTGTCATCGATCTGGNGAATCAGGACCTATGAATTTGACTTCATATGAAGAAGTTGCGTCATTAGGAAATATGATTGAATACGTAACTCAAAANAACTATATGCCTCCTTGGCCGCCAGACCCTAACTATACGNCACACTCATTACTTGATGAGCGATTTTTGACAGAAGATGAAAAGAACTTAATTAGTGAATGGGTTAATCAAGGAATGNTTGAAGGAGACCCAGAATTAGAGGCCGAAATACCAATTTTTCCAGAAGGATCTGCTATAGGTGTACCAGACTATGTGTTTGAGCTAGAAGAGGAATATTTTATTGAGGGAAATAATCAGGATGACTATAGGGTNTTTGTATTTCCAACAGGCTTTACAGAAGACACATATATAAAATCAATCGAATTTCGGCCNGATAANAGAGAAGCAGTTCATCATGCAATTATGATGGCNGATGTTACTGGTGCTGGTGCTGCACAAGATGCAGAATCACCGGATGTGTTNGGCTATGAATCTTTTGGAGGATTTAGCTTAGAGGGAGTTAGNCCTAATGANTATGTGTTTTTAGGTGGTTATGCACCAGGGATGAACCCAATTGTNTGGCATGGTGAATTAGGGATGAAAATTCCAGCAGGCGCAGATTTNCTTTGNCAGATACACTACGCACCATCATCAGTAGATGAGTGGGATAAATCATCAATTAATTTATTTACAAAGCCAGCATCTGAAGTAGAAAGAGAAGTTCAAATGAAAATGTGGTTGAGATTAGATATTAATGTTCCAGCTAATACAGAGACNGAAATAGANGCATGTTTAAATTTTTCTAATTCGTTTGCTGATATGTTTGGTCCAGGTCAAATTTATCAATTTGGTCAACCTACCGGATTTTATGGTGAGCAGAACTGTGAATTACCTGAAGACTGGAGTCTNTTAGGGATTTTACCACACTCTCATTTAATGGGAAAATCNTGGGAGGTTTATGCNGAAACACCAGATGGAGAAACTTTACCNATTATCAAGATNCCAAATTGGGATTTTGATTGGCAAGGATTCTATTATCCNGAGTANATGCAACATATNCCTCAAGGATCGAGAATAGAGGCAATTGCTACTTATGATAATACTAGTGANAATAATATGGNTTGGGGNGAACTTACAACCGACGAAATGTTTTTCTGCCCGATTTATTATNTTCCATATGANGAGGGGGATGAAAACNTCTATTTGGGAATAGATAATCAAACCANTGTTCTTGAAAATATAGAACATGNGATNAATATTTTTCCTAATCCTGCTAAGGATGAAGTTATAATTACTCATNATTTTGATGATTTTAAAAATTTAAAAGGTAACTTATATGATAGTAAAGGAAGGCTAATAGACGTTATTTTAGGAGAAAATTTTCAATCAGCAACAAATAATATTAAATTAGATGTATCAACACTATCAAATGGGACATACTTTATTAANATACAGTCAGACAATAAGACAGTTACACAAAGCTTNATTAAAGAATAAGTTAATGAGAGTANTTCTAATCTACTTTTTTTGCATNTGTTTNAATANGCTACATGCCCAAACAGATATAATAAATAGTCCNATTTTAATTTCATCCTCAGGAGGCACATTAACACAAAACAATTATAATTTGTGNTTTTCTTTAGGTGAAATAGCCATAGAAACATTTANACAATCGGATGTTATTATAACACAAGGATTTCATCAGGATTANTATCAAGTNTCAANTGTAGATGAAATATCANAGCCAGTATTTCATTGATTTTTTTCCGAATCCAACAACAGATCTACTAAATGTCAATTGTAATGTCAACCAGTTAGTAGATTTAATAATAAAAGACATGAAAGGCAGTATTGTTTTTTCATTATTAGAAGTAGAAGGTAGAGAAACACAACAAATTAATTTAAGTCACTTTTCTCAAGGCATATACTTTTTAGAAATCGGACTGATTAACAACAACAAGCAAGTTTATAAAATTCAAAAGGTTAATTAATTATGAAACATATATTTAGTATTTTTTTATTACTAGTAGTAATTATTTGTGAAGCTCAAGCACCACAAACATTTTCATACCAGACTGTAATAAGAGACATGAATTGGCAACCGAGAGTTAATGAAACCATTAATATTTCTGTTAGCATTTCAGAAGATAGTCCTGACAATTTCCCAGTGTATAGAGAAGAGCATTTTTCTATTACCACAAATAATATAGGACTAGTTAGTTTAGCTGTTGGTGGAGGACAGCCAATGCCGTCATCTAATTTTGAAATGATAGATTGGGGTAACCATACCCATTTTTTAACAATTGGTATTGCAGAAATTAGCTCCAATACATCGGAAACGGATTATTTAATTGTTGGATCAACACAATTAAGAAGTGTTCCCTATGCATTATTTGCAGAAACTAGTGAAAACCCAGGGAATCCAGGTCCACAAGGAGAACAGGGAGAACAAGGTCCGATTGGAGAAATGGGTCCACAAGGTCCACAAGGAAATACGGGTCCACAAGGTCTACAAGGAATTCAAGGAATTCAAGGAATTCCGGGAGAAGAAGGTCAACAAGGAAATCCAGGTCCACAAGGTCCAAGCATGTATGAAGAATGGCTATCTCAAGGAAATACAGGAACAATAGAAGAGTACTTATTTAGTCAAAATATATATGATTATTGGCTCACACAAGAAATAGATACTAATAATGATGGAGTATTAGATGGTTTAGCAGCAGATGAGGACTTAGATAATGATGGTATAACAGGAACAGTACAAGACTTTTTTGAGTATCTGAGTCAAGGCCCACAAGGAATTCAGGGAATTCAGGGAATTCAGGGAATTCAGGGAGAAGAAGGTCCAGCAGCAACACATTTAAATTTAAATGACCTTACAATTAATGATGGTAATGACAATTGTTACTCTGTCCAACTAGGCTTTAATGGGTCAGTTCTTATGATTGGAGAGCCTATTGAGTGTCCTTAATTTAGTTTTAGTAAAATTGGACAATGATCAGAATGATGAATATTTTGCAAGATTTTAGCATCTTCAATTTTATGTTTAAGCTCATCACTTAACATATGATAGTCAATACGCCAGCCTTTATTATTTAGTCGAGCATTTGCTCTATAACTCCACCAAGAGTACATATTGGGATTAGTATTTATTTCTCTAAAAGTATCAACAAATCCTAACCCTAGAAAAGAATCTATCCACATTCGCTCTTCTTCTAAAAAACCGGAAGAGTATTTATTTCTAATAGGATCATGAATATCAATCGGTTTATGGCAGATATTATAATCCCCACACGCAAGAATATGTTTGCCTTGCTTTTGGGTTTTCATAAAATCATAGAAGAAGTTTAAAAATTTCATCTTAAAAGATTGTCTAATTTCACCACTACTGCCAGAAGGAAAATAACATGATAAAATATTAATATTATTAAATTCTGCTTTTAAAACCCTCCCCTCAACATCTAATTCTTCGACACCACACCCATAAACAACCTTATTAGGCTTAATCTTAGATAATATCGCTACACCACTATAACCTTTTTTTTCAGCAGAAAACCAAAAACAATGATAGCCTAATTTTTCAAATTCACCTACATCAAACTGATCTACGTTAGCTTTTATTTCTTGTAAGCATATTACATCTGGAGACGCTTCTTTTAACCACTCCACCAAACCTTTTCTTATAGCCGCTCGGATACCATTTATATTATAAGATATAATTTTCATTAACTTAAATCCATTTCAGAGACTTCGTCGGAAACAATTAACTCACCCTCTGTAGCATCTATAATCTCTTGAATTGATACACCTGGAGCATATTCTTTTAAAACAAATTTCCCATTTTTAATATCTAAAACACCCAAATTGGTTACAATTTTTTTAATACAATTAACACCTGTAATAGGAAGAGAACATTCTTTTAATAATTTAGATTCACCTTTTTTATTTGTATGCATCATCGCAACAATTATGTTCCTTGCGGAAGCAACTAAATCCATCGCTCCACCCATACCCTTGACCATTTTACCAGGAATTTTCCAGTTTGCGATATCTCCATTTTGAGAGACTTCCATTGCTCCCAAAACAGTTAAATTAACTCTTCCACGACGAATCATAGCAAAACTTTCTGCTGAACTAAATAATGCAGAACCATTTAATGTAGTAATTGTTTCCTTTCCAGCATTAATTAGATCAGGATCAACATTATTTTTTTTTGGAAAAGGCCCCATTCCTAAAAGTCCATTTTCAGATTGCATAATAACTGAAATATCTTTTCGAATATAATTTGCTATTAATGTTGGAATTCCTATTCCCAGATTAACATAATCACCGTCTTTTAATTCTTTTGAAATTCTTTTAGCAATTTGGAATTTATCTAATGCCATATCATATAGGTTTATTGTGTTGTTATTTTTTCAATACGTTTTTCATAGTTTTCACCTTCAAAAATTCGGTCTACATAAATACTAGGCGTATGTATTATATTTGGGTCTAAACTTCCAACAGGAACAAGTTCTTCAACTTCTGCAATTGTTATTTTTCCCGCCGCCGCCATCATAGGGTTAAAATTACGAGCAGTTCCTTTGTAAATGAGATTCCCTAAAGCATCTCCTTTCCAGGCTTTCACAAAAGCAAAATCAGAGTTAAAAGCCAGCTCTAATAAATACTTCTTTCCATTAAAAATTTTAATTTCTTTACCTTTTTCAACCTCTGTTCCTACACCAGCAGGAGTGTAAAATGCAGGTATACCAGCTCCTGCAGCTCTACATCTTTCAGCTAATGTTCCTTGAGGAATAAGATCCACTTCTAATTCATTATTTAAAAGCTGTCTTTCAAATTCGGAATTTTCACCCACATAAGATGATATCATCTTCTTAACTTGTCGAGATTGTAACAATAAGCCAATTCCAAAATCATCTACCCCAGCGTTATTTGAAATACACGTCAAGTCTTTAATACCTTTTTTTACTAATGCAGCAATAAGGTTTTCAGGGATACCACAAAGGCCAAAACCACCAAGCATAATAGTTGATTTATCAGCTATGTCAAATACAGCATCCTCAGCATTCTTATATAATTTATTCATAATTAAAATTCATCATCATTATTAATGTCTTTATTTTCATTACAATCCAATGTTACGGAAACACCATTTTCTGGGAAAGGGAAATCATCGGCAGAGATACTAATAGTATTATCATTATATAAAGCATTCATGTAATTAGCCCAAATTGGTAATGCCATTTCAGCTCCTTGACCTAAATGTAAATCCCTAAACCGAACAGACCTATTGTCTGCCCCTGTCCAAACACCGGTTACTAAGTTAGGAACAAAACCAATAAACCATCCATCTGAATGGTTCTGAGTTGTACCTGTTTTAGCAGCAATTTGATTCGTTAATCCATATTTCCACCTTAATCTACCACCAGACCCTTGATTGACAACACCTTGAAGTAATTCAACCATAATATAATTTTTCTCTTTACTTAAAATTTCAATAGTACTATTAGAAAAATTCTCTAAAACAACACCATTTTTATCCTCTATTCTTGAAACAAAATAGGGGGGAACATACATACCCTCATTAGCAAATGTGCTATATGCACCAGTCATTTCCAATAAAGACACTTCAGCAGTTCCTAAACATAAAGACGGAACGGCGGGCAAATAACTACTAATTCCCATTTTTCGAGCTAAATTAACAACCTTTCTTGGTCTTACCCTTTTCATCAAATATGATGAGATAGTATTTTTAGATTTTGCTAAACCTTCAATTAAGGTTAATTCACCACCATATTTTTTATTAGCATTTTCAGGAATATAATCTTCATCTAATCCCCATTCTTCTTTTTCAAATATCACTTGAACATTGGGCACTTTAAAGCAAGGAGAATATTTAAATTGATCGATAGCAGTTGCATATACAAAAGGCTTAAAAGTAGAACCTACCTGTCTTTTCCCCTCTTTTACGTGATCGTATTTAAACTGTTTGTGATTAATTCCTCCAACCCAAGCTTTTATTTGACCGCTAGAAGACTCTATAGAGATTAGTCCAGAGTGCAAAAAGTAATTATAGTACTTAATAGAATCTAAAGGACTAATTATAGTGTCAATTCTTCCACTCCAAGAAAAAATAGACATTTCAGTTGGAGAGTTAAAAATTTCTAAAATTTCCGTGTCTGATAGATTTAAATGTTTCATTTTCCGATATCTTTCAGATCTTTTGATAGCAGGTATTATTATTAATGTGTCAATTTGTCCAATACGCCAACTGGTATCATAAGGAGCATTTTCAAAACCTTCCCAATGGCTATAGAATTTTTCTTGAAGCTCACGAATATGATTTTTAACAGCATCTTCCGCATGTTTTTGCATAGCGTAATTAATTGTAGTGTAAATCTTTAATCCGTCCTTATATATATTATATTTTTCTCCTGTTTTCAGCTCTCTTTCTTTAGACCAATTAGTCATAAAAGCTCTCAATTGTTCTCGAAAATAAGTTGCTTGACCTTCATTGTGATCCACTTTATTATAATTTAACACAATAGGCATTATTACTAAAGAGTCTCTTAACTCTTTAGACAGGTATTCGTTTTTAACCATTTGGTTTAACACTATATTTCTTCTTGCTTTAGTCTTCTCAATCCTTCTAAGAGGATTATATAGTGATGGGTTTTTTGCCATTCCAATTAACGTTGCAGACTCCTCAATAGTTAAATTTTCAGGCGTAGTATTAAAGTAAATTTTAGAAGCGGACTTAATCCCAACAGCCAGATTTAAAAAATCAAAACGATTTAAATACATTGCAATAATTTCCTGCTTAGAGTACTGCCTTTCAATCCGAACAGCAATAATCCACTCTTTAAACTTTTGTTTTACTCTATCTATCTTAGAGGAGGGTTTTTTTGAGAAAAACATTTTAGCTAATTGCTGAGTAATTGTACTACCACCACCTAAACTCCTATTTCCAGTTATAACACCTTTTACAACTCGAATTAATGCTATAAAATCAATCCCAGTATGATTAAAAAACCTTTCGTCTTCTGTTGCAATCAATGCGTTAATTAAATGTTCAGATAAATTTCCATATTCTACATGAGTTCGATTTTCATAAAAATATTTACCAAGAACTTTCTTCTCATCAGATAATATTTCTGTTGCAAGATTAGTTTCTGGGTTTTCTAATTCTTTAAAATCAGGAAGAGGTCCCCATGTACCACTAGAAGCTAACAAAAGGCATACTGACAACGTACAAATCGGTAAAAGCACACATGCAAGTAAAAAGTATTTAAAAAACACAGAAATAGATTTAGACATAAATAAATTGACACCCATTTCCTATTTAACTTTAAACCCTAATTTATTTACTCCAATTAATTGATGATTCCGCATCCCGTGTCGTATGATTATTTTATAGTCTCCACTATTTTTAAAATTACGGCTTTTATTAAACATTAAATAATTATCTTTCATATTACCGAGACCCCTTCCAAGCCATTGGCCATATTTATTTGTGATGGAATATTCTATAGTGTCCGTAGTCACAATTTGATCATCATAAATCACTTTAACTAATAGAAATAAATTTCGATATTGATAATTCAGGTTGTTTCTTAAGAAAAATGACAAATCATAAGTTCCTATAGTATCATTAATATTAAACGTAAATGCAACAGCATCGTCTTTATTCCACACATTATTTGGAAATGTATGAATATCAATAGACTGTTGTCTACAAGAGTATACAAGCATCAAAAACAATATAATAATAGTGTAAGTAATAGTTCTCATAATTTTGTGTAGTATTAATCTTGAGCATTTTGATGCAGCACTCTTCCTAACGTAAAAGATAAATCTAAAAATATTATTTTTGAATTAGCATATCGACTTAAATAATAATGCGCACTACTTAACAAAGAAAAAATTTCAATTATATTATAGTGCTGCACATATTTTGAAAATTTAATAGGATTAAAATCAGAATGCTCCATGTTTGGATTTGTCTGAGCACTATAATTTAATAAAAATGAAGACCTAAATATTCGGGCAGCTATTTTTAAAAATTGTACTTGGTAATGTTTGTCCAACTTACTAATGCTATTACACCAATCTACAATTTTAAGAGCGACGGATTCATCATGGTATTTAGCAGATTTATTTATAGACAAAAAGCAAAGCCTAATCCATTCAACAAAATCATTTACAATTTCACTTTCATGAGAAGATTCGTCTAAAGATTTTTTAATTTTGGCATAGCTTTGGGGATTGGATTTAATTAAACCTGCAATTAATTCAGGTTTTAAATCAGAATATTCTTGTTGAAAGAATTCCATTAAAATACCAGGCTCAATAGTATTAAATTTCTTTTCTTGCAGTCTAGATTTTATTGTTGCGAGTAGACTGTTTCGGTTATTACAAATAAATATAAACACAGTTTTTTCAGGCGGCTCTTCGATAGTTTTTAATAATATAGAACTAGATTTTTTAATAATTGTATCGGCGCCCCATATTATAAATATTTTATACCCCCCTTGGTATGAGCGCAAATTAGATATTTTACACAACTCATTTAAGTCGGCCGTACGAATACTTGCATTTTTAGATGATTTTAAACTTTTTATCCATTCATCCTGAGATAGGTTTGGATCAGCAAGTAAAGCTTTTTTAAATTCTGGAAAATATGATTTGCTTTCAGATATTTTTTCTTTAGTCTTTGGATTTTTTATAGTTGGATAAAAGAAATGTAAATCAGGATGTGTTAGTTTAACCATTTTAGCACAATTAACACATTTACCACAAGAGTCTCGGGTATTTTTATCTTCACAAAATAAATAAGTTGCGAATGCTAACGCCATGGGCAATTGTTGGCTAAGGTCACCTCCATAAAATAATTGCGCATGCGGTAGCCGATTGGACAAAAACTCTTTCAGTAGTGAATTTTTTATCGCATTGTTTCCTAAAATATTTTTAAAATACATTCCTTTAAATTTACAAAATAGTTTATTTAAAACTAGCTATATTTATTCTTGACTTATATTAATTTAAAAATTAATTTTAAGAATGGTTAAAAGCTTACAATTATGCAAGAATGTTTTAATAAGAGTGGACTATAATGTGCCTATTCAAAATGANATTATATTAGATTTAAATAGGATTGAAGCATCTCTGCCGACGATANAATATTTTTTAAAACATAATAAGAAAATTATCCTNATGTCTCATTTAGGAAGACCAAAAGGATTTGATAAAAANTATTCTTTGGAAAAATTAATAAAACCTTTAGAAAAATTATTAGGATTAAANGTTTTATTTATACCNANAATAACATNAGAGTCAGNGAGTTTAATTACCAATANATCATATTCNNTNGTTTTATTAGAAAANTTAAGATTCTATCCAGGAGAAAAAACAAATGAAACGGAATTTGCTCGGNTATTATCTAATTATGGAGATNTTTATGTNAATGANGCTTTTGGNGTTTCTCATAGAAATCACGCATCAGTATCTGCTATCACTCANTTTTTTNAAAATAAAAANTATAAAGGNATTTTGTTAGAGTCAGAATTAGGAGAATTAAATAAGCTTAAACAAAANANAATCAGCTCCATATACAATTATTGTNGGAGGATCTAAAATAGGTTCAAAAATACATATGTTANAATCTTTTTTAGATGTTGCNGATAATATAATTATAGGAGGNGGAATGGCATTTCCATTTATTAAATATTTAGGTGGGGATATTGGCTCTTCAATTTTTNAACAACAAGAATTAGTAATTGTTGAAGAATTTCTNAAGCAAGCAAAACAAAGNAAAACAAAAATAANACTTCCCATAGANTGCTTAATTACTAATAATATAAAAGANAAAACAGGTCAAANGCACATAGATATTATGAAAATTCCTCAAAATTATATGGGNGTAGATATAGGNTTAAAGACAATAGANTTATTTTGCAATGTTATTCGTTCTTCAAAGTTAATTATGTGGAATGGACCAATGGGAATATCAGAAATTAATGACTTTTCAAATGGNACTAAACAAATAGCAGAAACTATTGTGGAAGCAACTAATCAAGGCTCATATAGCCTTCTTGGTGGAGGAGATACTATATCAGAGATTTCTAAATGGGGNCTTAAAAATAAATTTAGCTCCATTTCCACTGGAGGNGGAGCAATGTTAGAATTTTTTAAAAATGAGAATTTACCAGGAACAAAAGATCTAGATTCAATCATAGAANTTTAACATGAAGNAAAATAACATANAATTANATAGTCAAAAATGGGATGANCTTGTAAACTTTATAAGNTTGAAATTCAGTGATGGTCAGCAACTAAATCTTCAAGCAGTTNTNTTTTTAATTGGAATTAATGAGCTTGGGCAAGGTTATAGAGATTTTACAAAAGATGAAAAAGTNAATTTATTACANATAGCTATATGTAAATTATTAAGTCGGTATGGNTATTATGAATATGTTGGTAAAGATAAGGATGGTTGGCCNCATTGGCANACCAATCCAGATTTACCTGAATTAAAANCAACAGAACAAACAGTATTAATGAAAAAAGCNTCTATTTTATATTTTGAGGAATCAGGGATANTATTTTAAAAACAATATTCACAAACCTCCTCNTCTATCATTAAAGTAAGTTTTGTGTTTTCATTTGCNTCTAAATAAACATGNCCCTCTTTACACATANNATACTGCAANNCCTTGAGTATTCATTGATNTNAAGCAAGCGCGAGCATTNACAAANGCNCGATTTTCAAAACTAAATTGCGCNACACCATTATTATCAGTCACATCNGCGTANTCNTTATTAATAATTTCNCCAGANATTANATCNCCAGTATCAANATCNGTTATNTCTATTGNAATAGAACAATTAGGNANGGGCTCTAAATTCNCATTTATAATTTCTANAGTTAATTCAAANANGGGNGCTTTATAGCANTGAGATANACTAAAGAGGCAAATGATAAATANAAATTTATTTAATTTATGTNTAATCATGCTATCAATTATTTAATAATCGTGTAAATTTGATATACTAGCAAATATATATATAAATGCAAGAAAAAATAAATAAACATATAAATGATATTGAGAACATCAATATTNTTACTAGTGCAGATNCAGAAAATTTCCAAAGAACATATCTANGTAANCAAGGGATTTTAAACAAGCTNTTTTCNGAGTTTAAAANCTTNTCAAATGATGANAAAAAAAAATCAGGANAAGCATTGAANNCATTGAAAACNATAGCTTTTGANAAANTAAAAAATTTAGAAAACACAACTAATNCGACTGAAAATAACATAAAAATAGATTTAACCATGCCATCTAATTATCAAAAATTAGGTGCTCAACACCCACTAACAAANGTANAAAATAGGATTATAGATATTTTTAATAAAGTTGGATTTNCATTTTCTAGTGGCCCAGAAATAGAAGATGATTGGCATAACTTTTCNGCATTGAATATGCCCCAAAATCATCCAGCCAGAGANATGCAGGANACATTTTTCATTTCATTAAATCCAGATANTTTACTAAGGACNCANACATCTTCAGTTCAAATAAGATATATGGANAANAACCCTCCTCCAATACGNATTATATCTCCAGGAAGAGTTTATCGAAAGGAAGANATATCAGCTAGAGCACATTGTATTTTCCATCAAATTGAAGGCTTGTACATAGATCAAGATGTTAGTTTTGCTGATTTAAAAAAAATGATTATGTATTTTGTCAAAAGTTTATTTGGTAAAGATGTAAAGATTCGATTTAGACCTTCATTTTTCCCTTTTACAGAACCTAGCGCAGAGGTTGATATTTATTGGGGATTAAATTCTAAAACAGACTATAGGATCACAAAAGGAACAGGTTGGTTAGAAATCATGGGTTGCGGTATGATAGACCCTAATGTACTAGAAAATGTTAATATTGATTCTAAAAAATTTTCAGGATTTGCTTTTGGATTAGGAATTGAACGTATTGCTATGTTATTACATCAAGTTGATGATTTGAGGTTGTTTTTTGAAAATGATATTCGCTTTTTAAAACAATTTCAATAATTCAGATTATTTTACTTTTTCTAATTTCAACATATTTGTCATCCCTTTTTCCTTAATTGGCATACTTGCAATGTTAATGACAAAATCACCGGATTTAATAATCTTTTCATCAATTAAAATATCTTGAGTTTCTTGAATAGTATTATCAGTACTATCAAACTTATTATAATAGAAACCCAAGACTCCCCAAATTAAACTTAAAGTGTTTAATAGTTGACGATTATATGTAAATACACAAATATGCGCATTAGGCCTATTAGATGAAATTTTTTGCGCATTATAACCAGAAGCAGTAAAGGCCAGTATTGCTTTTGCTTCTACCTGATTAGCAATTTCAGATGCTTGGTAACAAATAGAGTCCGATATATATCGCTTATTAGATTTAAAGGGCAGATATTTATTAAAATGCTTTCTTTCATCAGATGCTTCAACATCTAAAATAATTTTAGAAATTGTTCGAATAACCCTAGTAGGGTATTTACCTATTGATGTTTCACCGGATAGCATTAATGCATCGGCTCCATCAAAAACAGCATTTGCAGCATCATTCGTCTCGGCTCTTGTTGGGGAAAGGTTAGTAATCATACTTTCCATAACTTGTGTTGCAATAATAACGGGTTTTGCTTTTTTTCTTGAAGCACGAACAATCTTTTTTTGTAAAACAGGAACCTTTTGTGTTGGTAGCTCTACCCCCAAGTCTCCTCTTGCTACCATTAATGCATCAGAGTTGGAGATAATGGAATTTAAATTTTTGATGGCTTCAGGTTTTTCAATTTTTGCAATTACTTTTGCTCTTCCGCCATGTTCATGGATTATTTTTTTCAGCCTAACAATATCCTCACCTTTTCGGACAAATGATAATGCTATCCATTCAATTTTATTTTCTATCGAAAATAATAAATCCGAGTAATCTTTATTAGTAATTGTTGGTAGCGATATTTTGGTATTAGGTAAATTAAACCCCTTATTTGAATGTAGTTTTCCACCTTGAATAGCAATACAGTTAATTTTTATACCATCAACACCATCAACTTTGAGAATAATTTTACCATCATCTAATAGGATTTTATCTCCAACCTTGATATCGTTAGAAATATTGGGATAATTAACAAAAATACTTGTGTTATTAGATATTTCATTCCCATCTTGAATAGAAACCAATTGATTTTTTTCAATCACATTATTATTTGACACACTTCCAATTCGTAATTTGGGTCCTTGAAGATCTCCAAGAATAGCAACATGAGCATTTAGTTCAGTGTTTAATTCATCAACTATTGAAATGATTTTAGATGCGTCTTCATGATTACAATGTGAAAAATTAATCCTGCATACATTTAATCCAGCTAAAATCATTTTTCGAATCTTTTTTTTAGATAAAGATGTGGGGCCAATTGTTCCAACAATTTTGGTTCGTTTTAAACGATATTTTCTCTCAATCATATTTCAAAAAACTAAATTATTAATAGATTTTATTCGGTTCAAATTTATATTTAATTCAGGCTCGACATTATTCATGGTACGTAGAAATTTTATTAATTCTTCAAATTCTTCTTTTTTCCAAATTCCAACCATCTTTATAAGATAGTCAAATTCTTTTAACTCTGGAATTAAAAACGCAGCATTACCAATTGATTCACTAAATAAACTTCTAGACAAATCAATAGGGGAGTCATATGTGGTTTTATTTTTTATTAAAAAAGTAGTTCGTTTTTGTTCAGCATTTACGTATTCAAAGGCGGAGAAGTAAATTTTTTTATTATTTAATATATATGTAACATCCGTTTTCATCCGATGAAATGAAAAAAAATGAGATTTATTTAAAAAATATGCAAATTGATAGTCTTGAATTTCAGAACGAATACCAATAAGAATAAAATTTAAATCATAATCGATTTGTAATTTTAAATTGTGTTTCATATAATTTCACTACGTCTAAATCTTTTTAAAGATAATAGACGCATTATGTCCACCAAAGCCAAAAGTATTACATAAAGTATATTGAATATCACGAGATTGAGCTTGATTAGCAGTGTAATTAACTTTGCTATCTAATTCAGGGTCTAATATTTCTAAATTAATAGTTGGAGGCACACAATTATTGTTTAATGCTAATAAACAAGCAATACTTTCTATTGCACCAGCTGCACCCAATAGATGCCCAGTCATAGATTTAGTGGAACTGATATTTAATTTATAAACACTATCCTTAAATACATTATGTATTGCTTTCATTTCAGAAATATCTCCTAGAGGTGTTGAAGTTCCATGCACATTAATATAATCTATTTTTTCTTCACTAATTCTAGCATCAGACAGCGCATTTTTCATAACAAGCATTGCGCCAGACCCGCTTGGATGAGGAGCTGTAATATGATATGCGTCTGCAGACATTCCTGCGCCAATAATCTCACCATAAATTTTAGCATTTCTGGCCAAAGCATGTTCATAATCTTCTAATACTAATGCTCCAGCTCCTTCACCAAGAACAAAACCATCACGTTTAGCATCAAAGGGTCTTGATGCTCCATGAGGATTGTCATTATTTGTAGATAGTGCTTTCAAAGCGTTAAAACCTCCCACTCCGGCAGGGTGAATAGAGGCCTCAGAACCTCCACATATAAAAACATCGGCTTTACCTAAACGAATGTAATTATAGGCATCAATAATAGCATGCGAAGAAGATGCACATGCTGAAACAGTAGCAAAATTAGGGCCTTGAAATCCATATTTAATTGAAATAATACCAGCAGCGATATCTGCAATCATTTTTGGAATAAAAAAAGGATTAAATCGAGGTGTTTCATTACCCTTTACGTATTCTGTAACTTCATGTGAAAAAGTTTTGATTCCACCTATCCCAGAACCCCAAATAACACCAGCTCTCTCTTTATTAATTGTCGATAAATTAAAATTAGCGTTTTTGAGAGCCTCTTCTGCTGCGACTAATCCATATATGGTGTAATCATCATACTTTCGCAATTCTTTTCGATCAAAGTATGTATTTGGATCAAAGCTCTTTAACTCGCAGGCAAATTTTGTTTTAAATTTGTCAGCATTAAAATGTGTAATTAAACCTGCTCCACTTTCCCCGCTAATTAGACTATTCCAGTATGATTCTATATTATTTCCAATGGGAGTTAAGGCACCTAAACCAGTAACAACAACTCTATTAAGACTCATAATATATTAGTTTATGCTCGATCTTCAATATATTTGATAGCTTCACCTACAGTTGTAATCTTTTCAGCTTCATCATCTGGTATTTGAAGATCAAACTCTTTTTCAAATTCCATAATTAATTCTACAGTATCTAATGAATCAGCACCTAAATCGGACATAAAATTAGAGTCATTAGTAACTTCACTCTCATCAATAACTAATTTATCGACTATAATTGCTTTTACTTTTGATGATATTTCTGACATAATTATATATTTTTATTTAGTAATTTGTTTAGCCGTAAAGATATATAATTTATTTATTGATAAACGAAACAAAACGTGAGGTTTATTTACAAGGTTTTCAACATTTAACCGTTGATAATAAATGAAAAAANTAGCCATATTTGCATCAGGTAGGGGCTCAAANGCTGAGAATATTATCAAATATTTCANNGGGAGCACTAAAATCAAAGTCCAGTTGATAGCATCTAATAATNCTGACTCAGNAGTGTTAAATAAGGCAAAAAAATATGCNGTGAAAACATTGATTTTTGATAAACAAGAATTAAATANNGGNAGAGTTCTTAAAGTATTAAAATTNGAAAAAATAGATTTTATTGTNTTNGCAGGATTTTTGTTAAAAATTCCNACAACAATNATTAATGAGTATNTANATAAGATTATTAATATTCANCCAAGTTTANTNCCTCTNNATGGNGGTAAAGGGATGTATGGNATAAATGTTCACAAACAGGTAGCANAATCTAAAGATATAGAATCAGGAATCACTATACATTTTGTNAACCCTATTTATGATGCTGGCGCAGTTATATTTCAAGCTAAATGTAGACTGTATCCAAACATAAANCCTAAGGANATTCAAAAAAAAGTNCATACATTAGAAATCAAATTCTTTCCAAGAATAATTGAAAATTTATTAGATGCCAAAAATTAAAATATATACAGATGGTGCTGCAAGAGGAAATCCTGGCCCAGGAGGTTATGGNGTNATTTTAGAATATCAAGGTAAAACTAAAGAATTGTCAGAGGGCTTTCGGTTAACAACAAACAATAGAATGGANCTATTAGCAGTAATTGTAGGCTTAGAAGAAATTAAAAATTCAAAANATGAAATTATAATTTATTCAGATTCTAAATATGTTGTAGATGCAGTTAACAAAAACTGGGTATTTAATTGGGAGAAAAACAATTATAAAAAAAAGAAAAATNCAGATTTATGGAAAAGGTTTTTAAAAATTTACAGACAATATAATGTACAATTAAAATGGGTTAAAGGNCATGCAGGGCATACACAAAATGAAAGATGTGANTATTTAGCTGTTGAATCTTCAAATANGACNAATCTTCAAGTAGACACATCTTATGAANTGANAAATAATTCTCAGAAAAATTTATTCNATTAATTACAANATTTNTTTTTTTAATGNNANTANTCTTTCTTCTATAANAGAGACATCTTTATGAATAATATTTTTTACCCCAAAATCTTCAACACAAAAAGAAGCCATAGCACAAGCCTTAATTACNCCTTCAGTCATATTTAAAAAAGAAAGATTATNAGAATTATTTAAATGNCCAATAAATGCACCTGCAAATGTGTCTCCAGCTCCCGTTGGATCAATACATTTTTTTACAGAGAATGCAGANCANTCAAAGANATTGTTTTCTCCAAAAAGCAAGGCNCCCTCNGTTCCCTTTTTTATNATTAAAAAAGATGGACCCATATTTAGTATCTTTTTCGAAGCATCCGTTAAATTNTNNCTTTTTGATAATTGTAANGCTTCCTCATCATTTATAATTAANACNTCTGTTTTATNTACAACNTCNATCAAATCTTNTAAACANTTATCCATCCAAAAATTCATAGTGTCGGTTACTATTANCTTAGGTCTAANAGANAACTGTTGAATAGCTTCTAATTGAATAGATGGCATAAGGTTAGCAAGCATTAAATATTTACAATCTTGATATTTATTAGGAATTTTCGGTTGAAATTTTTCCAGGACATTTAATTGNGTTTCNAGAGTATCACGNATATTCATNTTTTNATGATATCTACCAGACCAAAAAAATGTTTTTTCATTTTTAATGATTTCTAAACCATCGCAATCAATGNTATGTCTTTTGAGTAAGTNGATNTCTTTTTCAAGAAAATCACCCCCAACAACAGATATAAGATTAGATTTNTTGTTNAAATAAGATGCGGAAATCCCAATATATGTAGCAGAGCCTCCTAAGATTTTATCAACTTTTCCAAAAGGTGTTTCGATCCCATCAAATGCTACTGTGCCAACTATTAGTAAACTCATATTNAATTAAATTAAATTAAACTATCTCCCNTAGAGATTTAATAATTTTTTATATTTGACATCGAATATAAGAAAATTCCTCCTTAGCTCAGTTGGTTAGAGCATCTGACTGTTAATCAGAGGGTCCTAGGTTCGAGTCCTAGAGGGGGAGCAACAGATAAAGCATCTACG
>PAVX01000005.1 GCA_002713285.1 Flavobacteriales bacterium
TGGATTAAACCCCAAAAAAAGAAGTATGAAAAATCTAATGAAATAGAAAATAAAGCTGAAAAAAGAAGTAAAGAAATTGACTATAATTTTGAATCTGAAGTGATTGGAGAAGGTGTATTAGAAAAAATGGCTGACGGGTATGGTTTTTTAAGATCTTCTGACTATAATTATTTAAACTCACCTGATGACATCTATGTCTCACAATCTCAAATTAAACTCTTTGGTCTAAAGACTGGAGATACTGTGACAGGAGAAATTAGACCTCCAAAAGAAGGCGAAAAATTCTTTCCGCTGGTCAAAGTCTTAAAGATTAACAATCTTGACCCAGCACATCTTAGAGATAGAGTTGCTTTTGAGCATAAAACACCATTGTTTCCTGATGAGAAATTTAAGATAGTTGAAAAAAACTCTACTACATCTACCCGACTCATTGATTTATTTTCTCCTATTGGTAAAGGACAACGGGGTCTAATTGTTGCGCAACCTAAAACAGGAAAAACTGTTTTATTAAAAGAGATTGCTAATGCAATTGCTGCAAATCATCCTGAAGTCTATCAACTCGTATTGCTAATAGATGAAAGACCTGAAGAGGTTACTGATATGGCAAGAACAGTATCTGGAGAAGTAATTGCATCTACATTTGATGAGCCAGCAGATCGCCATGTGAAAGTTGCTAATATAGTTTTAGAAAAAGCTAAAAGAATGGTTGAATGTGGTCATGATGTTGTTATCTTATTAGATTCTATTACTAGATTAGCTAGAGCTTATAATACTGTTGCACCTGCGTCAGGAAAAATACTATCCGGTGGTATTGATGCTAATGCATTACATAAACCAAAACGATTTTTTGGTTCAGCCAGAAATATTGAAAATGGTGGATCTCTTACAATTATTGCTACAGCATTAGTTGAAACAGGATCTAAAATGGATGAAGTCATTTTTGAAGAATTTAAAGGTACTGGAAATATGGAAATGCAATTAGATAGAAGTATTTCAAATCGACGAATTTATCCAGCTATAGATTTAATTAACTCAGGAACAAGAAGAGAAGATTTATTAATAAGTAAAGAGAAAATGCAAAGAATGTGGATTTTACGAAAACACCTGGCAGATATGAAACCGATTGAAGCAATGGAGTTTATCAAAGATCGATTAGAAGGAACCTTAAATAATGAAGAATTTCTTATTTCAATGAATAGTTAAATCTATATTGTAAATATATTTTCTAGATTGATACCTGAAAAATTTCCTGAACTCATAAGTAACAAATTAGTATTTAATAATTGGATATTTTTTAGCTTAGCTTCTAAGCTCTCCTTATTTTTAAGTATAATTATATTATGATGATTAATCGTTTCAGAAATAAATGATGATCTAATTTTAATCAATTCTTTACTTTTTTTTGTATTACTATCTATATAAATCCAAATTTCATCACATTCTAAAAAAACATTCGAATAATTTGGAAGAAAATTTCGACTGAGACTACTAAAGGTATGTAATTCTAAACAGGCTAATAAATAACGAGTAGGATGTAATTCTCTAAGAGCATTAATAGTAGCTGACACTTTAGAAGGGGAATGTGCAAAATCATAATATATAGAGCTTTTTTTATTTTTTACGTTTTTAATTAAACTTAACCTCTTAGATGCGCCATTAAAATTTTGAATTGACAAATAAAAGTTTTCATCATTAATACCTAATTCATTACATATAGAATTTGCAGCCTGTAAATTATATAAATTGTGTTTCCCAAAAACACTCATTGGATATTTTTTATAATTATGAAGTATGTGAAACTTTCCATCTTCAACAAGATATTCTGGTAAAGAATATGAATGAATAGACTGACTTTTTTTTAGAAAAGAGTTTAAAAAATCATCATTATCACAATAAAAAATTTTTCCAGACATTTTGAGAACTTGATTGAGTAACATTTTAAAAGCATTTTGATAAGATTTTAGTGTAGGAAAAACATTAAAATGATCCCAAGCGACACCAGAAACAACTAAAAGATCAGGATTATAATACAGGAATTTCGGTGTTGCATCAATTGCTGAGGAAAGGTATTCATCGCCTTCAATTATAATTATATCATTATTATTGAGATTAACTTGTTTATCTAATAAATCAATTTTTGCACCCACCAAATAATCAAATTTGATTTTATTATCATTTAACACATGCATAATCATCCCTGTAATAGTTGTTTTGCCATGACTTCCCGCAATCACTACACGTTTTTTATCTATTGAGTATCGAGAAATAAATTCTGGAAATGAAAGAGTTGGAATATTTTTTTTTTGAGCTTCTAATAGTTCAGGATTGTCTTTTTTAGCATGCATACCTAGAATAACCATATCTAATTCACTATGTATATTGTCAATATACCAGCCATAATTAGAGGGTAATAAATTATTCGATTTCAAATTTGATTTAGCTGGATCATAAATAATATCATCCGACCCCGTAATCGTGTGTCCATTATTTTTAAGTTCAATAGCTAAGCTATGCATTACACTCCCACCAATAGCAATAAAATGTATGTTCATTTAATATTATTTAATTCAGTACATATAATTATAAAATCATATATCTTTACAAGATAGTGCACCTTTATGAAAATACATGTGATAAATACAGGTAAATTTAAATTAGATGGCGGAGCTATGTTTGGTGTTGTTCCTAAAACAATTTGGTCAAAAACAAATCCTGCAGACAAAAATAACATGTGCTCTTGGTCCATGAGATGTCTATTAGTTGAATTCGATGATAAAAAAATACTGATCGATACAGGAATTGGAAATAAACAAAGTAAGAAGTTTTTTCAATATTTTTATTTACATGGAGAAGATAGTTTGTTGAAATCTTTGAGTCAAATTAATATTAAGCCTAATCAAATCACCGATGTTTTTTTCACGCATCTACATTTTGATCATTGTGGTGGAGCTATAATTAAAAAAAATAATAAATATGAATTACTTTTTAACAATGCTAAACACTTAACTAACAAAGTTCATTGGAAATTAGCTAACAATCCAAATAAAAGAGAAAAAGCATCATTTTTAAAAGAAAATTTTGAACTAATAAAAAACCAAAATAAATTAATATTCATCAATGAAGGTAATTTATATCACAATATAGAAGTTCGTTTTTTTTATGGACATACTGACGCACAAATGATTCCTATTATTAGTGTAGGTGATAAAAAATTAGTGTTTACCGCAGACTTATTACCATCTATTGGGCATATTCCATTACCATATGTAATGGGTTATGATACACAACCATTAATCACATTGAAAGAAAAAAAACTTTTTTTGGAAGAAGCAGCACATAATAAATATGTGCTATTTTTAGAACATGATGACAAATATGAATGCTGTACTGTAAAAATGACAGACAGAGGAGTAAGATTAGATCAATGTGGTAAACTGACAGATTTATTATACTAACTTCTTAATTACATTCCGTCCATTCTTGTATATTATTTACAATACTATCAATCTGTTTGTGAAGTCTTTTTAACTCCACAGGTCCATTAAATCGATCCACAACTTTATGTGTTTTAGTATCTAAGGTGACTTCTAAAATGACAGAAGGCACATCTGTAACATAAGCATCGTATTCATTTTTAAACTCAAAAAATTTGACATCATATAATGCTGATTTGAAATCATCGATTAATGTAGAGGAAATCGTAGCAGTAAAACAACCAATTTTATCCACAAACATTTTACCTTCATACCTAACTAAACCATTGTCATATAGACTAATACTATATTGAGGACAAGTACCATAACAAGCTGTTCGATTCATGATTAAAATTGGAGACAATGTATTATGATTGACTATGATATGTTTTTGTGAACAACTAAACAATAAGAAGATAAATAATACAACATGTAATTTCATGCCTATCTATTTTGATTTTTTCTTGCTAATTCCTCTAATCTTTGTTGAAATTTTGATTTTGTTACTGGCTTTTTTTTATTTGCCTGTAACATAGCATAAAGCTTTTTGTCATCTATACTTCGTCTTATTAATGCTTGTTGACCAAACGTAATTAAGTTAGCTAAAAAATAATAATAACTTAACGCAGACGAGTAATTATTCATGACAAATAAAAATATAATAGGCATAGTATACATAACATATTTCATTTGTGGCATTTGAGCATTACTAGAAGACATCTGATTAGAATACATCATTTGTAAAGCTGTAGCTAAAGTCATTAATAATGCGAACAAACTAATATGGTCACCATATAAAGGAATATTAAACCCTAAATCCAAAATCGAATCATAACTTGAGAGGTCATCTGCCCATAAAAATGGCTGTTGTCTTAATTCAATTGAAGCTGGAAAAAATCTAAATAAAGCTATAAGAATTGGCATTTGCAACAACATCGGCAAACAACCGCCTAATGGATTCACACCTGTTTTTCTATATAAGTTCATATGAGCCTGTTGACGTTGCATCGGATCTTCAATTTTGTCATTAATTGCATCAATCTCTGGTTTTAGAACACGCATCTTAGCCATTGATAAGTATGAGCTCTTTGTGGGAAGAAATAAAATTATTTTAATAACAATAGCAATAATTAGTATAATAATACCATAATTGAATCCGAAATTTTCTAAAAAATTGAACATCGGTATCACCAAAAACTTATTCACCCAACCAAAAATACCCCACCCTAAAGGAACTAAAGATTCAAAACCTCTATCAAAAGAACTAAGTAAAGAATACTTGTTAGGCACAAAATAAAGATTAAATAAATACTGATTATTTTGATTATCATAATCAATAGAAAATTCTGACTGCAGTGTTTTTACGAAGCTATCGTCATTTTCATCAGGTTTATTAGATTGAATGACTGCCGAATCAAATGATTCTTCGGAATAAATAATAGTAGAAAAAAATTGTTGCTTGTTAGCAATCCAAACAGGCGACTCAATAGTTTTTTCAACATCCTTCATTAAAGACAATTGTTTTGAAGATTTATTATTAAAAGAATAATTAATAGTAGTAGAGTTCCGTTCATTATCAATATTTTTTTCAAGTTGATTGATTTTTTGAGACCACATCAGCTTATCTGGCTCAAGATAACTACTGCCTTCGCTTATTAAAACTTGAAAATCAACTTCATAACTATCAGCTAATAATTCATATATAAATGAAATGCTATTTTTTAATTCATCTTGAAATTGAAAAATAATTTTAGTGTCACTTTGATCAATACTTTGAAATACGAGCGTGTCTGTATTCATTTTTTGTGTTGTTGAAAAAAAAGAAAAATTAAAATCCAAATCCTGAATAAGCTTTAAAGGAAGAGAATCATGAGTGTAGTATTCTTTTAATACAACCTCTTTGATAGAAGCTCCATAATTTGATAATTTAAGAACAATTAGATCATTAGAAATTTCATATATTTCTTCCTGATATTGATGAGAATGTTGTTTCCTAAATATTTTATCATCAGCTGCATCTATATCGATTTGCTTTATTTGATTCTTGTTTTCCGGAATTTCCTTAGAGTTAATAGAAACACTATTTTCTGAATTTATAGCACTAGGCATTTGGGTTAAATTAACCCAAATTAAAATACCAAAAATCAAGAACATGCCAATAAAAAAATTACCATCAAAACCTTTTTGTTCCATAATTATCAATTTAATAAGCTTGCATTAATAAAAGACACAAAAAGAGGATGTGGATCTATAAAAGAACTTTGATATTCTGGATGAAATTGAACACCAACAAACCAAGGGTGATTGGGAAGTTCAATAATTTCAACTAAATTTAATGGTTCATGATAGCCAACTAACATCATCCCTTTTGACACTAAATCATCTATATATGTATTATTTAACTCATATCGATGACGATGCCTCTCTTTTATATATTCATTTTTATAAGCAGCATAACATTTAGAATTCTTATTTAACTTACAACTATAACTTCCTAATCTCATAGTTCCACCTTTATCAAGAACATCTATTTGTGTTTTCATTAAATCTATGATCGGATATTTTGTGTCTGGCTTCATTTCAGAAGAATGAGCATTTTTATAACCACATACATTTCTAAAAAATTCAATCACCGCTATTTGCATTCCTAAGCAAATGCCTAAAAAAGGTATTTTATTTTCTCTAATATATTGAACAGCAATAATCTTTCCGTCTATACCTCTATCACCAAATCCTGGAGCAATAATCACACCATTACAATTTGAAATTTGATCGGCAATATTTTGACTACTTATTTTTTCTGAATGTATCCATTTAATTGCAATACCTTTCCCAAGAAAAGCACTAGCATGTATTAAAGATTCATAAATCGATTTATACGAATCTTTTAATTCTACATATTTTCCAATGATACCAATTGTTAATTCTTGATTAGCATTCTTGAATTTTTGTAATCTTTTTAACCAAATAGAATTATTGATATTATTTATTTTTTTAATACTTAATTTTTCAGCAACGACAGAATCCAAATTTTGATTTAACATTAATAATGGAACTTCATATATTGTTTCAGCATTAATAGACTCTATTACTGATTGGTAATCAACATTACAAAATAATGCAATTTTTTGCTTAACACTCTCGGTTAATTCGTGTTCTGTTCTGCATACAATAATATCTGGCTGAACTCCAGATTGCAACATCGTTTTTACAGAATGTTGTGTTGGCTTTGTTTTAAGCTCTCCTGTAGATGCTAAAAAAGGTAACAAAGTTAAATGTATAACAGCAACATCATTTTTTCGTTCAAATTTAAATTGTCTTAATGCTTCTATATATGGTAAAGACTCTATATCACCAACTGTACCTCCTATTTCAACAATAATAATATCAAATTTATTTTGATCCTCTAATAATTGAATACGATTTTTAATTTCATCTGTTATATGAGGAATTACTTGCACTGTTTTACCTAAAAAGTCACCTTTTCTTTCTCGTTCTATCACGTTTTTATAAATACTACCTGTAGTTACATTGTTAAGTTGTGAAGTAGGTATATTTAAAAATCTTTCATAATGCCCCAAATCTAAATCTGTTTCTGCACCATCTTCGGTTACATAGCATTCTCCATGCTCATAGGGATTCAAAGTTCCTGGATCAACATTTAAATAAGGATCTAATTTTAAAATAGTAGTATTATAACCTCTAGATTGAAGAAGATTACCAAGAGAAGACGCAATAATACCTTTTCCTAAAGACGAGGTGACACCCCCGGTTACAAAAATAAATTTAGATCTAGACATTGTAGAAATGTTTCCCGAATTTACAAAACTATAAGGATTATATAACAATTAATACCCAAAATCTATTTTAAAAGATCCAATTTAAACCAACACTTGGGATAATCGGTAATTGATCAACACGAACTGCATCAATTCTATCATAATAAAAAATATTATTTCGATTATATATATTCGTAACACCCAGAGAACATTCTAAAATACCATATTTATCTAAATTTGATGTTTTTTTAAGTGAAACATCTAATCTGTGATAATCAGGTAATCTGCCTGAATTTAAATCTGAATATATAATACCTAAATTACCATTCAAATTATTAATATTAGTATTTGGGCCATTATCAAAATTAAGTTCTTCATAATAAGCTTGAGTTTTGGTAAACGGAAATCCTGACCCATAATTCCAGCGTAAACCAAATTCCCAATCTTTTTCTTTGCCGAACAAATAAGAAAAAACAAAATTAAAATTATGCCTACGATCATAATGAGGAGAATAAATTTGAAGTTCATCTTCTCTTTCTACAACCCCAAAAGAATATACTGTCCATAGGCTTATTCTATCGCTAATATATTTTAATAAAACATCAATACCGGTGGCTATTCCTTTTTCAATAATAAATTCTTTCTTTAAATAATCAGGCTCATCTTCAAACTCTGGAGTATCTTCAAAAATTTGATTATTATTTTCACTAATTAACTGAGAAAATTCTTTAATATATCCTTCTACATTAATATCAATATTATTATTCAGGTCATATTCAAACCCAATAATATAATGTGTAGATTTCTGTAGAGCTGACTCAATNTCATCACCCTGAAAATATTCTGGCAAACTNGTTGTACTAGATAAAAATCCAGAAAANAAATTAACAACATTNCGTTCACTAGATGTTGATATTAAGTTTTGAGAGAATAAACCAAATGACCCTTTAATCCTCAGGTTTTCATTTAAATTATATTTTAATCCCACTCTGGGNTCAATTGATGTTTCTCCCAGAGAAGTATAATTTTGNATTCTAATACTTGGNTCAAGTATTAATCTAGTTCCTTTATAGTTNTAATTAATATATCCCGCAAATTCTGTTGAATGATCNGGNANGTCAATTAAAGTTCCNGTTGAGTTTCTAAAGTTTAATTGTGTTGTATAACCTAAAATTTCAACCCCATACTTTGTTTGATGCTTTTGAGAAATNAAATAAGANAAATCTAAGCCCAGGTTAAANCCATCGATAGCACTATTNTTCCGCGGCGAACCAAAATCTTGCTGAAATATATCATATTTTGAATATGCCATTTTACCTTCGACTAACATTTTNGCTGAAGAAGGTATAAGTACTATATTAGTTCCAAANCCATATGTTAACCAACCTAATTCAGTTAAATTGAGATAGTTGACGTTATCATTAAAACCAAATCCATATAGATTCACTTTACTNCCATTCTTGCTAAAAAANGATAANTTNCCATAAAAGTCNGAAAATGAATATGGNAATCCATCATCTACTAAATAAGAATAAAATGATTCTGATGTCTTATTTAAATAAGATGTTTTNGCACTTANAATNAAAGAATTAGAAATACCATTTTCCAATGATTTGAAAATGGGTCCTTCCAATAATAATTTACTCGCAAAAGTNTTAGCTGANAATCTTCCTGCTAATTCCTTTTTATTACCATCTCTTGTTTGAATATCCATAATAGAAGAAATACGCCCACCATACTGAGCACCAAAACCCCCAGTATATACATCCACNTTTTTGATTAAATCTGTGTCAAATACAGAAAAGAACCCTATAGAATGAAACGGGCTATAAATAGTCATTCCATCTAATAATACTTTATTATGAATTGGTGCTCCACCACGTATATAAAGCTGACCACCTTGATCACCAGTAAATACTACTCCCGGTAAAACTTGTAAAAATTGTGCAACATCAGGCTCACCACCAATACCTGGTAATTTTTTAATTGTTTTAGTGGTTAATTTCAGTACTGAAACATTCACTTCCTTTTTTCTCTCCTCTCTTTCTGCATTAAGATTAATATTTTGTAATTGAGTAGTTTCTTCTTTTAAATAAATTTTTAGAAGATCTGGATTTTTTTCTTGAATTGNTACATCTATAAATTGTGTAGTATAACCAATATAGCTTACACTTATTTGATAATTTCCAAAAGGAAGATCTGGAATAATAAACAGACCATTAATATCTGCAACAGCATATAAGTCAGAATCTTGGATTAAAATCGTAGCACCCATTGCAGGCTCCAATATATCATCATAAACAATACCCCTCAAAGTTCCATTTTGTGAAAACAGATGAAGCTGACAAAGAAATAATATGAAAATNAACCTCGAAATCAATATTTTATTTTTATGAACAGNAAAGATATTATAACCTTTTGAATAACNCGACTATCTTAAATAAAAATTAATAAAAAAGAATATCAAAAATTAATCCTTTTAAAAGATCGTTCGAACCATTAGATTGAATGCCCTTAAACTTTAAATCATATTTTTTTAAAACTGATACTATTCTTAAACAATTATCAAAAGAATAATTAGAACAACCTTTTTTATAATTAGCTAAAAAATAAGGATGAATATTAAGTTTCTGNGCAATAGCCTTNTCNGAAACCGAATTNAATGAATGAATTATTAANAATTTAGAAAANAAAGAAAATAACGCNCCAATAATTGGTGGTAATGGGAAATTATTTGGATTACTNGAAAAATAAGACATAATTGAAATAATCTTATTTGTATCTTTTTCTCCTAAAGCATTTTGTAATTCAAAATTATTATATTCTCTGTGAACTCCTATGTGGTCTTGCACATCTGANACACTAATGANATTATCTGANACTATTCTTGACAACTTAGTTATAGCATTAGAAATTTTTGACAAATTGATTCCTAAATGACTAACCAATAAAGCTTCTGCAGATTTTTCAATTTTTAAATTTTTATCATTTAAATCTATCTGAATTAATTTAGAAATTTGATAATCATATATTTTTTTGCTTTCAAATAAGAAACCGGATTTTTGGAATAGTTTAACCCACTTTTTTCTTTTATCAATAGTTTTCTTTTTATAACAAATAACAAATATTGAAGTTNCAATTGGATTCTGAAAATATTTTTCTAACTCATGTATTTTATCCATCTTATCCGCATCTTTCAATATAATTAATTGATGAGAACCAATCATTGGAAATGATTTTAAAGTAGTAATTAAAGACAGAACATTTGTTTCTTTACCATATAATACTTTTTGGTTAAAAACCTTTTCTTCTTGAGGAATTGTATGATTTAGAAATGAAGCNTCAATTTTATCAATAAAAAACTCTTCTTCTCCAAACAAAATGTAATTTGAATGAGATAAATTTCTNTTCTTAATAGAATCTAATAGATTTTGAATATTCATTATTTATTTAATAATATGAAGATAAAAATAATTAAATTACTATTTNCAAACTGTTTTAATAAATGAAAACAAAAATAGAAGATGGTAAAGAATATATTTTTGATATCGTACGTAAAAAATATGTNCGAAAACAACCTGAAGAATGGGTGCGTCAAAATATTATTCACTATTTAAATACAGAAAAAGGGTATCCAACTTCTTTAATGGCTATTGAAAAAAAAAATGAAATTAACAACATCAAAAAAAGATGTGATATCGTCTGCAATGATCAAAATGGNAATCCTTTATTANTNGTTGAATGTAAATCAAGTAAAATTANTNTAAACTCNGANTCATTTAATCAAACAATTGCATATCAAAAAANACTNAATGCAAAATATATTCTTATTACAAATGGNAAACANCACTANTGCTTTCAATTCAAAAATTCAAAGATTACATTCCTTAAACATATACCATCTTATAAAGAAATAANNAACAATTAAAATGTGACGTTTTTTTGATTAGTNAATAATAAATATAGTTGAGCGGATGCAAGACTGGTAATTGGTATAGCAACNAAAATTCCAATTAAAAAAGCAAGAAACCCTACAATAATTAAAAAGAATATAGCAAACAGAAATCCAATGAAATTTAAAGCATACCCATCTGAAACTTTCCAACTTTCTTTAATCGCCTGATCAAAACTTATTTTTTTATCAACCACAAGATACTGCACGAAAATTAATCGAGACATGATATAAATTCCAGGTAAGATAAAGCATAAAAAGCCCACTATCACACACATAGCAGAAACTATCGTAGCAATAAAATAATGAATAAATGTTCGGAAATCAATAGCTAATAAATCATTGAAAGAAATTGANTCACCACGCATATAGCGAATACACATAAGTGTTACAGATGCACTCAAATACAAACTTAATAANCTAGCAATAAAACCAATTGGGTTGAAGGTTGTCTCGAATGTTTCAGGGTCCATGTCTAAACCACCACCAAGATATCCAACAATTATAGTAATAATAGTAATGCTAACCCAAAGAAAAGGTTGTTCCTTAAATTTCGTCCAAGCTTGCTCTATCAACTCAGAAATAGAAAATGTGATTTTTGACATAAATAAATAATTAAATAACCTAGCTCAAAGTTACTAATTTATCGATAACTATATAAATAATGGCTAGTGAATAAACTATTTTAATAAATGAACCGAAAACAAATCCAATTAACGCACCAAAAGCAATAACCATTGCTTCATTATTTCTTTTATTATCCATCAATGCCCCAGCAAAAGCGCCTATGAAAGGTCCGATTATCAAGCCAATAGGAGGAAAAAATAAACCCGCAATAACACCAATAATTGTTCCATAAATAGAATAGTTGCCACCACCAAACTTTTTAACACCTATAAATTGAAGAATATAATCTGATAAAAAAACGAGTATTGTAATAATAGCATATAAAACCAATTCCGTGGTAGAGAAAGTTAATTCTGTAAATAAATGGACCAAGAGTAAACCGAGATAAGTAAGAATAGGACCTGGTATAATTGGTAAAATAGCACCAATAAATCCTAAAATCAGTAATGTAAATACAATGAAAAAAATAAATATATCTCCCACAACTATAAATATACTATATATCTACAATTTAGTATATAGCTAATTTCTTTTTATTAAATTTGCGTTTAACATATAAATTATATGAATAATAGTCTTCATAATATTTCTCCAATTGATGGTCGATACTCCAAATTAACAAAAGAATTAAACAATTACTTTTCTGAATCAGCATTAATAAAATATCGTGTATACATAGAAATTGAATACTTTATTAGTTTGTGTGAAATGGGATTGCCCGAGCTAAAAAATATAAAGAAAAAAGAGTTAGCAAATATCAGGACAATAGCATCTGCAATAGACACAAAAGATATCAAGCGAATCAAAAATATTGAATCTGTTACAAATCATGATGTGAAAGCGGTAGAGTACTTTATAAAAGAAAAATTTGATAAATTAAAATTACAAACTGGTAAAGAATTTATCCACTTTGGACTAACATCTCAAGACATTAATAATACAGCAACTCCACTATTACTTATGGACGCACTGGAAAATTGTCTATATCCAGAACTTAATTCATTAATTAAAATGTTATATGAATTAAGTAAAAAATGGAAAAATATTCCGATGCTAGCTCGAACACATGGACAACCTGCATCTCCTACTAAATTAGGGAAAGAAATTAGTGTTTTTAAAGTGCGTATTGAAGAACAATTAAATCAATTATTAAAAATTCCTCATTCCGCAAAATTTGGAGGTGCAACAGGGAATTTAAATGCACATTATGCTTCATATCCAAAACAAGATTGGCATAAATTTGCTAAAGATTTTTTAAAAAATATTGGTCTCAAACGATCTTACCCCACAACACAAATCGAACATTATGACAATCTAGCTTCTCAATTAGATGCCATAAAACGAATCAATACTATCTTAATAGATTTGTGTAGAGATATATGGATATATATATCAATGAACTATTTCAACCAGAAAATAAATAAAAATGAGGTGGGATCATCTGCTATGCCTCACAAAGTCAATCCTATTGATTTTGAAAATGCAGAAGGTAATTTAGGAGTTGCAAATGCATTATTGACACATTTATCTGAGAAGCTACCGATATCAAGATTACAACGAGATTTATCTGACTCGACAGTCATGAGAAACTTGGGAGTTCCTATAGCACATACCATTATTTCTTATAAAGCAATTATGAAAGGTCTAAATAAACTACTTGTTAATAAAGAAAAAATAGAAGAAGAATTAAATGATAATTGGGTCATTATCTCAGAAGCCATCCAAACAATACTAAGAAGAGAAGGAATTAAAAATCCATATGAAAAGCTTAAAGAATTAACTCGTCAAAATAAAAAGATAAAATCAATACATATTGAAAAATTTATTGAATCTCTAAAAGTATCTGAAAAAATCAAACAAGAGCTAAAAAAAATAAATCCAACGAATTATACTGGAAAATCTTAATTGTGATGTTGTAAAAATTCTTGAGCAATAGTTTCGCCTATTGACAAACATGCTGTAGCAGCTGGTGATGGAGCATTTAAAACATGTATATTCTTACCAATTGAAATAATCTTAAAATCATCAATCGCATCTCCATCTTGTCCTAACGCAATTGCTCTAACACCTGATCGACCTGGCACAATATCGTTCATGTTTAATGATGGAATAAGTCTCCTTAAATGATTTAAAAAAACTCTTTTTGACGAAGCCTTTACTAATTCATTTAATCCAAATCTCCAGTGATTTTTAAATAATCTCCATGTTCCAATATAATTTAAAGCATCTAAAGTGTCTTTAATACTAAAATCTAGTTTGTCATAACCTTCCCTTTTGAATGTAAATACAGCATTTGGCCCACATTCTATTTCACCTGTAGTCATTCTAGTAAAATGAACTCCTAGAAAAGGAAATTCTGGATTAGGAACTGGGTAAACTAAGTTTTTTACCTTATGCTTTGCTTCATCTGTCAAGACATAATAATCACCTCTGAAACCAACAATCTTAAGATCTAACTTGACATTCTCTTTTTGTGCTAAACGATCAGCAAATAAACCAGCACAAAAAATAATATTTTTACAATAAAACTGATCAGATCTCGTCATTACAGTAGATAATGATTCTCTATCTATGAAATCTATCACTTCTGAATCCATTAATATTTTACTATTTGGATTAATTGAAGTTATTAAAAAGGCTAATGTCTTAGCAACGTGCCTATAATCTATAACACCTGTTTCTGGCACCAATATCGCTCCTAGACCAACAACAAACGGTTCTATCTCCTTAATCTCATATTGATTAAGCATTTGTAAATTCCTTAATCCATTTTCTTGACCTCTATTAAAAAGCGAATCTAATGCATCTGTTTCTTTTTTGTTAGTTGCAACAACTAATTTACCACAAACATCATGTTTGATTTTATGTTTTTTTGCAAAATCTACCAATTCACGACGTCCTTGAACACAGTTTTTAGACTTTAAAGAACCAGGTGTATAATATAATCCAGAATGTAATACTCCTGAATTCCTGCCACTTTGATGAAGCGCTAATGACTTCTCTTTTTCAAGTAACAAAATTCGCTTAGCAGGGAATTTCTCTTGTATTTTAAAAGCAGTAGACAACCCAACTAAACCCCCACCTACAACTATAATGTCAAAATTTTTATTCATCATTCATATATTGATCTGAAATTTCAAGAGGTCGAAAGATAACAATCCCAATCAAAAAAAATATAAATATAATAACTAAGCCTGCTTGTTGTGTTTCAAATATACGCGTTAAAATACCAAAAAATAAAGGGCCAATAAATGCCGTGGCTTTACCAGAAAAAGCATAGAATCCAAAAAATTCATTTTTTTTATCTTCTGGAGTTAATCGAGCCATTAAAGATCGACTGCCTGATTGATTAGGGCCTTGCATTAATCCAATGATAACACCAGCAACCCAAAATAATGTTTTGGGAGTAATTAATTGATTATAATTTGTTAATAAAGGAGCTAAAAAAGCTAATATGGTTGCGAAAAATAATGCCCATAAAGTAATGGTTAGCATCTTTTTAACACCAATTCTATCCTCAAGAAAACCAAACAAAAATGACCCAATACATGCAGATATATTTAATACAACTCCCAAAATTAAGATTTCATTAAAACTAAATTGTAAAGTACCAGCAGCATATATACCACCAAAAGCAAATATGGTTATTAGAGCATCATTATAAAATAACCGCGCAAGTAAAAATCTAAGAATAGATTTATGTTTAGAGATATTGTTAAACGAATCTCTTATAGAAGATAATGATTGTTTAAAATGTTTTTGAATACCTCGCTCTGGTTTTCTATCGCTGACCAAAAAGAAAGTAGGGATACTAAATAATACAAACCACCCCGCCACTAACAAATTGATGAATCTTATATTATCAACATTATTTAAATCAAGTAAAATGAATGATATCGCTAATGAAATCAACCCTCCAACAAAACCTAACCCCCATGCATATCCAGATATTTTACCTATATTTTTTTTTGTAGAAAGATCTGATAGATACGAATTACAAAATACTGTACCAAATTCAAACCCAATATTAGCTATAATAAATGTAATTAATGCTAGAATAGCAACGTCTATATTTAAACCTAAAATATCAAATGTTTGACCCGGCTTAAAGAAATATAAACAAATTGTTGCTGCTACACATAAATATGAGGAGAATATTAAAAAGAATTTTCTATAGCCACCAGCATCCGCTAAAGCACCTAAAATAGGAGAAGTTATAGAAACAAAAATAGCAGTTATTGCAATACCTAATGACCATAAATATGTTCCTTCTTGATTGTTTGCTGCTAAAGATTCAGTAAAAAAAGCACTGAAAATAAATGTAACAATTAATGTTGTAAATGGTTGATTAGCAAAATCATACATAGACCACGCAAATACTTCTTTTTTATTTTTTATCTCTAAGCTCATTGCACATCAAGTTCTAAAGTATCATATTTACAAAGATTATTATAATCAATAATTGACTCAAGATCATCAATATATAATTCTCTTCTCTCTGAATACTGATCTAAATATTGTATCATTTCTTTCCAATCTACAAGCTCCAATCTTTTCTTTCTAAATTCATCATATGCATAACCGGTCGCTAAGGTACGTAAGTAATTGGATATAGAATTTAAAAGACTATCATATTTTTTGACATAAATTGCTAAATCACCTGAACCCTTTGCTTTCATCTTAGAGTCATTTAAATTATATGTATGGATCCCAAATAAATTAAACCCCTCTAAAAAAAATCGAGAAGTTCCCCACCCAGATTCAAGGGCAGCTTGAGCAATTATAACTGAATTTGGCTGATTTGCTAAACATGCTAATAATTTATTTCGATCGGTACACTTACAATAATCATATATTACTTTTGTTTGATTGTTCAGAGTGATATTGTCAAAATTGGTATAAACATAATTATACATATGTTCTATTTTAGCTTTTTCAATTAATATAGACGGTAAAATCAAGGCAATAAATTTTTGCTTTCGCTCATTAACATTTAAACTTAACAAATCTGGTGTTAGTGTATAAACATAGGGTTTTATGCTATTGGAATGAATAGAATAAATATCATTAGGTGATTCAGGTTCTATATAAATAATATTGAGTTCTAATGGGTCAAATGATTGAGAAAAAATAGAAGTAGTGATTAAAAAGAAAACATACTTAAGATACATTTTCTTTTATTTTATTTAATGCTGAACCTGCTCTAAACCATTCAATTTGGTTTTTATTGTAAGTATGATGAGTTAGTATTTTTGTTTGACTACCATCAATATGTGAAAGAAGAATAGTAATATTTTTGTTTTCAGAAAACTGATCTAAATCAATAAAGCTAAAAATATCATCCTCCATTATTTTATCATAATCATTTTCATTTAAAAAAGTTAATGCTAATATCCCTTGCTTTTTTAAATTAGTTTCATGAATTCGTGCAAAAGATTTCACTAATACCACTCGAACTCCTAAAAATCTAGGCTCCATAGCAGCATGCTCTCTAGAAGAACCTTCTCCATAATTATGATCTCCTATCACTACCGATTGTATGCCTTTATCTTTATACATTTTAGCAACTACAGGCACTTCGTTATATGAGTTTGTTAATTGATTTTTAATAGAATTGACTTTATCATTAAATGCATTAACCGCACCTATTAGACAATTATTTGAAATATTTTCTAAATGACCTCTAAAACGAAGCCATGGTCCAGCCATAGAGATATGATCAGTTGTACATTTCCCTTTTGTCTTAATCAATAACTTTACATTATTCATGTTTTGACCATCCCAAACACTAAATGGCTGTAAGACTTGTAATCTTTCTGAATTGGGTTTGATCACTACTTCAACATCTGAGCCATCTTTAGCTGGAGCTTGATAACCATTATCTTCAACAGCAAATCCATTCTTTGGCAATTCTACTCCCTTAGGTTCTTTTAATTGAACCTCTTTACCATCATCATTAATTAAATAATCTGTTATTGGATTAAAGTCTAATCTACCTGAAATAGCTACTGCAACCACCATTTCAGGAGATGCTACAAATGCATGTGTATTAGGATTACCATCAGCTCTTTTTGAGAAATTACGATTAAATGAATGAATAATAGAATTTTTTTCTTTTTTTTCAGCACCTGATCGCGCCCATTGTCCAATACAAGGGCCACAAGCATTGGTAAAAATTTTAGTAGATTCAAAAGAGTTAAAAATATCCATTAAACCATCCCTTTCAGCTGTATAACGAACTTGTTCAGATCCAGGATTTATACCTAAAGTTGCTTTTGGTGTTATTGATTTATTTAACGCATCACTTAAAATTGAAGATGCTCTTGTTAAATCTTCGTAAGAAGAATTTGTGCAAGATCCAACTAATGCCCAATTAATATCTAATGGCCAGTTATGATTATGTGCTTTTTCTTTCATCTGTGATATAGTCGTTGCTAAATCAGGAGTGAAAGGTCCATTAATGTGGGGCTCCAATGTCGATAAATCAATTTCTATAACTTGGTCAAAATAAAGATCTGGATTGCGATACACATCTGGATCTCCGGTTAAATGATGTTTCACATTATTCGCTAAACTTGCAATTTCTGATCTGCCAGTAGATCTAAGATAACGATCCATACTATCATCATAACCAAATGTTGATGTAGTTGCACCAATTTCTGCACCCATATTACAAATAGTTCCTTTTCCAGTACATGAAAGTGATGTTGCACCATCCCCAAAATATTCAACTACAGATCCAGTACCACCTTTAACAGTTAATATACCCGCTAATTTTAAAATGACATCTTTTGGAGATGACCAGCCATTTAATTTACCAGTTAATTTTACACCTATCAATTTAGGAAACTTTAATTCCCAAGGCATGCCCACCATTACATCTACAGCATCCGCACCACCAACACCAATAGCAATCATTCCTAGTCCTCCAGCATTAACAGTATGAGAATCTGTACCAATCATCATTCCGCCTGGAAAAGCATAGTTTTCTAAAACTACTTGATGAATAATCCCAGCACCAGGTTTCCAGAATCCTATACCATATTTATTAGATACTGATGATAGAAAATTAAATACTTCACTAGAATTTTTAATTGCAAAATCTAAGTCTTGTTTTGCTCCTAATTTAGCTTGAATTAAATGATCACAATGCACTGTAGTGGGTACAGCCACCTGACTTTTTCCAGCTTGCATAAATTGCAACAAAGCCATTTGAGCAGTTGCATCTTGCATGGCAATTCTGTCAGGCAAAAAATCAACATAAGATTCTCCTCGAACAAAAGGCTGATTTGGTAATATCTCTAAATGGGTATATAAAATTTTTTCTGTCAGTGTAAGAGGCCTATTGATAAGCTTTGTCAGATTTGTTAATTTATCATCCAAAGATGAGTAAAAAGATTTTATCATTTCAAAATCAAACATACACTAAAATATATTAATTATGTCACTATGCCTTTTCTGCTACCACCTCGAATGATAAGTTAGCAGTTAATCCTCTATGTAATCTAATAGTAGCAGAAAATGAACCAATTGTTTTGATAATATTAACTCCATTAATCATGATATATTTTTTTTCTACATCAATATCTTCTTTTTTTAATTCTGCTGCAATAGATGCTGTTGTTACAGATCCAAATAATTTTTGATCCTCTCCTACTTTAGATTTAATCTTTAATTCTAATGACTCTATTTTTGTCTTAACGGAATCAAGTTCTTCAATAATCTTTTGATTTTTTTGCTCTTTCTGCTTAAGATTTTCTTGAAGAATTTTCTTTTCAGATGTTGTGGCAAGTACAGCTAATCCATTTGGAATAAGATAATTCCTGCCGTATCCAGCTTTTACCTTAACTACATCATCTAAGAATCCTAAATTTTCTATATCTTTTTTCAGTATAACTTCCATAAAAATTACTTTAATAAATCCGAAACATATGGTAAAAGAGCTATTTGTCTCGCACGCTTGACAGCTTGGGATACTTTTCTTTGAAATTTTAATGAATTACCAGTAATACGTCTAGGTAAAAGTTTACCTTGTTCATTTAAAAAACGCATTAAAAAATCTGGATCTTTATAATCCACATATTTGATTTTCATCTTTTTAAATCGACAATATTTTTTCTTGTTATTTAACTCTACTTTCGGGGGAGTTAAAAATCGAACTTCACTACTTGGTTTTTGTTGTATTTCAATCATTTCTCTTTTACTTGTTTTTTATTTCTTCTTTTTTCTGCATATTCAGCAGCATGCTTATCTAATCTTACTGTTAAAAATCTCATAATTCTTTCATCTCTTTTCAACTCAACTTCTAAATCAGAAATCGTCGCAGGATTTGACTTAAACTGAAATAATACATAAAATCCTGTTTTCTTATTTTGAATAGAGTATTTCATTTTTTTTAACCCCCATAATTCACTAGCAATCAACTCCGCCTTAAAGGAAGATAGTAAAGTTTTAAATTTCTCCATAGAATCTTTAACTTGATCTTCTGAAAGAACGGGATTCAAGATTAAAACTGTTTCATAATTATTCATAATACCAAACTTGTTAAATTATATTTCTCAAAAATGGACCGCAAATTTAATGATTACTATCGTAATAAACAAAGTTAATTTATAAATGATGATAATATATTTTATTTTCATTAATTTGTAATTATAATAATAATTGAATGTTTTAACTTTAAATTAGAATTAAACCAATGAGTGAATACTTAGTCTCTGCACGTAAATATAGACCACTGAAATTTTCTGATGTTGTAGGACAAGAACACATTACAAAAACATTAAACAACGCNATTAACAATAATCATNTTGCGCATGCATATCTTTTTTGTGGACCAAGGGGCGTTGGAAAAACAACCTGTGCAAGAATTTTTGCAACATTAGTAAATGACAATACTCAATCTGATTATAATGTTTTTGAACTAGATGGAGCTTCTAATAATAGTGTNGATGATATTAGAAATTTAATAGACCAAGTTAAAGTACCTCCACAAATAGGNAAATATAAAATTTATATCATTGATGAGGTACANATGTTATCTAAAGCTGCTTTTAATGCCTTTTTGAAAACNTTAGAAGANCCNCCTAAACATAGNATATTTATATTAGCAACAACTGAAAAAGAAAAGATTATCCCTACCATNCTTTCAAGATGTCAAATATTTGATTTTAACAGAATATCTAATAATCAAATTAGCAACTATTTACTTACAATCACAAAACACGAGAATATTCAAGTTGATCAAAATACACTTCAATTAATTGCTGAAAAAGCAGACGGNTCTTTAAGAGATTCNCTGTCTATATTTGACAGAATNTATACGTTATTCGATAAAGAATGGGATTATCAAGAAGTTGCTAATATACTNCTNTCGTTGGATGTNTCATTTTCNATAAAATTNGTTGATTATATTCTAAAAAAAGATATCCCNAATTGCCTAAAAATTGTTAATNATGTTGTAAAAAAAGGATTTTCAACACAAGAAATTATCAGAGCATTAATTACACACTTTAGAAACCTAATAGCTGCNAAAAATAACGACACTGTNAAACTAATTGAAGAGAANAAAGAAATAATAGAAAAANTGGTAAATCAAACACAAATGGTTTCACATGAAAACATTCTACTATCATTAAACTGTTTAAATGAATGTGATCAAAATTATGAGCNATCCATCAACCAACGATTTCTGGTTGAATTATGTGTTATGCANNTATGTTCTATAACTNAAATNGACATTAAAAAAAAACTGAAAATTCCNNAAACACAGANAAATCNACANAATCAANATNATNTANAACAAGAANAAGAAGTTAAAATCNAACAAAAGNAAATNCAAACANATNCANCATCTGANAATGAANCNGAAAANCTAGAACAAGCAAATNCAAACANATACANCATCTGANAATNAANCAGAAAAACTAGAAAAAAAAATACAATCTAATCTGATTAGCATTACCGAAGAACTAGAATCTATGGAAGAAAGTCAAGAAGTAGTAATAAAAAAAGAAAAAAAAGATTGGACAGAAGATACGCTGTTAGAAAAATGGCAACAATTTGCTCAAAAACTAAAAGACAAACAAAAAACTAATCTATATAATATATTTGAAAGACATTCACCAATAAAAAACAACAATGAATTAATTATCGAACTTGTAAGTCTATCAGAAAAATCAGAAATTGAAGAAATAAAATTAGATTTACTAGATTTTCTAAAAAAAGAGCTGAAAAATGATTTTATCAAACTGAACATAACTCTATCAAAAAACGATGAGAAAAATATGCTCCATACAAAAGAAGAGAAATATAAGCATATAGTTGAGAAAAATGATAAAATTAAACTACTTCAAGAACAATTAAAATTAAATATAATCTAACGACTAAAATGACATGAATAAAATTATTGTAAATAACCCAATTGTAGAATTAGATGGAGATGAAATGACACGAATTATTTGGGATTTTATAAAACAAAAACTGATTTTTCCATACCTAGAACTCGATATAAAATATTACGATTTAGGTATTCAAAATAGAGATAAAACAGGGGACCAAGTAACTATTGATGCTGCTGAAGCAATAAAAAAATACCATGTTGGGATTAAATGTGCTACTATCACTCCTGATGAAGAACGCGTTAAAGAATTTAATCTCACTAAAATGTGGAGGTCTCCTAACGGAACAATTCGAAATATAGTAGGAGGTACTGTATTTAGAGAGCCCATAATCTGTAATAATGTGCCTCGTTTAGTTCCTAATTGGACAAAGCCTATATGTATTGGGAGACATGCGTTTGGAGATCAATATAAAGCAACTGATACAGTAATTAAAGGATCTGGAAAGTTAAAAATGGTATTTGAAGAAGATAATGGAAAAACAACAACATGGGATGTGTATGAATATAAAAATGGCGGTGGCGTAGCAATGAGTATGTATAATACGGATGAATCTATTTATGGTTTTGCTAGATCTTGCTTCAATAAAGCTTTGTCAAAAGAGTGGCCATTATATTTATCTACAAAAAATACAATTTTGAAAGCTTATGATGGACGATTTAAAGATATATTTGAAGAAGTCTATCAAAATGAATTTAAATCAAAATTTGAAAATAAAAATTTAACATATGAACATCGATTAATTGATGATATGGTAGCATCAGCTCTGAAATGGAATGGCGAATTTGTTTGGGCTTGCAAAAATTATGATGGAGATGTCCAATCCGATACAGTAGCACAGGGTTTTGGTTCACTAGGGCTTATGACTTCTGTATTATTAACACCTGATGGCAATATTATGGAATCCGAAGCTGCTCATGGAACAGTCACAAGGCATTATAGACTACATCAGCAAGGGAAACAAACATCTACCAATCCAATAGCCTCAATTTTTGCATGGACAAGAGGATTGATTTTTAGAGGACAGAAAGACAATAATCCAGAGTTAGTGCAATTTTGTGAAACTTTAGAAGATGTCTGTATAAAAACTATTGAAAGTGGAATCATGACAAAAGACTTAGCGTTATGCATTCATGGCAAAGCATTAATTGAAGATCACTATGTGAATACTCAAACGTTTTTAAATGCCTTGGACACTAATTTAAAAACAAGAATGAATTCAAATTGATTAAAAAAGCACTATCATTATTATTATTCTTATACTTAATAGCATATAGCCAAGATAGTAGAGGTTATATTGTAGAAGTCAACACAAAAGCCCCAAATTTTAGCATCCCTCTAAATGAAAATCAATTATTTCAATTAGATCAACATAAAGGTAAAGTTATCATGCTTCAATTTACTGCTAGCTGGTGTAGTGTGTGCATGAAAGAGATGCCCTTTATTGAAAAAGAAATATGGCGAAAATACAATGAAAATAATGAGTTCATATTAATTGGATTAGCTAAAGACACTGAACGAAGAAGACAGGGAAAAAAAGAGATTAATTTAATGATTAATAAAACTGGTATAACCTACCCAGTCATCACCGATTATAATTCAGAGATATTTCATCTTTTCGCAGAAAAAAACGCGGGAGTAACTCGTAATATTATTATTGATAAAAATGGTGATATCGCATTTTTAACAAGACTCTTTGAAAGAAAAGAATTTGATGAGATGAAAAAAGTGATTGATGAATTATTAGACAACTAAAATTAATGAAGAAAAGATTATATAGAAATAAAAAAAATGGTGTAGTATTTGGTGTTTGTGAAGGTATTGGTGATTATTTGAATATAGATCCTGTATTGATACGAATTGCCTGGATTTTAACTTTAGTATGTTATGGGACAGGAGCAGTAGCTTATTTATTAGCATGTTTTTTGATACCTAATAAATCTGAATAAATTATTTTAGATATTTGACTAAAACAATCCGAATTGCCTAGTTTACTAATTAATACCTCGTACTCAGAAATAATTTTTACATGATTCACCTCGTCTAAAATAAAATTTAGTTCTGCAATAACAGATTTTACATTATAATTATTTTGAATAAGCTCGCTGACCACAAGTTTATCGGACAAAATATTAACCAAA
>PAVX01000006.1 GCA_002713285.1 Flavobacteriales bacterium
TGGGAAAGTCAATTAAAGAAAAATGATAATTTAATACTCGCAGCTTTTGGTGGTGGTTTTACTTGGGGCGCTATATATTTAAAGTGGTCCTATTAAAAAGCCCCTCTTTTTCGCAAAAAAACTTCATTTTTTATCAAAAAATACCTCTTTTTCGCAAAAAAACTTCATTTTTTATCAAAAAATACCTCTTTTTCGCAAAAAAACTTCATTTTTTTCATACTTTTAAACAAAAATAAACAAGATATGAATCTTAAACAAATTCAAGAATTAATAAAATTTGTAGCTAAATCTGGTGCAACGGAAGTTGACTTAGAAATTGGGGATGTGAAAATTTGTATTAAATCTCCCCCAAAAGGTAAAATTACTACCGAAGCTATAGCAACACAAATTACTCAAGCTCCAGTTACTCAAGCTCCAGTTACTCAAGCTCCAGTTGCTCAGGTTCCAGTTACTCAGGTTCCAGTTAGTGAAAAACAGACTGAACAAGAATTACCTGTTAATGACAATTACCTTACTATCAAATCTCCTATTATTGGAACATTCTATAGAAGGCCAAGTCCAGATAAAGATCCATTTATTAATGTAGGAGACAAAATTGATATTGGATCAGTTGTTGGAATTGTAGAAGCAATGAAATTATTTAATGAAATTGAATCTGAAGTTTCAGGAACAATTGTTAAAGTGTTAATAGACGATATGTCACCGGTGGAGTATGATCAGCCTCTCTTTCTAGTTGAGCCTAATTAAAATAGATAAAATGTTTAATAAAATATTAATTGCAAATAGAGGAGAAATTGCATTACGTATAATTAATACTTGTAAAGAAATGGGTATTAAAACAGTAGCTGTTTATTCGACTGCAGATGCTGAAAGTTTACATGTAAAATTTGCTGATGAAGCTGTGTGTATAGGTCCTCCTCAGAGTATTAATTCATATTTAAGTATTCCAAAAATTATATCAGCTGCTGAAATTACTAATGCAGATGCTATACATCCAGGTTATGGATTTTTAGCAGAAAATGCTCAGTTTTCTAAGATTTGTGAAGAACATGAAATTAAATTTATTGGTGCATCTGCTGAGATGATTAATAAAATGGGAGATAAAGCGGTTGCTAAGGAAACTATGAAAAAAGCAGGGGTTCCAGTTATTCCTGGTTCAGATGGTGTAATTGATGATTTCACTATTGCTAAAAAATTAGCAGATGAAATGGGTTATCCTGTTATGTTAAAAGCTTCTGCGGGAGGAGGAGGAAAAGGAATGCGTGCAGTGTGGAATAAATCCGATTTAAAAAAGTCTTGGGATAGTGCAAAACAAGAGTCAAGTGCAGCTTTTGGTAATGATGATATGTATATTGAAAAATTGATAGAGGAGCCTCGTCACATTGAAATTCAAGTTGTAGGTGATCAAGCTGGAAATGCTTGTCATTTATCAGAAAGAGATTGTTCTATTCAAAGACGTCATCAAAAATTAGTTGAAGAATCACCATCTCCGTTCATGACAGAGAAACTAAGAAATAAGATGGGAGATGCAGCAATTAAAGCAGTAAAAAGTATTAAATATGAAGGTGTTGGAACAGTTGAATTTTTAGTAGATAAAAATCGAAATTTTTATTTTATGGAAATGAATACCAGAATACAGGTAGAGCATCCTGTAACAGAAGAAGTAATTAATTATGACTTAATTTGCGAACAAATTAAGGTGGCCGCAGGTATTAACATTTCTGGTAAAAATTATTTTCCTGTACTTCATGCTATAGAGTGTAGAATTAATGCAGAAGATTCTGAAAATAACTTTATGCCTTGTCCGGGTGAGATTACAAATGTATATAAACCGGGAGGTCATGGAATAAGAGTAGATACACATGTTTACACTGGTTATAAAATCCCACCATACTATGATTCGATGATAGCAAAACTTATTACTGTTGCGCAAACGAGAGAAGAAGCTATTGCTAAAATGAGAAGAGCATTAAGTGAGTTTGTACTTGAAGGTGTGAAATCTACAATTCCTTTTCATCAGAAGTTAATGAATCACAAAGAGTTTATTGATGGTAATTACACAACAAAATTTATGGAAGAGCATAAACTATAGTAGTTCTTTTACTCTTTTTAAAATGGAATTTTTATCATAGCCACATTCTTTTCGTTGTTCTTCTTGTGTGCCGTGTTCAATAAATGAATCAGGCACTCCAAAACGAATAATTTTTTTAACATAATCATTATCTGAAGCAAATTCGATTATTGCTGATCCCAACCCACCTTTTATACATCCATCTTCAAGAGTCATAATTATTTCATATTGTTTAAAAATACTATGCAGTAATTTTTCATCTAGAGGTTTTAAAAAACGGATATCGCAATGTCCGACTGGAGAATTAGTCTTTTGTAAACTATTATTAATATCAATAATTACATTTCCAATATGTCCAATAGAAATAAAACAAATTTTTTTTCCATCAGCTATCATTTTTCCACTGCCAATTTCAATTTTTTTCATAGGTTTTTTCCAGTTTATAAGAACACCACGACCCCTAGGATATCTTATTGCAAATGGATATTTTTGCTTTAATTGGGCTGTATACATTAGATTTCTTAATTCTATTTCATTTAAGGGGGCGGAGATAATGATATTAGGAATACATCGCAAATATGCTAAATCGAAGACACCTTGATGTGTTGCTCCATCCTCCCCAACTAATCCTGCTCGGTCTAAGCAGAAAACGACATGTAATTTTTGTAATGCTACATCATGGATTAATTGATCATATCCTCGTTGTAAGAAAGTAGAATAGATATTACAGAATGGTATTAATCCTTGTGTTGCTAATCCAGCTGAAAATGTAACAGCATGTTGTTCAGCAATCCCTACATCAAATGCTCTTTCAGGAATTTCTTCCATCATATATTTTAAAGAAGATCCAGACGGCATCGCAGGAGTGATACCAATAATCTTTTCATTTTTTTTAGCCAACTCTATAATTGTCCTCCCAAAGACATCTTGGTATTTTGTGTATTTACTATGAGGATTGTTGATTGTTATTTTACCAGAGTTTTTATCAAAAATTCCAGGAGCATGCCATTTAGTTTGATTTTTTTCTGCTAAATCATAACCTTTTCCTTTTGTCGTTAAGCAATGTAGTATTTTTGGTCCAGGTATATCTTTTAAATCTCGCAACGTTTTTTCTAACAATTCTACATTATGCCCATCAATTGGACCAAAATATCTAAAATTTAAAGACTCAAAATAATTACTATGTTTTAATAAAACACTTTTTAAGCCATGTTCTACTTTTTGAACAATTGATTTAGCACTATCTCCAATTTTACTCAGATTTCCTAATAAATCCCAAATTTCATCTCGAATCTTGTTATATGTTTTAGAAGTGCTAATCTTTAGAAGATAATCTTTTAATGCTCCAACATTTGGGTCAATTGACATACAGTTGTCGTTTAATATAACCATTAAATTAGAGTTTTCAATTCCAGCATGATTCAACGCTTCGAATGCTTGCCCACCAGTCAGAGCTCCATCTCCAATAATTGCAATATGTTGCCGATTTAATTTATTTGTAATTGTTGAGGCAACAGACATCCCTAGACACGCACCTATTGAAGTTGAAGAGTGACCAACGCCAAACGAATCGTAAAGACTTTCTTTTATTTTTGGGAAGCCACTAATTCCTTTGTGTTTTCTATTTGTATGAAATAAATCTCTTCTACCAGTTAATATTTTATGCCCATATGCTTGATGACCAACATCCCATACTATTAAATCATTAGGAGCATCAAAAACATAGTGCAGTGCTACTGTGAGTTCAACAACCCCTAAACTTGCACCAAAATGACCACCATTTTTAGATACACTATCAATAATAAAGTTTCGAAGTTCAATACAGACTGTCTCTAAATCAGATTTTTTTAATAGTTTTAAATCATTAGGAGAATTAATCTTACTTAGTAGATTATTTTTTGGATGTTTCATTGGTGCATAATAAAAAATAAAAAAGCAATATAATTAAATTTAAATAGACATTCTTTGGTTCTAAAAAATTAACTTTACAATTATGAATAGAATAACTATTAAGCAAATTTTCGAAAATATAGATATTGATAAAGATTATTTAGTATCTGGATGGGTTAGAACTAGGCGTGGTAGTAAAAGTGTTGCTTTTATTATGTTGAATGATGGATCGACAATTAAAGATTTACAAATTATAGTTGAAGACAAAGTATTACTGGATGAAGTATTTAAAAAAATTAATACTGGTACTAGTATTACTGTTGTTGGTAAATTGTTAAAATCCACAGGAAAGGGACAGGCTCTTGAATTAGTTGCAAAAAAGATTACTATTTTAGGATTATCAGATCCAGAAAATTATCCTATTCAACCAAAAAAACACACATTAGATTTTCTAAGAAAAAATGCTCATTTAAGATTTAGAACAAAGACGTTTAGTTCCGTTTTTAGAATCAGACATGCATTAAGTTTTGCTATTCATAATTTTTTTAATTCTAGAAATTTTTATTATATCAACACTCCGATTATTACTAGTGCTGATGCAGAGGGTGCTGGAGAAATGTTTAAAGTCACTAATTTGAATCTTAATAAACTTCCTCGTGATCCACAAGGAAATATTGACTATATGCAAGATTTTTTTGGTAAAGAAGCTAATTTAACAGTTTCTGGTCAATTAGAAGCTGAATTAGGAGCATTAGGTCTGTCAAAGGTATATACTTTTGGGCCTACTTTTAGAGCTGAAAATTCCAATACATCTAGGCATCTTGCAGAATTTTGGATGATTGAACCAGAAATAGCATTCGCAGATTTAAATGATAATATTAAATTGGCCACAGATTTACTAAAATATGTGTGTAATTCTATTTTAGAAAATTATTTAGAGGACATATCTTTTTTGTCTGAAAGAAAAGAGAAAGAGGAACAAAACATGAAAAAAGAGAATCGTTCCAAAAGGTCTTTGTTAGAATCTTTAGAGTTGATAGTTTCGAAATCTTTTACCACAATATCATATACAGATGCTTTTAAAATATTAAAGCAATCAAAACCAAATAAAAAAAACAAATTTAAGTTTCCTATAAAAGATTGGGGGATTGACCTACAATCAGAACATGAACGATTTTTAGTTGAAAAAGAGTTTGATAACCCTGTGATTATTACAAATTATCCTAAAGATATAAAAGCATTCTACATGAGAATGAATGACGACAATAAAACAGTCCGAGCTATGGATGTTTTATTTCCTGGAATTGGTGAAATTATTGGTGGGTCACAGCGTGAAGAGAGATTAAAATTTTTACAAAAAAGAATGGAACAGATGAATCTTTCTCAAGACGAACTTTGGTGGTATTTAGATACTAGAAAATTTGGAACAGTCCCTCATAGTGGGTTTGGCTTGGGTTTTGAAAGGTTAGTTCAATTTGTTACTGGAATGTCTAATATTCGAGATGTGATACCATTTCCAAGATTTCCTTCACACATAGAATTTTAATTTAACATATGCCAAAACAATCATTACAACAATCATTACAGCAGAAATTGTCTCCACAACAAATTCAATTAATGAAGCTAATTGAATTGTCTACCTTGGAGATAGAGCAAAAAGTTAAAGATGAAATTGAGTCTAATCCAGCATTGGATGACCAGGCAATTCCAGATAATTTTGAAGACGAGAATGACTTTGAAGACGAGAATGACTTTGAAGATACTGAGTCATTAAATTCTATAGAAGATTTTGATATTAATGAATATATTTCAGATGATGATACTCCAGACTATAAATTATATACTAATAATTCACCCAATGAAGACATGCACGAAAAATCTCCAATAGTTGGTGGACAAACACATTTTGATAGTTTAAAATTACAGCTTGGAGAATTTAAACTATCTAAAAAAGAACATGTGATAGGAAAGTATATCATTGGATGTGTTGATGAAGATGGCTATATGCGAAGAACAATTGAAGAGATTATAGATGACTTAGTATTTAAAGAAAATCTTATTTGTGAAAAATTTGAGGTTGAAAATATTTTATCAATTGTTCAAAAATTTGACCCAGCAGGCGTTGGTGCACGAAATCTACAAGAGTGTTTATTGCTTCAGCTTAGAAGAAAAGAACCAACAAAGGCTATTTTATTTGCTGTGGAAATTATCAATAATCAATTTAAACAATTTGTCAATAAACATTATAAAAAGATATGTGAAAAATTTAAAGTTCAAGAATCAGATTTAAAGCAAGCAATTTTAGAAATTGAAAAATTAAATCCTAAACCAGCTTCAAATGCTAGTGAAACGAAATATACTCAACAAATTATTCCAGATTTTTCAATTACAATTAATAATGATGAAATTCAATTCACCTTAAATTCAAGAAATGCTCCAACTCTTAATATTAGTAAAGACTATCTTAATATGTTGAATTTGTACAAGGAAAAAGGTAGTGAAATAAATAAAGATAAAAAACAAGCATTATTATTTGTGAAGCAAAAATTAGATTCAGCAAAATGGTTTATTAATGCTATTCAACAGCGTCAACAGACATTAATTTTAACAATTACAAGTATCATTAAATTACAAAAAAAATATTTTTTAAGTGGTGACGAGAAGGATTTAGCACCTATGATATTAAAAGATATTTCAAAGGATATAAATATGGATATATCTACTGTCTCTAGGGTTGTAAATAGTAAATATGTAGATACTCCATATGGGATCAAATCATTAAAGTATTATTTTTCAGAGTCAATGAAAAAAGCAGGCGGTGAAAATGTTTCTGTAAAAGAGATTAAAAGTATTATCAAAGATCAAATAGAGAATGAATCTACGGATAGCCCTTTAAATGACCAGGCTTTAGTTGACTATTTAAATAATAAAGGTTATAATATCGCCAGACGAACAGTTGCTAAATATAGAGAGCAATTACATATACCTGTAGCTCGATTACGAAAAAAATTATAATTAAATTATTAAGATGGCAAACACAAATAATCCTATTATTCAATCAGCACTATTACTAAAGTCTATAGGTCATCCGATTCGTGTAAGTATTATAATAGAATTAAGTAAGCATTCAAGTATGACAGTTACACAATTATCAAATTATTTATCTATTGATCAACCTATCATGTCTCTTCATTTAGCAATACTTAGGAAGCAACATATTATTAAAGTAAAAAAGGATGGAAAAAACTCATTTTATTCAATAGAGGATATTGCGATTAAACAAATTGTCAATCTTGTATATAATACAAGACAATAGTTATGGTTTTATTATTTTATTAATCGATATATGTGTTTTATATTCGACCATTATTAAATATAAACTGGGTTTATAATTACTTGTATTTATAATGTTAATTCCATCTTTACATTTTGTTCGACTCACCAATTTACCTTGTTGATTAATAATATTAATTATTGCATCTTTTTCAGATTGGATATTAATTGCATCTTTAAAAATACTTGGCCATATATTTGAAGATATTTTTTTTACTTCATCTATTAATATGCCAGGATTGCTAATTTTAACAATTCCCGCCGTGTCTGTTCCTAGCCATAGGTGATTATTAGGCCCAATTTTCAAACAATTAATATTATTATCTGGCAAATCGGAATTTTCAGTAGTATAATTATAAAAGACATTGTCTTTGTAATGAACTAACCCATTTTCTAGTGTTGTAATCCATAAATTATTATTATTATCTACAATAATATTTCTTAAACTATTAGTAGGTAAATCAGAATTAATAGTATTAAACCATATCCAAGATCCATTTTCTGTTAATACTCCTAATCCAGCTTGCGGAGTACATATTATAATATTATTATTTTGATCAAAAACAACATCTAAAACAGTATTATCTAAAATATCAGAATTAGATGAATAATAGATGTTAAATTCATCGCTATAAGTTATTAGGCCGCCATTCATAGTTCCAATAGCAATCATGTCGTTAGTTATGCTCTGATTGATATCAGTTATATTATTAGAGTAAAATCCAGTTTTTGTATTTTGCATTAACCAAGAACCTTCAGGACCTAATCCTTCAATACACAATCCATCTGTAGAACCGGCCCATATTTGAGAAGAATTATTATTATGTAGAATTGTGGTAATTATCCCATTATTGGGGATACAGGAATTACCAAAATTTAACGACCAATTTGCTTCTTGTCCATTGTTCCCAAAATTTCCTGTTTCCCACCAAACATCAGTTATTCCAGTCGGAGTTCCTATAAACATCGTTTGTTCATTGTCCCATTCTAGAGACGTTATAGTATTACTTTTTAAACCACTCCAAGGCGTTGTGCTGTTAGGAGATTTTTGATAAACATTGTCCCAATTATTATTGAATTCATTAAAAATACTCAGCCCATCCTCTGTACCAGCCCAAAGCCTATTTTCTCCATCAAACTCGATGCAGTTGATCTGATTATATGTTAATCCAGAATTATCAGTGTTATAAATTGTCATTTCACCTAACTCTTGTGCAGGTAATGTTATACCTAATAGAATTATTAAGTAGAATAAGTTATTAAGTAGATACATTTAATTTACTTATTTACAGTAAAGGACTGCTTTAAACTAATATTATCATTAATTAAATGAATAAAGTAAAGACCTGATGATAGATTTGATACATCAATAGTGATTTTCCCTCCAGCTGCGATATTTTGTACTTGAATATTATCACAAACTTTACCTAAGTGATCGAATAAGATTATAGTATTATTATTAATCGCATTATTAAATATAATATTTAATTGATTATTTGCTGGGTTTGGATATATATTAAGCCAGGTATTATTATTTTCATTAATTACAGTATTATTGTTATTTACAAATACATTAACAGAAACAACATCACTTAAACATGAGCTTCCTCCAATACCCCAGTCGTTATTAATTTGCCAATCATAAAAATAATAATAATAATCCTCTGAAGAACCTGTGCTTGCTTGTGCTCCACCATCATAATAACCCTCAGTAATTGTTAATATATTATTAATACTATAAGGAAATTCTGGCAATCCATCTGTTGTTCTTTTTAACATTGGATTATTGTCTCCAAAATTATCATTGTTCATTTGAGTATTTGTTGTTAATAGGTATTGATCTCCTGGAGTTATCTCCCAATTTAAGTCAATAATATATCCATCATTATTAGTTGCAGGAATATTAACTAACAAATCGTTAATTATATCTCCATCTGCATTATGAAGCTCAATTGTTCTTTCACCTTCTTCATCAGCATAGACTTTCACACTATTTAAAGTAAATGTTTGAATACAGTCAAAAAGTAATCCTCCATTATAAACACTTCCGCTATAGTCACTAGACCCTTCGTGCTCTAGGGCACCAGTTGATAAGGTTGCAGGTGCTTGCACTAAAACATCTTCATTTACAACATAGAACGTAGTATTTTCATACAATGGTTCAGAAATAAATTCAGTACCTTCACCTAAGAAATCACCATTTTCATTTTGCCATATGATATTTCCATTACCACTAGCATTTAGTGTAGCGCTTTCTCCCATTTGAATCGTGACATCATTTACTATTGGAATTTCAATAGGGGGATTAACTAATACTGTTACTGCCTGAGATTGCCCTTCTCCACATGCACTTACAGTTGTTAAACTATATTCTCCACTTTCGTTAACTTCAATAGAAGGTGTAGTTTCCCCATTTGACCATAGATATTCTTCAGCTGTAAAAGAGGATGGATTTAACGTAATTGTTTCCCCATCGCAAATATTAGGATTGCCATCCTGATCTGTCACTATTTCAATACTATATCCAGTACCATCTAATTGTTGTGTTAACTCAACTTGAACCGCTGTCCAATTATTATCTTCATTAGACTCTAAATAATCATTATTTCTATCGACTTCACCTATAATCCAATATATACCATTGCATATTCCAGGCTCCAGGTTAATCCATTGATCATCCAGCCATTCTCCATATAAATCTAACCAGCCAGCAGATATGCCTTGTTCAATAGGGCTACATCCATAATTTCCCCCTCCAAGTCCAAAATTAGGATAGTCACTATTAAGCTTTATATTCCCACCATTACTACCATCATCAAATTCAGGGAATAGCTCTAAATAATCAGGACTATATCTATTTTCGTCTCTACAATGACCATAATATGTTGAGCCATTTCCTGTACCACACGTACCATAATCCATTAAACAAAAACCCATTTTAGCACCATCACTAACGATTGGCCAGTTTAGTGGATTAGGTTCATTTTCATCAGCAACTCTCAATGTAAAAACTCCCCAGTCATCACTATGATTATGTCCATGTGTTGGATGATATGTCATGCTACCAGCCATTCGATCATAATAAGACATAGTTCCATCGGAGTTTCTATGATAAATTCTTTGAAATGTTATTTGTCTCGCTGGCTCATCACTGTCATCACAATAGTATCCAGACAAGTTACTCGAAGGGTCCGTCTCAATAATTGTGTCGTCACCACATATAAAATATGCCCATCCATTACCATCTACACCTCTTACGGTCAATGGGCCCACTCCATCATTTGGTGTGGAAGCACTTATACGTAATCTACCATTATCAGAACCAGCTCCTGTTTGTGGATATTCACTAGGACCATCGCTTACATCTAATATGCCAAACCATGAAAGTTGAATATCTGGTAATAAATCACAGTCTGTTTCATTTGGATTTAAGCATTCACAATCAGTAGCGTCATTAATTGTGCATTGTGCAAATACAGATGTGTTAGTGGTTATAGATAATATAAAAAATAAGCTAGCAATATATATTAATTTTTTCATGGTTTTTTATTTAAATTATTTTGTAATGACATTAAATTTGTATAAAAAGTTATATAAACAAATTTGTCACTTCTTTATCTCTGATAAATTTACGACTATTTTTTCTAAAAATCAGAATGATCGTTCCAATAATTTTACAGATTTGTAGATTTAGCATACATTTTTATAATAAACACCATCACTAATTTTATTATATTTGGCTTCTATGAAAAATTGCATTGTCATTATATTATTACTTATTTCTTTTCAAACATATTCCCAAGAATATATTGAAATTATCAAACCAGACATTCATATTAGAATGCTACCATCAACATCATCTCCTATTGTAGGTCATGCATTTAATGGGGAAGTTTATATAACTAATGGTGAAAATGAGAGATGGTATAGTGTGCTACTGCCCTCTGGAGAGTCTAGATGGATATATAAAAGATTAGCAAACAAAATTAAATTTAATACAGATTTTTCATCTGATTTCGATGTGTTAGAAATACAAGAAAAATTAAAAAGTGCATCAGATCAAGCAAATAGAGATTCAAATGAAGAAGTAATTAAGAATTTAAATAAAATTGAAATTAATAATATCCTGTTTGATAGATATGTATTATGGGTTTTACAAGATTATAATATATGGCCTGTCTTTTATCAAAATATTATTAATTATTCTGAACCAGAAATAAATAAAAATATACAGATGGTTGCAGAATATATGGTCAGTGTAGATCATATAGATTATGATTTATTCAAGATAGATGGATATAATTTTTACATTGAAACAAAGCGGTGTTTTAAATTAGGAAAAGCACTAGATGCTATTATTTCTATGTACTATGAAGATAAAGATTTTATTCAAAAACTTTGTTTTGAAGATGGATATGGTAAAGGATTTTTTAATTGCTATAACATCAAAAATATATACTCGTCAGTTTTAGAAGAACCTAATTTAGTTGTTTTAACAAATGATGGAAAAATGAAGAAAACAGGACTGGTTTTAAAAGAAGCTTTATTAGAGTTGCCTGTTTCAACTTATTAGATTATTCTAGCATAAAGAATAGCTGAAAAATTATTTTTTATTTTCGGATTTTAATAGAAACGGGATATTAATGATTATAGCATGCATTAATACAGCTAATTCAAAAATTAAAATATAATAAGGCCATTGTCCAAAAAATGATTCAGCAGATGGAATCAATGGGTTATTTGCTATTGGTGGATATGCTAAGTACATGTAGTTAGATCCTAATAAATAATTTATTATACCAACTATTAAAACGAGTATTTGAAGTTTTAAAAATGATTTCCACCACGCATTTTTTCTTGGCCACATTTTCATAACAAAAATAGCATAAAATGGAGCTAAAACTAAACCTCCGTGCCCTACAAAAAAATCTATTTTATGTAAAAAACTATCACCGTGTGTTAATTCTGGAGTTAAAAGGGAATGTATCCCGCCAGGCATACCAATAAATAATATCATTTCAAATGCCCATTGTTTATGTGTTAAAAACAAATAAATACACACAAACCACATAATAGAACAGAGATGTAGAGGCATCGAGTCTTGCATAGACCATAGCCCTGTATAGATGTGATAGATATCCATAAATAAAAATTCACATATAAATAATCCAGCGATTATTAATGAAAGTCGATTTTTATGAGTACTTGATATTGATTTCGAAAAAAAAATAATACCGACAATTACAAAAATTGTAATTAGGTTATAAATATACCATTCATTCGAAAATGGTGGTATGATTTTATGTTCCATCATCTTTCTAAGTTATGGCATATTGATTAAAATCCCAAAATAAAACAGAGAGAATGCATCTGCACTCTCTCCAATAATATTCTCAATATTTAAGACTTACACCTTATTGCGTTCATTTAATTTTTGTCGAAATATTTCAGATTTTTTTTGAAATGTTTTTTCTTCGAATATCCAATATCCCTTTTTCCAAACTTTAGTACCATCACTTTTAATTTCCCACCCACCATTAATCCAAATTTTAGTAGGCGCATTTAACTTTTGTACAATTTTATTTGTAGATATTCGTATCTCACTATTTGGTGTATTTGCTTTTTGAGCCAATAATTCATTAGAGGATATTAAGATTATTATTGAACTTAAATAAAAAAAGTATTTATTTTTCATATTATATTATTTTATAGTTATTATTTATTTTATGCATATAAATTGAGCCATTTATTAATGTCAATTTTTTTCCAATATCCGTCTGTCCAGATCCATCCTTTTCCTTTTTTGGTCCATTTTCCATTAATAAAGACATATCCAATTTTTTTATTTTCCCAGTGACCACTTACCCAAATGTATTCACCATTTTGGACTTCCCATTGTCCGTCAATCCAAATGAGTGCTCTTTTTTGTAAAGTTTGCTTAACAATTGTTTCCGGTGCTTCTAATTTTTCAGCTAAAATAGGTCCTTGAGTTTGTGCATTAGAGATCGTCATGGAGCTTAGTACTATTATTCCCGCAGCTATGATTTGGTTAAAATTTTTCATAGTATTCAATTTTATAGTTAAACATTAATTTTCAATACAACAGTAATAAAACAAAACGTGTGCCAAACTTATGGTTTATAAAAAATATTATATATTTATATTCTATGGTACTGACTCCGACAACAAAAATACCGCTTGGTTTTAAAGCTCCTTATTTTGAATTATTAAATCCTTTAACTGGAAAAAATCAATCTTTATTAGAATTGCAATCTAATCAATCTACAGTAATTATTTTTATGTGTAATCATTGTCCATATGTTGTACATGTATTAGATGGGGTAGTAGAATTAGCAAATGATTATTTGCCTAAGGGCATTTCAATTATAGGTATTAATTCTAATGATATAATTAATCATCCAGATGATTCTCCAGAAAAAATGATTGATTTGGTAAATGAAAACAATATTCCATTTCCATATTTATTTGATGAAACACAAGCAGTTGCTAAAGCATATCATGCTGCTTGCACTCCTGATTTTAGTGTCTTTAATTCAGAAATGGAATGTGTTTATCGTGGACAAATGGATGACTCTAGGCCTGGTAGTGGAATTCCAGTTACTGGTTGTGATATTCGCATGGTATTAGATAGCTTATTAGCAGGTAATCCAATTAATAAATTCCAGAAACCTTCTATTGGTTGTAATATAAAGTGGAAATAAGCATGATGCGTTATTTATTTCAGTTGCTTTTTTGTTTTATTTCAATTTCTATATCTCAAACAAATAGTGTCCTATATGAGAATACAAAACTTATAAAAATTCATTCGATAAATTCAGAATTAGCTGATTCATTATTAAGATTTAATATTAAACCTATTAGTTGTAGGACTGCTATTGCACATTCAGACCTTATTGTTAATGATCGAACTATAGATTGGTTAAAAGATAACAATATTCCTTTTTCATTGCTTTCTAATGATGTTAAACAGATGATTGATTTGCAAATGGAAAAAATTCAAATAAAAAAAAACAACAGATCTTCAAATTGGTTCTCTACATACAGAGAGTTGGATGAAATAGAAAATAAAATAGAAAATATTGTAGAGACAAGTCAGATTGTTTCAAAAGAATTGATAGGGCAATCATATGAGGGAAGAGATATTGCTGCTATTAAGATTAGTGTAGATAATGGCATAGCGAATAAGCCTTCAATTGTAATCAATGGTTGTCAACATGCTCGAGAATGGATTACTCCAATGGTAACGACATATTTAATAGAAAAATTAGCTCAAGATTATATTAGTGTAAATGAGATCACAACATTTTTAGATAATGTAGATATTCATATTATACCTGTTGTTAACCCAGATGGATATGTATATACTTGGGAACAGGACAGATGGTGGAGAAAAAATAGACAAATTAATAATGGGAGTGATTGTGTTGGAACAGACTTAAATAGAAATTGGGATTTTGATTGGAATGGTAATGAAAGTACTAGTGAAGACCCGTGTAGCTATATTTATGTTGGATCTGGACCATTTTCTTCTCCTGAGACATATTGTGTAAGTCAATATATATCATCAATTCCTAATTTAGTTAGCCATATTGATGTACATAGTTATAGTGCTTTGATTGTTGGCCCTTGGTCCTCTTCTGATGAGTTAACGGAGGATAATGATGAGATTTTTTGTCTAGGCACACACATGCAGAAAGCGGTTAGTAACACGGATAATTATCCATATATTTTTGGTACAGGGACAGTAAATAATTTATTGTATTTGATAAGTGGAGGGATGGTAGATTGGGTTTATGGTGATTTATCAGCTTTATCATTTCTTTATGAAATGAGGCCAGCTAATTTATATTATTTTGATACAGATTTTAATGGGCTCTCTGCATTTGATAATGAAGAAGAGGAAATTTTACCAACTTGTGAAGAGTTTTATCAAGGTGTATTAGAAATGATTAAATGGGCATATTTTGGTAATTGTGAAGCGCATGCAGGTTGCTCAGATCCATTAGCACAAAATTATTATTGTAATACGATGGAAGGCAATATGGGTTGTCTCTATAATGTAGATCTATATAATCCTCCTCAAAGTAATGGTGCGTATACTTTATTACCATACAGTCTTCCTATTGGATTTGTAGATGATGGCTCTTGTACATATGATACATCTATAGAATTATTAGAAAACAATAAGTTTGTTATTAAAAGATTTGATCTTTTTGGCAGAGAAACAACATCTCATAGTTTCTATATAGAAATATATAATGATGGAACAGTAGAAAAAAAATATAGTTATTAATTAGCTATTTTTCAGATATAAATTTCGATAATAATAAATGAAAATGATGAACACCTTTCTCCATAGTAGGTGAGAAATGTCCTCGATCATAGAATCTTGATTTCACTCCCTTTTGAACTTGTTCTACAATTTCTTCATCTTCTTGTTCTACTTTATCAAGTTCAGCTCCTGCGCCTGTATTTAATTTACTTTCATCCCATATATAGCTTAAGAATTTAACTTTTGTTTTTTCAGGCTCTATAGGGATGACTATATTAATAGATAGTCCCCATGGATAAAAATTGAACATCAAGTTGGGAAATAACCAAAAGTAATATGCGGCTATTTTTTTACCATAATCAACAGAATCAGATGGAATATTAAAGCAGGACTCATCACCTTTTCCAATTCCTAATTGAAGATTGGAGTATTTAAATACTTCCGTGTCATATTCAGCATAATTTAAGTTTTGTGTAAGTCCTTGATGCACAAATGGAATATGAAAACCTTCTAAATAATTGTCACAATATAAAGCCCAGTTTCCATTAACAGTATATTCTTTTGAATGCTCTTTTGAAAAGGTGAACTTTTCTATTGGCATCCAACCTATCCTTTCGTCCATTTCTTTAATTAATTCGTTAAAACCTATCTCAGGACAGATCGATGTAAAATAAAATTGTTTCCATTTATTGATGTCAACTTTTTTTAAGTTGTCATTTTCAGATGGAAAATTCTCTACATCTTCACACTTAGGCATAAACTTAAATTTTCCACATGTGTCAAATTTCCTTCCGTGATATCTACATATAATTCCACCATTTAAATTAGTTGGTTCTTCAACTAAAATATTTCCTCTATGTGTACAAACATTACTCATAGAATTAATAGTCCCATGATTATTTACAAGCACCAAAGGTTCTTCAATAAAATTTTCAATAAAATCATATGGAAAAGCATCACCATGCTTGTTTAATTGATTTTGATCACAAACAAATTGCCAGTATTTTGGAAACAGGTTTTCCTTTGTTTTGTTGAATTGTTCTATTGAATAATAGAAACTTGATGGTATAGTTTTTGATTTTTTTATGTTTGGATTTACTAAAGACACAAATAAAAAATTATTTTTGCTTCACAAATATAAACTAAATCATCATTATTGATAATTCATTATCTTTATAAAAAACAGAAATTATGAAAAAAATATTACCACTACTACTAATATGTTTACTTCCTATTCAAGTCCTACCACAGGCTGATATTGTTGGAGGAGAAGACTGTGATATTTCTGAATATCCATGGCAAGCTGCTCTTTCTGCATGTGGTTATGCATGTGGAGCATCTGTTATTCATCAGTATTGGGTGATTACAGCAGCACATTGTGTTGAGGATGGTGGTCAAGTTATTTCTACAGATTGTCTCACAGTCAAAGTAGGAAGTAGTAGTTCATACGCTTCTGGTGGTGATGAGTATGATGTGGAAGAAATTATTTCACATTCAAATTATGGATGGAATGGTAACGATATTGCATTATTAAGAATGAAACAACCTATTCAATTTAATGATAATGTACAGCCAGTATCTATTATTTGTTCTGAGCAAGTTTCTGCTGGCGCTCAGGATGTCGGTGTAATGACTACTATTACAGGTTGGGGAAATACAGAGGGAACAACAACATCAACTTCGCTGCAATATATTGAGGTTCCAATTATTAGTCCAAATGACCCAGATTTAAATAATCAATTAGCNAACCAGGTGAACACTACAACAGAAATATTAGCAGGTGCTATTGATGGGGGTATGGATTCTTGTCAGGGTGATAGTGGTGGCCCATTAGTAGTTAGAAATGTGGAAGATACAGAGTGGTTATTAGTTGGAATTACTAGTTGGGGGTTAGGTTGTGCAGATGATGGTAAACCAGGAGTGTATACTAAAGTNTCTAATTATATCAATTGGATAGACTCTAATACAGATGGTTGTATTGAGGCTAGTATCAGCACAGCTTGTGATTCATCAATTGAGAATCCAGGATGTATGGATGAAGAAGCATGTAATTTTGATCCGTCTGCTGAAACTAATACNGGTTGTGTTTATGTACTAGACCCTTTATATGATTGTGATGGGGATTGTGCAAATAATGCNGATGGTGATGCACTATGTGATGAAGAAGATAATTGTCCAGATAATGCTAATACAAGCCAGTCNGATAGCGACGATGATGGTGTNGGTAATGCATGTGATAATTGTTATTCAGTTTATAATCCAGANCAATTAGATACTGATGGAGACGGTGAGGGAGATGCTTGTGACCCAGATGATGGTTTAGATATTATAGAATCTAACCACCAATTGACTGTATTAAAAAGTTTAGATTTATATGGTAGAGAAATTGATTCGAACAAAAAATCACAAGTAGTTTTNCAGTTATATAGTGACGGGTCAATTAGAAAAGCATATAGATTCTAATGGTGAAAACACTTCCCCCTTTTCACTTAGCAATTCCTGTTCATAATATAGAAGAAGCAAGAAAATTTTATGGTGTTCTTTTNTCTTGCTCAGANGGAAGAAGTAGTGAGACTTGGATTGATTATAATTTTNATGGTCATCAGTTAGTAGTTCACTTAGATAAAAATATTAAGCCTAAATCTTTCAATTCTGTTGATGGNCATAATATCCCTGTACCGCATTTTGGTGTTGTTTTAGATTGGGGAGATTGGGAGCTAATGAAAGCAAAATTAGAAAAATCAAACATTAATTTTGTTGTGAAACCATATGTNAGATTTAAAGGAGAGATAGGTGAACAAGCTACTATGTTTTTCTTAGATCCATCTGGTAATGCTTTGGAATTCAAAGCTTTTAAAAATATCGATCAATTATTTGCAAATTGACAATTCAGACCGTTTTTAATATCTTTGTTTTAAAATGTCACTATGAATGAATCAAAAAAAAATAGAAGAAAAGCTATTGATTGTAAATTAGTTGAAGAGTCAGCATCAAATCCAGGATATTTTAAATATATGGTTACCATCCAAGATACCGATGGTAGTATTAGTGAGCATCCTGCTTATGGCGTGGATATGCAAGATGCTATTAAAAGATTAGTAAGGTCTGAGAATGCCGATATGGTNGTTAAGGTTGTGGAGAAGAAACAGCAATTTTTTCTAATGGCGTTATTTGCTATGTGTATTGTTATTCCATTAGTTGGTGGGTATAATGCAGGTGAAAATACAAGTTGGTGGATGATGTTGCCTTTAGTTACGATTGTTATTTTGTTNGTAAGCTTTGGTATATTAGATAGCTATCGATCTCAAAACAAATAATGTGATTAGACTAGTATTTATATTATTACTACCATTAGCTTTATTGGGACAAAATAATGTGTGTTTTGAAATAGCAGAAAATCCTAATCCTAGTATAGACGCCCTTGCGTTATTCCCAAAATATGTAAATGTACTTGACTGCATACATATATATGCTGAACAATCCATATCAGACTCAAAGGTTTTACATGCAGCAGCTATAGCCGCAGAATTATTAGACAATAATGAAGATGGAATTATAGATGATGAAAATGTAAAAAATGCATTAATGGATGTATATACGGTTATGCCATTATTTGCTTATGAGGGTTCTNNTGCCGAAGAAATCTTGTTTGANAATTTCGATGATTTGATGGATAATAATAATTTTTGTGCTGGCGCTGTTTTNTATAATAATGAAATTGATCCATCATCCCCAGGATTTTGGGGTAATGATGCTAGCGTAGAAGAAATGNTACATACTATTAACGCATGTAGCCATGTNGAAATATATCCAGATGTTTTTGGGCTTGAGCCAAACTCATCAGAAATGTCTGATGCTATGGATGTTGCTAGGGGAGGCCAATTCTTAACCATTCCAAGCAATTATCCTGAAGAGGGATGGTATCATTACGATGATTGGACCTGTGATTATGAGTGTATGGCAATGGAATATCTTTATTGGTGTATCGTTGCTAATATGGGGTTACTTGATAATAATATGATATGCTCAGGAATATCTAATGAATGGGAACTTTGTACAGCGGAAGAATTTGAATCTACAGATGTTTTAATGCATGCTATTATTACGGATCCACAATATAAAATCCCACAACTAGCACCCGATGGTAATTATTGTCCGACTAACAGTATCTTATTGCAACATAATCTAAACAGATCATTAATAAAAACAATTGATATCCTTGGAAGAGATGATCATAATAATAGTTTTTACTTAGAAATTTATGATAACGGTTCAATAGAAAAAAAATATATTTTAAATAAATAAGACCATGAAAAAATTTATTGCATGCTTATTCCCACTAATGTTTTTATGTTGCCTTCCTGTAGAGGAAGAGGATACTAGTGGATATAATTGTACTCCAGATGGATGTTTTGCAGATGCTGCAAATGCTCAATACTTAACTATTGAGGATTGTCAAAACTATTGTAATCCGGATGATTATGACAATAACAATGATGATTCCGATTCTGCTAATTGGTCTTTTAGTATTTCTATTAATGGTAATACATATGCTGCTGCTGGAGATGTTGACTGTAGTTCAACACACTCTGGATTACAGTTACAGCCTATAAATATTGGCTATGTAGTTTTCTATGAAGGTAACTTTATAATAGTCCTATCAATTAAAGATATAACAGAAGAAACCTATATTTCTGGAGGTTATATAGGGTTGAGTATATCAATTTCGGCTCCATTTATTGGGTTAAATTCTTCGACTATCGGAGCAAGCTTCTATAGTGGCGATTCTAATGATATTTATGATTATTTTTATGGAAGCGCTAGTTCACTTCTTTATTATGCAAATACTGCTTTGGAAGATACTACAATCAATCCTATGCTTAATGATTATAGCTTAATAGATGTTAATCTAAGTGATATGGGTGGAGAGTGTGGAGATGGGAATGTTATAGGCTCTTATTCTGGTGTATTATATAGTATTAATCCAGATTCAATGGACGGAGGAAGTCTTAATTATGATATCAATATACCTGTCGAATTGGAGGTTAGTTTTAATATTCCAAGGATATTATATTTCTAATAAATATGCAAATAAAAA
>PAVX01000007.1 GCA_002713285.1 Flavobacteriales bacterium
CATATTCTGTTTCAATAACAGTATCCGTTACAATAACTTCTACATATTCTGTTTCAATGACAGTATCCGTTACAACAACTTCTATATATTCTGTTTCTACGATAGTTTCAAATATTGTTGTAAATACTGTGTCACAGGCCGCCTCACAACCCTCTACCACAAAAGGCTGCCAATAATCAGGCCCTTCACATTCTATACCATTGCATTCATCATAATCAACAATATCTCCAATTGAATAAAAATTTCCAAAAGAATCATAACACCCATCTTCTCCTAATTCGTCACAATTTTCTACAATTAATGTTACTTGAATTAAGTCATCCAATGTTTGTGATATTGGTAATCCATTCCAAAATCCAGAGGCATATACAACTAGATTTAAAGTATATGTTCCTGTTTCTATTGGAGTGCCGACAAGTGAAAAGCAACCATTTGATCCCCCATAATAAGTGCAGTCGGTGTTACTACATTCTAACTCTAAGCCAGTTTGTTCAAGTCCATCAATATTTTCAATAGTAAAATAATTAATACCTAGCTGAATATCTCCCATACCAGCAATAGTAAAGGTTGTATCTGTTGGAATGTTAACTTGAAAATTTGTTTGATAATAATTATTTGCAAATGCTATTAAAGATGACGCTCCAGTTTCTAAATCATCATTATATACAATTTCAGCACTTTGATTAGTTATATTGCAAGGTATGTCCATATCTGAACATTGTCCTTGTAATAAATAAAAAGATAAAGAGAAAAAAATAATTGATAATAAATATTTCATAATATATATTTTTAATCAAATATACGAAATCATAGACTGAATAATCGATATTTATAATATATGATACTTCATTGTTTGAATAAATTTAGATATTACATGTTGGTGTTAATTGCAGATAAATTTTGTTTATAAAAAATGGCAATGCATTATTTGATAATGCATCTTTTCTCCACAGAGCCATTGCTATAAACATTTAGAATTAAAGAGTTTTCTAAACTATTTTGACCTAAGATATTAATAGTTTTAATAAGATCTTTCTTAACAGAATACTCATTGATATTAGAATTAAAGCAATCATTAATTTGAACAAAAATAGGATCTGTAACAACTGTGCCACAGCCATGTAAAGAAGTTATAAAACATCTAAAATAATAAACCCCTTCTTCTANATTAGGNACATGTGTATTCAAGTCATTTCCAACGTTTACCCAGTTTACTGGCGAAGGAGTTCCAAAATCGACATTACTAACATCTCCTCGTTCCCATTGATATGAGAAATTTGAAAATCCACCCCAATTAAATTCAGCACNAGAAGATTCAATNNCAAATTCAATAACGCTACCATCATTAACACACATACTATCTACNTCGTTTAACACTCCAGCTACTAATGGAGAAAGCACATAAACAGGGATAACGTTAGTTGGTAAACTCATATCTTGATAACTAACAATAACTCTATAATAGGTGTCGGAATTTAAAATACTAGTTTCATAACTTATAGAGTTAGCATTTGGAATATCAAACCAATTTGATTCATNCCAAGATATTTGCCACTGATAACTATAATTAATATTATCTCCAGATGGGAGTGTTTCAAAGTCTAATGTAGTAGAGCTATTGTAGCAAATAGGGGATTGCAATTGAGATAAAAANCCCGGATAAAACTCTTGACTAATAATACAATATGGAAAAATCAAAAAAATCAAAAAAAGTCTCATNCCTCTAAAGGTATTCAATTTTTTATATTTTTTTATAATCAAGATAAAGATTCTTAAAATAAAGAGTTAAATAAAAACATACTGAAGTTCACGAAAATCAGGTATTTTTTAATTTCAGTATTTGATTTTCAATGGTTTCATCCTCAATTCTTGAGAATAATAAAGAAGGCTTTTTAATTATATGTCCACTAGCAATTTTTTCTATATCACCGGCATCTTGCCATATACCAATATTAATATTAAGCATATCTCCCATTTTTTTTGAAGTAAAAGGCATAAATGGTTCACATAATATACTTAGTGTAGCNGTTAATTGGATACAAATATTTAAAATTGTTTCNGTACGACCTTTCGATTTATCATCTTTAAATAGTTTCCATGGNTCAGTATCGGCAAGGTATTTATTTCCAGATCGAGCTAAATCTATAAATGCTTGTATAGCAAATCGGAATTTATAATTATCTATATACTCTCCTATAATTTTAGGGGCTGTTTCTATTTTTAAGATTATTTCTTTGTCAACATCTTCAATGTTATTTTTTAATGGAATCTCACCGTTCCAGTATTTATGACATAAAACAAATACTCTATTTATAAAATTCCCAAATATTGCTACTAACTCATTGTTATTTCGTGCTTGAAAATCTTTCCATGTAAAGTCATTGTCTTTATTCTCTGGAGCATTGACACACAGAACATATCTAAGAACATCTTGTTGTTCGGGAAAATCATTCAAGTATTCATGTAACCATACAGCCCAATTTCTAGAAGTAGATATCTTCTTGCCTTCTAAGTTGAGAAATTCATTGGCCGGGACATTGTCAGGTAAAATATATTTTCCATGTGCTTTAAGCATTGTTGGAAAAATGATACAATGAAATACGATATTGTCTTTGCCGATAAATTGAACGAGTCTTGTGTCTTGATCTAGCCAATAGGGTTTCCAGTCCTTATCATTATCAATAGCCCATTGTTTTGTGGCAGAGATATATCCTATGGGAGCATCAAACCAAACATATAATACTTTCCCATCTTCTCCATCAATAGGGACTTTAATTCCCCAGTCTAAATCTCTTGTTACGGCTCGTGGATTTAATCCATGATCTATCCAAGATTGACATTGCCCTAAAACATTTGATTTCCATTTATCTTTTTGATCAATTAAAATCCATTCTTTCAGCCATTTTTCAAATTTATTTAATGGTAAATACCAGTGTTTAGTTTCTTTTTTAATTAATTTTTCTCCACTTAAGACAGATTTTGGGTTTTTTAGTTCAGATGGATCCAATGTTGTACCACATTTTTCACATTGATCACCATAGGCTTCATGAAATCCACATATTGGGCAAGTGCCTTGTATGTATCGATCTGCTAAAAATGTATTTTCTTTACTATCATAGTATTGTTCGGAAACTTGTTCTAAAAACACNCCATCATCATATAATTTTCTAAAAAATTTTGTTGCGGTGTCGTGGTGTAATTTATTAGAAGTTCTGTCATAGACGTCAAATGATATNCCAAAATCAGAAAAAGATTTTTTAATAATATTATGGTATTTATCGATGACTGCTTGNGGCGTAATTTTGTTTTGCTTTGCNGTAATTGTTATTGGAACTCCATGCTCATCAGAACCACACACATANAANACTTGACATCCTAATTTNCGCTTATAGCGTGCAAAAATATCAGCNGGNATATAAACNCCCGATAAATGTCCAATATGCACAGGTCCATTTGCATAAGGTAATGCTGCTGTAATAGTTAATCTAGAAGAGTCAGTCATAGTTTTGTATATTGTGTAAAAATAGATAAAAGAATGAAAACAAATAGGAATAATTCGATAATACCCCCTTTCCTAAAAGAAGGAGACGAAATAGAAATTGTTGCTTCTGCAAAATTTATTAGCGAAATAGACCTATCTAATGTCATTAAGTTTTTCGAACAACATAACTTGAGTATAAAGTTTCATGATAAAATATTTCATAAACACAATGTGTTTGCAGGCACTATAGACCAAAGAATTAATAATATAAATTCTGCAATTGCAGACACTCAAACAAAAGCTATTCTTTTTGCAAGAGGTGGCTATGGCTCTATACAAATTATAGACTACATAGACTTTCATAAATTATCTAACAACCCTAAATGGCTTATTGGATTNAGTGATTTAACAATGATTTTAATGCACNTATATTCTAAATTTAATATAAGCTCTATTCACGGACCNATGGCATATAGTTTTAAAAACATACACCAAAATAGTGCTAATNTAATGATAGANTTATTAAAGGGNAAAAAAACAAATATTAATGTAAAGCATTCTGATTTTAATATTACAGGGACAACTGACGGTAAATTAATAGGTGGAAATTTATCCATTATATGTAGTTTAGTTGGCTCAGAATCTATCATGTCTTTTGATGAAGATTATATTTTATTCATCGAAGAAGTAGATGAGTATTTATATCATTTAGAGAGGATGCTGTATATGCTAGATAGAGCAGGGATTTTAAACAAAATCAAAGGCTTAGTTNTTGGTCAAATGACAGGAATTATGGATAATGAGCGCNCTTTTGGTAAAACCCCATTTGAATTGATACTAGATATAGTAAAACAATATAACTATCCAGTTTGTTTTAATTTTCCAATTGGACATGAAAAGAAAAATCATCCNATTATCATGGGCGCAAAAATTAAATTAGAGGTNACGNNGTCATATTCACAAATTCATTATGGATAATATAGAGGAAATTAGATTAAATCGATTTATTGCAATGTGTGGTATTTGTTCAAGACGNAAGGCAGATAATCTTATTCAAGATGGTCAGATTACAATAAATGGNAGTNTTATAAATTNATTGGGACATAAAGTTCAATTTCCAAAAGATGTNGTTTGTTGGAATGGTAATATAATATNTCCTCAAAAAAAACAATACATTTTACTAAACAAACCAAAGGGATATATCACTACGACAAATGATGAGAAAGGGAGGAAAGAAGTTATGATACTTGTGAAGGATGCATGCAAAGAAAGAATAGTTCCAGTTGGTCGTCTTGACAAAGACACTACTGGATTATTATTAATTACCAATGATGGAATATTAGCAAAAAAATTAATGCATCCAAAATATGATGTCCCTAAAACATATAATGTCACTTTAGATAAGCCATTAAAAAAGGCAGACTTTACTCAAATAAAAAAAGGATTTCTCTTAGAAGATGGTTTTGTTCAAGTTGATGATTTAATATTTCGTGACAATACATGTTTAAAATTAGAGCTTAAAATACATGTTGGTCGAAATAGAATTGTAAGACGCATTTTCGATTTTTTTAATTATGAGGTAAAAAAACTAGATCGTATTTCGTATTCTTTTTTAAATAAAGATGGTCTCCCACAAGGAAAATGGAGAAAACTTAAAAAAGAGGAAGTAAAAATGTTAAAAAAAGATAATTAACTTAGATATATGGATTTTAAATTTGAAGGTGCCGCCTATAAAGGCTTAGTGTTATTAGCATTTATTATTATTGCAGTAACCTTCCTATATACAAATAATTTAGCTAATCAACTTAAATTAGAAGAAGACAAAAAAGTAGCGCTTTGGGCGAAAGCTACAAAAGAATTGTCAGATATTAATGACTCTAGTTATGATATTAGCTTTGTGTTCGAAGTTGTAAATAATAATACTACAGTTCCCGTAATTCAAACAAATCAAGCAGGAGAGATTATAGCACATCGAAATATTCTAAAATCAAATTCGGATAAAGAATTACAAGATCAGATAAGTTTAATGAAACGAAAATATAAACCGATTGAAATTGAATTAATAGATGGCACAAAAGAATATATTTACTATAAGGACTCCAGATTGTTACAGCGTTTGAAATATTTCCCTCTTTTTATGTTTTTAATAATTGCAGCCTTTATGTTGATTGCTTATTCAGCATTTAGCAATGCACGAATTGCTCAACAAAATAAAGTGTGGACAGGAATGGCAAAAGAAACGGCCCATCAAATAGGAACACCTCTTTCATCTTTGATAGGCTGGTTAGAATATTTAAAACAAAAAAACACAGACAATTCAGTTGTAAAAGAAATTGAAAAAGACTTAAATAGATTAAATACTATTGCTTCACGGTTTTCTAAAATTGGATCGTTACCAAAATTAGAAAAATTAAATATAGTTTCCATTTTACAGTCATCAGTAAATTATATGGAAAAAAGAATTTCTTCAAAAACTTCTATAAAATTAAAGACAAAAAACAAAAAAATCTTAGTATTAATGAATAAAGATTTATTTGAGTGGGTTATAGAAAATATTATTAAAAATTCAATCGATGCAATTAATCAAAATGGACAAATATCAGTAGAATTGACGGATAAAAAAGATGATGTGTTCATTGACATTATTGACAATGGAAAAGGGGTTAAAAAAACCTTATTTAAACAAATATTTCAACCGGGTTTTACTTCTAAAAAAAGAGGATGGGGATTAGGACTTTCGTTAGTCAAGCGAATCATTGAAGACTATCATAAAGGCGAAGTTAGAATTGTAAAGTCAATTCCCAACAAAGAAACAATGGTTAGAATTCTTTTAAAAAAATAATTATGGCCGGAATATACATCCATATTCCATTTTGTTCACAAGCATGTTCATATTGTGATTTTCATTTTTCAACATCTTTAAAAAATAAAAAACAAATTATTTCCGCTATAGAGAAAGAGCTTATAAATGAACAGCACTATTTAGATGGCGAATTAATTAACACTATTTATTTTGGAGGCGGCACACCCTCTTTGTTGGAGTCTAAATCAATAGAATCNATTCTTCAAACAATTCAAAANAATTTTNCTTTATCTNAAAATATTGAATGTACTCTTGAGGCAAACCCGGAAGATATTTCAATGTCTAAAATAGANGACTGGTTTGATTTNGGAGTGAANAGGATTAGTTTGGGAGTGCAGTCTTTTAGAGANGAAGATTTAAATTATATGAATAGGANACATACNAAACAGCAATCAATTCAATCTATTGAGATGTTAAAAAAATCAAAAATCAAAAATTTCAGTATTGATTTNATCTATGGTTTTCCNCTGTTAAATAANAGTGGATGGGTTGCTAATCTNGAAAAAGTCATTGCNTTAAATGTTCCTCATATATCTTGTTATTGTCTTACTGTNGAGAAAGGGACAGCNCTTGATNATTTTATAAAGAANAAAAAAGAACAACCCTTACANTCTGNAACCGGAAGAGAACATTTTTTAATTGCTAGAAATATGTTNTTAAATNATGATTATAATCATTATGAAATTTCAAATTTTTCAAAAAAGGGATNTAAATCACTGCACAACAAAAACTACTGGAATAAAACNNGATATTTNGGAGTGGGTCCTTCGGCACACTCATTTAATGGTNTAAGTAGAAGATGGAATATTAGAAACAATAGTATTTATTGTAANAAAATTTCAAGAAACGAAATTGTATATGAAGAGGANNTNTTAACACAAAAAAATATAATTAATGAATATATTTTAACATCTATTCGTACAAGTTCAGGTGTTTCGTTGAATTATATAAAAGACCATATGAACAANGCAGAGTTGANTAGATTTAATATGGAGATTAATAAGTTAGAAAAAATGGANTTAATAGAATTAAAAGAGGAAACATTGTATTTAAATGAACAAGGAATGTTATTNTCAGACATGATTTCTAAAAATTTATTTTTAATTTAAGGACTATGAAAGGAACNATTAAACANAANCANAANACATATACTTTTAATTTCNNTTCATCTATTGATATTTCTATTGATATTATAAGAGAGGGTGTGCAGGCATTTGGAATACCAAAATTAAAAATACAACCGGTTGAGCAAGCTGGNTGGNTTGGAGATGTTTCAAAAGGTTCTNCTGTTAATTTTAATAATATTTCCTTTAATCCACATGCTCACACGACACANACAGAATGTGTAGGACACATAAGTGCGAAGAAAGAATCTTTAAACACAGAATTAACAGATTTTTTTTTCACATCTAAATTAATTACAGTTGCACCCAAACNAAAAAATAAAGATTGTNTTATTACTAAAAAAATGATTAGCGATCTTTTTGTTAATANTGATAAGGTAGACGCTTTAATAATTAGAACTCTTCCTAATNATANAAAAAAAAAANATACGAATTATGCAAANACNAATCCTCCATACTTCTTAAAAGNGGCTATNGACTATATTGTAAATCAAGGNATTTGNCATCTTTTAGTAGATCTGCCGTCANTAGATAAAGANAAAGATGGCGGAAGATTAATTGCCCACAAATCGTTTTGGAGATTCCCAGAGAATATTAGGCATGGCTCTACCATTACAGAATTAATATATGTTTCACCAATGGTGGAAGATGGNTTATATTTATTAAATCTNCAATTTATTCCTTTTGAAAATGATGCATCTCCAAGCCGNCCATTATTATTTAAGTTACATAAGATAGATGAATAANATAAAAAAATATTGTAACAGTTTAATNAANTACTCTAGATTTAAAACAAGAGAGGTTTTNGTTGGTAATCTTGGAATAGGTGGNGATAATCCGATTAGAATACAATCAATGACAACNACAGACACAATGGATACACAGAAGTCTATTGATCAGTCTATCAAGATGATTAATAGTGGTTGTGAGATAGTTCGATTAACAGCNCCNAGTATTAGAGATGCAAAAAATTTATATAATATTAAAAATGGGTTAATACAAAAAGGATATAACACCCCTCTAGTTGCAGATATTCATTTTACTCCAAATGCGGCTATAGAAGCAGCTAAAATTGTTGAAAAAGTTAGAATTAATCNAGGNAATTTTTCAGATAAAAAAAAATTTAAAACATATAATTATTCNAAATCAGAGTATTTAGATGAATTAAAAAAAATAGAAGAAAAATTNGTTCCCTTAATAGATGTTTGTAAANAGNATAAAACAGCAATGCGAATAGGAACTAATCACGGTTCTTTGTCAGATAGAATATTAAGTCAATATGGAGACACNCCACTNGGAATGGTTGAGTCAGCTTTAGAATTTGTAAGAATATGTGAAAAGTTCAACTATACTCAAATTGTATTATCNATGAAAGCCAGTAANCCTATTATTATGATACAGGCATATAGACTGTTNGTTAATAAAATGATGTTGGAAAATATNAATTATCCNATCCATCTGGGAGTAACTGAAGCGGGTGAAGGAGATGATGCTAGAATTAAATCTTCAATGGGNATTGGTTCNTTACTGTTGGATGGTATTGGAGATACAATTAGAGTNTCATTAACAGAGCCTCCNGAAAAAGAAATTCCTGTAGCTCAAGCACTCATTAATTATATTGAAGACAAGCATCAACATACTAAANTGTTAGANTATACTACTAATCCAATAAACCCATTNACATATTCAAGATTCAAAACGNTTTCCAAATTAAATATTGGNTCCANTCACCCGNCTGTTGTGGTGGCAGATTTTTCATTTAAAAAAGAAATTAACTACAATTCTTTNAAATCAATAGGATATAATTATTCTACTAAACTTGACAAATGGCACATTGGTGATTTGGCTTGTGATTATGTGTTTGTTGGAAATGCTGANATTGATTTNGAGGTNCCAGGNACNATAGGNATTATTTACTCTTACAATAAATGGCTNTCTCATCAAAAAGGATATCCGTTAATATCAGTGTCGGATTATTTAGAGNATAATACTTTATCTAAAAAGCTAAANTTTCTTCACTTATGTCTAGATGATTTNTCAGAGCAATTAATTGCTAAATTAAAAATCAGTNNTAATACTATTATNATAATATNTNCAAACCACATAAATACTCGAGCAGAGCAAAGAAGACTATTNATGGANTTAATAAANAATAAAATTAATAACCCTGTAATTATCCATCGGCANTATCATAGTTTNTCTAAAGCNTCNCTACAAATGAACGGATCTATTGAAATAGGATCTTTATTATTAGATGGATTAGGAGATGGANTATTTATTAGTGCTGAANAATGTTGCTCAGATGCAGAGTTAAATAAAATAGCATTTAATATTTTACAGGGAGCNAGGATTCGAATTTCAAAAACNGAATATATTTCATGTCCATCTTGTGGAAGGACTCAGTTTGATCTTGAAAAAACAACTCAAAAAATNAGAGAAAAAACAACTCACTTAAAAGGTTTAAAAATAGGCATTATGGGTTGTATTGTAAATGGTCCTGGAGAAATGGCAGANGCAGATTATGGTTATGTTGGAACAGGCTACAATAAAGTGAGNNTATATAANNAACAAACATTAGTAAAGAAAAATATTGANACAAAGGATGCTNTAAATGAGNTAATNCAATTAATAAAAGATNATGATGATTGGGTNGATGCCCCTTAATTGAAATTCATGCTAATTGATTGNATTGANTCCAGGTNTAAATATTCTTCCGGATAATTAATTGNATTAAGTTTTNCCATTAATATAGANTTAATATTTTCAAACGCTTCTCTTTTTTCCTTTTTAACTGGATCGGATGGAGGCAAAGATGTTTTAAAAGGATCAACTTGTTTTCCATTTTTCCAAAATCGATAGCATACGTGAGGCCCTGTAGCTTGACCNGATCTACCAACATATCCAATAANATCNATACCTTGTCTAACTTTTTTCCCTTTTTTTATTCCTTTTTTAGNCCATAAACGTTTACTCGATTTATCCATATGTAGATATTGAGTTGTATATGTTGAATTNTGTCGAACTTTAACATAGTATCCATTATATTGTGTATAAGANACCTCAGTAATAGTTCCATCNGCTGTACTATATATAGGAGTGCCAATTGGAGCTGCAAAATCAGTTCCAAAATGCCCTTTCCACCGACCTGTTACAGGGTGTTTTCTTCTATTTGTAAATTTGGATGATATTCGGGTAAAAGACACGGGAGCTTTTAAGAAAAATTTCCGCAAGTTATTTCCACTTTCATCAAAATAATCTTCAAAGCCTCCTACTTCATTAAATGCTATAGCATAATAATCTTTCCCATTACTATGGAATAATGCTGCATGTACTTTACCTATACCTATAAATTCCCCATCCACATATTTTGCATCATATATAACTTTAAATTTATCACCACTATTTAATCTAAAAAAATCAATTGTCCATGGGTATATTTCATCTGCTAAGACATTAACCAGTTTAGCAGATAGGTTGCTTTCTTCCATAGCATACCAAAGTGATGAATGAATAATGCCTGACCCAGTTTTTTCTTTTATAACTAAATCTTTTTTATCTAAATAAACATCAATTGTATCGTTTAAATTGGCTACTAAAAAATCAACTTTATTTATTTCATATATAAAATACAATGGACTTGATTTAATGGAGTCTGAAAATATTAAAGAATATAATCCACCTGCCTTTACATCTCGTAAGTCAAACAGTTTTCTAGATAATTTTGCTATTTTATCAATGTCTCGAAAACTAACATTGTATTTATTTAAAATTTGACCAACGCTTTCCCCGTTTCTAACTGTTTCATTAAAGACATAAAGGCTGTCTATTTCGATATTATATAAATACGTGATAGGTTTTTTAATATCAGTAGAGCCTTTAATTTTTGCATCTTTATTCTGATTGTTACAATTACATCCAATTAACAAAAAAATACATATAAATATATAGATATACTTCATTTATTTAATAATTGATTCTACCCAAGACTTCCCCCAGTTATTCTTTTCTTCTTCAGACCATAGTTGTGGGAAAAATATAATTTTCTGAAATTTAGGAGGTAGATACTTTTGCCAATTGGTGCCTCCAGTAGCTTCAACATCTTTGTGAGAGCTTTTTAGATATTTTACTGCAGATTTATAATGTGATAATTTCCAATTAATATTAACATTAACATCATAATCTTTAAGCAAGTTTATTAATTGTTGGTTTTGTTGATCTTTGTCAGAAAGTAAGGTATATTTTTTCCANACATTTTTTGTTTGCATNTTGTTGATTAGTTTCAGTAATCGTTTGTCATATTTTTTTTCAAATTGNTTCAGNGTATATGTTTTTTTGCCAGAGTCTAGGTCATTAGCTCCCATTTTCCAATAAATATGNTTAAAGATTTCATCNAAGGATGAACCTTCTGTATTATTTACANTGAGATTTTCCAAATNTGTAGACCGAATCTCCAACATTCTATATTGNACACTTTGAAACCCACTGCTTGGTAATAATGCCATTNTAAACCTCAAAAANTGATCCCGACTCATNCCTTCNNTCATAATGTCAAATGAATTAATCAAATGNTTTATATATCTGTTGATTCTGCTCATTTTTTCTATAAAAATCTCCAGAGATATTTCTTTATTCCANCCNAAGTCTTCTCCTGTTTCAATTACATTTTTCCCATTTTTATTTATTTGCTCTAGCTCTAATAATGATAGTTNAAAATANAATTCCGTGATTTGGTGATATATAATAAAAATTTTTTCATCCGGAAAGTCAGTTTTTGGTGTTTGTAGCGAGAGTAGGGTGTCTAGGTGTATGTAGTCCCAGTACCCTAAGTAGTCAGAATAAAGAAGGCCGTCTAAAAATGANTAAAGGTCTTGCCCGGTCGTCAAGTATTTTGAAGAAAGTTGATTAATTTTTTCTATTAATTTTTTGTCATCCATTTTCTTTTTTTTCTTTAAAAGANTTNCTTAAATATAAATAATTAAATAGCATCAGTAAGAAACAAAATTAATTAATTATTTANATTGTAAAGAGTTCCTTCACTGGAAATTAGNGTTACATATATTGAGCCAACTAAAANAGGAATTTCCAATTTNACAGGNATNTTCATACTATTTGCTGTTGTCCAAATAAAAGCACCATGGGTGTCTTTAAAAACTCGNCCCTTTTCTAATAAAGGNCTCCATTTTATTGTATTTATTGACCCAAATTTNGTTTTAATAATTTCTTCACCTAGGTTTATGATGTNGGATTCAAAAATTTGATCGTTGTAGTANTAGGAAAAGAATAATGTNTCGATATTTTTATTATTNACTTCATTTATAGCNCGAAGCTTATAAAGGGTAGATAATATATCATTNCTGTTTTTTATTGGAGATTCCGCATCATGCTTAAATTTAATAGAATCATTTATATAGAANTTTCCCTCTTGAGCAGNCATGCTAAANNTTAANGCGTTGAGTGTTTCNCGANTAACAATAGATNGATATTGATGCTCTATTTTCATAAATAAACTAAAAAAATTGGTGGTTTTNCCAAATGCTTCAAGTTGGTAGTTGTTGTCATCCCNTGATTGAACTGANAANGTAGCATACCCTGCCAATAAGCGNCCCCTTTTTTTNTTGGACTTACCATANGATATTTTATATTTNAGTTTTTCTCCACTTNGAAAAGCTGTATTTTGAACATTTTCTTCNAAAAAGNTTAAAAAANCNGNAGTTTTAGCAAAAAAACAGCAAAAAAACAGCAAAAAAACAGCAAAAACAAAANAATTTAACCTATTTAAATAAATTAATTNNTTGTTCATTTTTTATTNATTTTTTNTTNATTTTTTAGNTCNTTTTNTNNATTTTTGTNNATTTTTTGTTCATTTTTTAGATTTTTTGTTCATTTTTNACGTTATTAAAAATCACAATTTTCTAAAAAACAATATTTACAATTTTATTAGGAATGATAATTATCTTTTTAATATTTTGATTATTTAAATAATTTACTGTTTTAGGGTGTTGAATAACTGCTTGCTCAATATCAGGTTTTGATAAATTAATGGAAAGGTTTAGTGTAAATCTCATTTTACCATTAAAAGAAATTGGATAAGTGATGAATTCTTCTTGTATGTAATTTTGGTTTAAGACAGGCCACTTAGCATTAGTTATAGAATTATCATTCCCTAAACATTCCCAAATCTCCTCGCTAATAAATGGGGCATAAGGAGATAGAAGAATAATAAAATCAGTTAAAATTTCACGTTTATTACATTTGAAATTAATTAAATCATTTAGACAGATCATTAAATGACTAACAATTGTATTAAATGAAA
>PAVX01000008.1 GCA_002713285.1 Flavobacteriales bacterium
CAGAAGAAATGACCGGTAAAAATTTAATAAAATAATTATGAATTATATTCAAAAATATATAGAAGAAAACAAAGATAGATTTATTACAGAATTAATAGAATTATTAAAGATTCCCTCAATCTCCGCAGATCCTGCTTACTCTGACCATGTTTTAAACTGTGCAGATGCAGTGTCAGAAGCCATGAGAAACGCAGGAGCAAATAATGTAGAAATTTGTAAAACAAATGGATATCCAATTGTTTATGGAGAAAAAATTATTGACGAATCTTTACCTACAGTCTTAATTTACGGACATTATGATGTTCAACCACCTGACCCTTTAGAGCTATGGGATTCTGAACCATTTAATCCAGAGATTAGAGATGGTAAAATATATGCAAGAGGAGCATGTGATGATAAAGGACAATTTTTTATGCATGTAAAAGCTGCAGAAATTATGATTTCTACAAATACTCTACCATGTAATATAAAATTTATGATTGAAGGAGAAGAAGAAGTTGGCTCTGAAAACTTAGAAACATTTGTGAAAAATAATAAAAGCCTATTATCAGCAGATATTATATTAATCTCAGATACAGGTATTATCGCAAATGACACACCTTCAATTACAACGGGACTAAGAGGACTTAGCTACGTAGAAGTAGAAGTCACTGGACCTAATCGAGATTTACACTCTGGATTATATGGTGGAGCAGTAGCAAATCCTATAAATATTCTATGTAAAATGATAGCATCATTACATAATGATAAAAAACAAATTACTATTCCAGGTTTTTATGATCAAGTTGAAAATCTATCCCAAGAAGATAGAAAACGGATGGCTCCACCATTCAATATAGAAGATTACAAATCTGAGCTTGACATTGAAGAAGTTTATGGGGAAGATAATTTTAGCACTATGGAAAGAAACTCTATCCGACCTACTCTAGATGTTAATGGGATATGGGGAGGATATATTGAAGAAGGTGCAAAAACAGTGATAGCTTCCAAAGCATATGCAAAAATATCTATGCGACTCGTCCCTAATCAAAAATCAGATGATATCACAGCTCTATTTCAAAATCATTTTAAATCAATAGCTCCTAAAGGTGTGAAGGTAAAAGTTACTCCTCACCATGGTGGAGAAGCATATGTCTCTCCTACCAACAATAAAGGATATATCGCAGCAAGTAAAGCGATGGAAGATACATTTGGAAAAAAACCAATACCTATTAGAACTGGTGGAAGCATCCCTATTGTTGCTCTGTTTGAAAAAGAACTTGGGTTAAAGTCTATTTTAATGGGTTTTGGATTAGATTCAGACGCTATACACTCGCCCAATGAACACTATGGGTTATTTAATTTTTTTAAAGGTATTGAAACAATACCTTTATTTTTTAAATACTTTTCTCAATAAACATATCTGATTATTGGCTACATTAACTTTTAGAGTCAAAATAGCAGATACTATCTTACAAATTACTTATTAACGGTTTTTTAGGTTTTGTGGGAATGAAGTTTTTTAAATACATAGGTTCAAAATAAGCAACATCAATAAAGTTTTTAGTATTAAATTTATGTTGTGCTAAAAAACCTAAATGCTTTGCAGAAGGATAATCTTCATTTAAAAAAATTGCATTTTGATGTTCAATATCTGCTAGTTTATATTGGCCAGGACCAAAAAAGTAAACAGTATGCTTTTGAAAATATTTTTCAAATGAAAACACATTAACATCACACGCAAAGGGCGCTAAATATTCTTTGCAATGATCATTATAAATAGCAGTATAGACTTCTCCTACCCTAGAGTCCAATAAAGGAAAAAATAAACTATTGTTTTTAAAGTCAATAGCGTTGTTGTTGAGCAAGCCTGATGTCATTGATTGAAGGGTTGAGACTGCAATAGCAGGTTTGTCTAATGCAAATGCAAAACCTTTAATAGATGCAGCACCTATTCTCAGGCCTGTGTATGATCCTGGGCCAGCGCTAAATGCAAATGCGTCAAAATCACTAATGGATATGTTAGATTCGATTAACAAGGATTCTATTAAAACATGTAGCTGTTCACCATGAGAATAATTTTCATTAAAATATTCTTGAATAAAAAGAAGTTTCCCGTTTTCACAAATGGAAACAGAACAGTTTTTTGAACTTGTCTCTAAACATAATATCAAAGCCATACACTAACTATTTATGGCATCTTTTTTTCTGACATACATCCAGATAAAACCAAATAATATTAAAATATATGGGAACATCATTAAATATAAAATTCCGGAATTTAATCCATTTGCAAGAGTAGCTCCTGCTTCTTGGCTTGATTCTGCAACTACACGACACATCGCACATTGAGAATAAGATTCAAAAAGAAGTGTAAAACAAAGTCCAAAAAACAATCTAAGCTTCATGATTAATTTTGCTTTATTTCATAATTTTCTTTATAATCCGTAATGCTTAATCTTTGTATCTCACTCATTAATAGTTTAACATCACTATACAGGGTTCCATCATAGAAAAATTTAACATTTTTTTTCTTATCTAAACCTGTTCTTAAATATCCTTTCTGATCTATAATACTAATACTTGATGAGTGAAAAACTCCTCCAGGAGCTAAACTATCTTGACCAACGGCTAAAGAAAAACCTGACTGAACAATATCATAAATATATTCTTCTTCTCCAGTTAAAAATTCCCAATTTGACAGGTCTATATTCATTGACTGTGCATAATCTTTCATTCTTTCTGGAGTATCATGATTAGGATCTACACTGATTGATATAATTTTAAAATTATTTATATCATATTTTTTGATCTTGTTTTGCAATTCAATTAAATTCAATGTTGTGGTAGGACAAATAGTTGGACAAGACGTGAAAAAGAAATTCACAACATAATTATAACCTAATAAGTCAATATTTGTAATGTAATTATTATCCTGATTAATAAGTTTAAATTCTGGTACTTGTAAAGAATCTGTGAATTCAGAAATATTACCAAGAGAATCTGTGACTAAATGTGTTTTCGGAAAATAACCAAGAGTTAAAATATTATGTGTTGCTTTTTCGACAACTTGAACTAATAAATACGGGAAGACTAGTATTAAAAATAGTATCACCCATTTTTTAATATGTACTTTACTTTTTCTCACTATCCAATTGCTCCGTGATAACTTGCCTCAGAAAGTAAAATAAATAATAAATAAGGTATTAAAACAAACATTGGTGCAATAATCGAGAGCTGAAGAGGCTTGGTTTCATGTCCCAAGTGCATAAATGTCATGACTATATAATAAGCCTTAAATAAAGTAAGTACAATAAAAGTATGATTTAAAAGCGTAACACCTATAATTGAGTTCTCCGTTAAAACTACTGGCTTAAATATCCCCAATAAAACTTCGATTGTTGTTAAGACGAATAGTATCCAAAATACCATCCAAATTTTTCGTGTAGAACTAGCTTCTGCCATATTATTATTTTTTTAAACTAAATAGAAAAATGTAAATACAAATACCCAAACAAGATCAACAAAGTGCCAATACAAACCTACTTTTTCAACCATTTCATAATGACCTCGTTTCTCATATGTATCTCTCAATACATTAATAAAAATAATAATGAGAATAACTACTCCTGAAAAAACATGAAAACCATGAAAACCAGTAATGAAAAAGAAAAAGTCTGCAAATAATGGATGACCATATTGATTGAAAATTAAATTAGCACCATGTATTTCCTTAGCAGAAGCGATGAAATTAGCAGCAACTTCCCCTGTTAAAATTTCGCCATGTCTAATGATTTCATTTGTTGTCCCTTGAACAAAATGAGCTATTGACCCATCTGCACCTCTTAAAGCCCCCTCGTAAGTTCCGTGAATAAAATGTGACCATTCCCATGCCTGAGAACCTAAAAATATTAATCCACCTATAATAGTTAAACCTAACCATAAAATAACTCCTTTTTTATTCATCTTATTACCATGATGAACAGCTAAAACCATCGTTACAGAACTCATAATTAATATAAAAGTCATCAAAGCAACAAATAACATAGGATATTCACCATGAACAAATGGAAAATGATTAAATACTTCATCTGCAATAGGCCAAGCATCAGCATGCACAAACCTTTGAAAACCATATGCTCCCAAAAAAGCCGAAAAAGTTAATGCATCTGTCATTAAAAAAAACCACATCATTAGCTTACCATAGCTTGCTACCATTGGCCTAATACCACCACCCCAAACATTCTTTTTTACTACTGAATCTTGCATAATATTTATATTCCTAGATTAATTAAGAACACAGCAAATGTAATAATTATTTTAATGAAAAAATAGAACTCTATTGCTTAATTTATAAACAATAAAAAGAGAAATAAATATAGCCATAGAATGGTTAAAAAATGCCAAAATCTAACTACTAATTTCACCCCATTGAAATTAGATGAAGTATATTGTCTTCTAATTGATCGAATATATACAACGATTAAAGGTATTAATCCACCTATAAAATGTATTATATGAGTAAGTGTTAAAACATACAAATATGATGATGCTACATTATTGCCTGATAAAAATTTACCATTCTTAACCAACGCATACCAACCAAATACTTGTAGTAAAAAGAATAATGCGCCAAACAATATCGTTAAAAATAATGACTTTGTTAACATTTTAAAATTATCAGAAGTAATATAGTTAATTGCAAAATGACCGAAAAAACTGCTAATACATATCATTAGAGTGCTGATGTAAAACTCATTTGGTAAAATAATGTCATCCCATTGAGAACCTAGTCCTTTTTTTGACACAATATATGCACTGGTTAATCCAGCAAATAACATAATAATACTAAACATACCATACATTAATAATGTTTGATGTGCTTCTTTAATTTTTTGATCTGAATTCATAATGAAATAATTATCTAAATGTATTTATCTATTATATATACTATTTGAATCAAAGGTAAATATACTAAACTACAAATCATTAATTTTTTTGCATCAACAATTTGTTTTGTTTTTAATAATTGAAAAGCTTGAAATAAAAACATGGAACCACTCATAAAGACTATAATGGCTCCAACCAAGGATAAATCCAACTTAGATTGAATCGAAAAATAATTTAATAACAACGGTGACAGTGACACAGGCAAAAGCCAAAATGTATAAAAAACTATTTGAAAAGCTGTTTTATGATCTTTTCTTCCAGAAGGCAACAATTGTATACCTCCTTTTTGATAATCGTCATATCGTACCCAAGCTATAGACCAAAAATGAGGGAATTGCCATAAAAATTGAATAGCAAATAAGATGCCTGTCTCTAACCCAAATTTATTAGTAACAGCAACCCAACCTAACATAAATGGCATAGCTCCTGGAAAAGCACCAATCAATCCAGAAAGAGGGGTGTGTGTTTTTAGCGGAGTATAACCGATCACATAAACTAATGCTGATAAAGCACCGAAAAAAGCACATCGAAAATTAATCATAGCAAGACAACACACTCCAACAAAAGCAAGTATCAATGAAAAAATAAAAGCCGATTGGATTGGTATTCTTTTAGTTGGTAAAGGACGGTTTTTTGTTCTATCCATTAAGGCGTCTATGTTTACTTCATATACTTGATTTAATACATTTGAAGCACCCACAAGTGAAACACCGCCAATTAATAATTTAAGCAACAAATTGACATCAATCATAGGTGTTGCTAACAAATATCCTGCTACACATGAGAAAATAACAGTAGCAGAAAGTCTTGGCTTTAATAATTCAATATAATTATACAAGTGTTGAAAATTTTGTTTGTAAACTTAATTAAATTTACAAAACTATATCACAGAACGGCCTTTTAATTTTTCCCAATCTTTTTCTGGCCTAACAGATAAATTTGTCTTCCAAGCACCCTCCAGAGTACTTAGATTCACATTTAGTTTTTTAGCAAAATTAATAATAGCTTGAATATCTTTCGGAAAACAACTACCCCCAAAACCTAACTTGCCATCCGGACCAGGGACAGATAAATGAGAATGACCTATACGACCATCTCTTAAAAAACCCTCAATAGCTAAATCCCAATCTGACCCAACTTTATCGCTAAGTAATTTCATCTCATTCAGGAATGATACTTTTGTAGCAAAGAAGCAATTATTCATATATTTGATTAGCTCTGCTGTTTCAAAATTTGTTTCAATAATTGGTACCGATTGACCAAATCTCCATTTGAATAAAGATGTTACTTGCTCTGTATGTGCCTTATCTCCCCCTAAAATAAACCTAGACTGATTAATAAAATCATATTTTGCTGATCTCTCTGTTAAAAATTCTGGATTAAATACAAAATTTAAATTTTGAAATTCTTTTTGAAATAATCTTGTAGTACCTGGAACAATTGTAGATCTAATCAAAATAATATTTTGTTTATTACTTACCTTACTAATTGATAATAAAACATCATGAAGAATATCTAAATTAATACTACCATCTGTATTTGATGGAGTAGGCACAGAGACAAATATAAATTGAGATTGATTAACTGTTTCCTCTAAAGTATGTGATGATAGCTTAGGGTTTTTATCATATACCTTAACTACCGCATCGCAACCGGTTTGAGCTGAAAAACCAAATTCAACTGCAGACCCTACAAATCCTCTTCCTATAATTCCTATTGTTTTCATATACCTAATTCAATTTTATAATTTTTAATCCACGTTAATAAATTACCTTTGGGAGTCCAATTCAAAATATCTCTTGCTTTTTTATTGTCCGCAAGTGTTTCAAATGGCTCTAATCTTTGTTCACCATATATTTTTTCACCTCCAAACATATCAGCAACTTCATTAATAGAAATATTTTTACCATTACCGATATTAAAAACTTCGCCATTCAGCCTATTGGAATGAGTGGCCGCTAAAATATTAGCATTTACAACATCACCTACATAAGTGAAATCTCGTCTTTGATTACCATCATTAGTAATTGTTAATGGCTCTCCTTTTTGCATTTGCCTAGCAAAAATACCTGTCACTAAACAATATGCTCCTTCCAGACTCATCCGTTCACCATAAACATTAAAATAACGCAATGAAACTGTATCTAAGTCATAAACCTGACTAAACATACGGCAATATTGTTCTCCAATATATTTTTGCAGTCCATAAGGAGAAAGAGGGTTCGCGGGATCTTCCTCACGTTGTGGAACACTCTGACTATCACCATAACAGGAACTGCTAGCACTATAAACAACTCGCTTAACGTTTGATTTTGAAGCGGCATATAAAATATTTAATGTCGCTGTTACGTTCGCTTCATTATATGGTAAGGGATTTTCAATGGATGGCTGAACCCTAGCTAAAGCTGCTAAATGAAATATAACATCAACACCATTTAACATATTGATTAATTTATCTGTTGCAATGATAGATAAATCTTCCTTGAAAAATGTAGCTTGTGTATTAATATTGTCAATTTTACCGGTAGATAAGTTGTCGACAACAAGCACATCTACTCCACGATTAATTAACATATCGACTAAATTTGAGCCAATAAAGCCGGCCCCTCCAGTAACTAATACTTTATTCATGACTGTAATTTACTGTAATGTGAAACTAATCGGGACTGTAAAACTACAACTAACAGCTTGTCCTCTCTGTTTTGCAGGAATCAAATTAGGGATAGATTTAACCAGCCTCAAAGCTTCTGCCTTAAGATGTTTATCTTGTCCTCTGACAACCTGAACATTAATAATTTTACCATCTTTACCAACATGGAAATTAACTATGATTCTTTCTGATATACCCATTTCTTTAGAAATAGCCGGATACTCAAAGTTGTCAACAATATGCTTCATTACACCTTGCTGAAAACACGCCTGTTTTTCTTCTCTAGAAGCCGATCTATTACAACTATAAAAAATTGGCGGATCTTCAACAACAGCAAAGAGAACCGCTTCCTCTTCCTCTTCCTCTTCTAGAATCTCTATAATTTCCTCTTCATCAGTATCTGCTTCTTCAATATCCAATTCTTCTTCTATGATAATATCATCTTCCACAATTGTAATTTTTGGTGGAGGTGGAGGTGGAGGTGGAGGTGGCTTCAGTTCTTTTTCAGTTAATGGAATAATTTCTTCTTCAAGATCTAAAAGTTCTAAAGAACCTAAACTAGATAAACTTTGATCATATGTTTTCCATTCAAATGCTATGATAACAAACAACAACGACAAAACTAATCCTAATTGGATAAAATAAGTCCGTTTTTTCTCTAAATCATATTTAGGGTTTTTCTTTAAAATCATAATTAATTCAAATTTACATAAAACTAGTGATGGCTACAAAAATTAAAAAAATTTATGACAAACCAATAAGGTCTTTATACTCATTTGATGATAATAATTTATCATTTATAGCACCATCGAACTCTACCTTAATAATCCACCCATCGCCATATGGGTCGTGATTAACAAGTTCTGGATTAATTTCTAATTTATCATTTAATTCTAGCACTTTACCAGCAACTGGCATAAATAAATCTGAAACTGTTTTAACAGCTTCGACAGATCCAAAAATATCACCAACCACTAAGTGTTGATCTAAGGTGTCTATGTCTACATAAACTATGTCACCTAACTCACTTTGAGCATAATCAGTTACACCCACAATTGCACAATCACCATCTAAAAGAACCCACTCATGATTTTCAGTGTATCGTAAATTATCTAATATTTTCATAAATTTTTTGCTTGTAAATTTAATTAATTTAATTTCTTAAACTATATATTCTTTCTATTATATTAACTACATCTATACCATCTGAAAAATCTAAAACGTCGCCCTTTTTATTTGATTCTAATAAAGTTTGTACAACATGTGAGATCATTTTATCATGATTAGAAGCCGAGCCTTTGTAATCACCATAATCATTACAATTAAGATTTGTATCCAATTCAGGCATAATGTAATCTTTAATATCACAATAAATAATTTTATCCATATACTGTCCTCCAATCTTAATAGTGCCCAATTCTCCAAGAATTGTAATACTACTTTCAAAATTTTTATTCCAAACAGCAGTAGAATATGTTAATGTCGCATTAATAGGATTCTTTGATAATTTATTTTTTAAATTAAATTTAATAATACCAGAATCTTCAAACTCAACATAATCAGATTTTCTAAATGATGAAAAAGTAGCAGAGATATTATAAAAATCTCCAAAAATCCAATTTATAATATCTATAAAGTGTGAAAATTGGGTAAATAATGGTCCGCCATCTTTTTCTTTGGAACCATGCCAGTCACTATTTAAATAATAATTTTTATTTCTATTCCAAAAACAATTCACAGATATCATATTAATTTCACCTAACAAAGAGGTGTCAATGATTTTCTTAAGCCAAGCTATTGTTGGAGAAAACCTATTTTGCATAACTCCAAAAACAATTCTATCACATTGATTTGCTGTGGTAATAATTTGTTTAGCATCTGTAGTAGATAATGCTATTGGCTTTTCAATCACAACATGCTTTCCAGTGTTCAAAGAATTAAGAGCCATTTCAGCATGTAAATAATTAGGTGTACATATATTGATTACATCTAAATCTTGTGCAACAAGATCATCAAACGTAGAACAATAATCAATGTTATTATTAGACTTTTTCCATTCTTCTTTAGCTCGAATATCACAAACCGCAGACAACACTGCATCTTTATTNTTGATAATACATTGTGCNTGCCTAGTTCCAATATGACCTATACCAACAATACCAAATTTTACTTTTTTACTCATTAACTATGCACTGTGTTTTTTAATATATTNCTCCACTTTATTATGTAAANCTAATTGTTTTGNATACGACATTTTATGATTATACTCTCCCATTTTTAAAATTGGAAATAAATTTCTCTTAAAAATCAAATTTAAACTTATTGGAATTAAATCTAATTGCAACTGATAATTTTTTTCATAAANTGNATAAATGTCATCTTCTTTGGAGATAGGTGTATTTTTTTGANACACTAAAAAGCCTGCATCTATTTGCTCATTGATTAAATGTGCTGTAACACCTATCGGGTAATCTTTCTCAATTGACCACAATATAGAATCAAGACCACGAACATATGGTAATANGGCAGGNTGAAAATTTAANACTCCATATTTAANGGANTGAATAATATTCTGNTTTAGAATTCTAGCACCTGAGATAATACCAAAATTGATTTTATATNTTTTTAATAATAAGATNGATTCTTCACTATTATGTTTTACTANATNTAAAGGAATANTATATTTNNTAACTAGTTNTTCTATACTAGTANTGAGTTTTTTTTGCTTAAATTCAAATGCTGACTTTGGTGATTNAATNANCTCATAATTAGCTGCTAAAATTAAAGAAATNNGAANACCNTCTTCATATANTCTCNGNANAAAGTCTAATGTTTTTCTATGAGGAAAACTATATGCAAATAAAACTGTATTTATCTTTTTTTTCAACTAACTATATTTTTGAATTGTNTGACAAATAAATTCCATCTGNTCACTATCCATCTCAGGGTGNATAGGTAAAGATATAATNTGTTNAGCAATCNTTTCNGAAANAGGTAAATCNANATGTGAATATANATTATAAGCCTTTTGTTTATGNAGTGGTATTGGATAATATATCATTGTTGGAATACCATTCTCNGANAAATATTNNCNAAAAAGATTTCGATCTANCTTAGAGTCTAATAAAATACTATATTGATGATANACATGATTTGAATAANNCGTTNTTTTAGGTNTNTGTAACCANGGAAGCGNACCTAGCTCAGNATTATAATATCTAGCAATCTCATTTCTTTTNTGATTACATTCATCCAAAAATGANAATTTAAATGATAACACAGCAGCTTGTAGAGNATCTAACCTGGAGTTTAAACCAATCAAATCATGAGTATATTTTTCTTTTTGACCATGATTAGCAATTAATCTTATTTTATTTGACAACTTAGTATTNTTAGTGAAAATTGCACCACCATCACCAAAACAACCAAGATTTTTAGATGGGTAAAAAGAAGTAGTACCTATATCACCTATCGTNCCTGAATATTTATTNTCTGAAGAANTNAAACTGATTGTTTGAGCACCCATTGATTGAGCAGCATCTTCTATTATAAATAAATNATATTTATTAGCAATGGATTTTATTGCTTTCATATTNCAACATTGNCCAAATAAATGNACAGGNATAATAACGCGTGTTTTTTNAGATATATNTTGTTCAATAAGATTCTCATNCAATAAAAATGTATCNGCATGAATATCTAAAAAAACTGGCTTAAGCCCCAATAAACAAACTGCTTCCACAGTNGANACAAAAGTAAATGTTGGAACAATTACTTCATCTCCTNTCTGTAAATTTAANCTCATTAATGCTATCTGTAATGCATCTGTTCCATTAGCACAAGAAATNGNNTGATTNACNCCTAAATATTGTGAAANTTCTNTTTCAAAACCATTNACTTCTTNACCTTTTATATAACANCCTGATTCAATAACACTTAGAATTCTTTTATTAATTTCAATAGCATATTTCTCATACTGAGAGACTACATCAACCATGTGTATTTTTTTCATAATTTATNATTTACATTAGCGTAAGTCTCAGACTTACTCCAATATTGGTATTNGAAGTAGGGAAAGATGAAGATACTACATAATCTGTAACAACTTGATCATAAAACAACTTTAAATTAACNCTATTATTAATAACATAATCTGCTGAAAACTTTAACGTAATTAATGATTGACCCGATGTTGGTTGATTAGTTTCTTCTTCGATTCGACGAATAATTGTTTTATTATTACGTATTGAGATGTCCGCACGTAAATCTAAATCACTATCAACTTGTTTTTGACCACCACCACCATCAAACATTAATCTTACACCCTGTATTCTATAACCTAAACCTACGATATATTCGAAACCCTTGACTTCTGTAATTTGACTATTAGATAAATTTAAACTAATTGTTCTGTCTTTTTTATATTCAATTCTGGTTGTCATACTATTATTCATAGTAATATCTAATTTGAAAAAAGGTGCAAATTGTTCAGTAATATTAACCTGATCAATTTGAAATTCTGGAACATAATTACCACCATAAATATCCGAGTTTAATTCTTGCATTGAAACAGGAAGATAATTCATGTTACTAATAAATGAACCTACTGAATAAGTAGAACGATAACTATGACTCATAGTAACATTTTTAAAATTATTTTTAACCCACCTGATTTTAGTAAATCCATTAAAATTAATATTCCAATTTGGCATTGGAATACGTGGAAAGGCATTCAAAGATTGACGATCTGGATCAGTGCCAGAATATGCAGATAAAAAGGCTGGTATTAAAACCTGTTGGGAAGATGGTCCATAGCCATCTGGCCAATCTTGCACAACACCTTCTTCGTTGGCTAACCTTTGCGCAATATTAAATCGATAATTTAAAAAATTATCAAACAACTCCGAAGAATTATCTGCACGATCTCCAATAAAAGCTGTTCGAATTGGGAGAAAGGAAATATTAAAATTACCAGATTTTGTATTACTAATATGCTCAAAAGTTGGATTGGAAAGATCCGAAGATGTGTTTCTAAAATATTCGTTTTCATTTTCTGAATACCTTCGAGATCCAGTAAACATAATTTTAAATCTACTGACAGGCTCTACTGTAGCTCTAAGATTTAAATTGTTAGAATACGTTTGAGTATATAAATAATTTAATAATGTATCTGTAGTAAGCCATCCTTGCATTGCGGCTTGCTCTCTAATATCATTTTGACTACCCAGAACAAAACCTAATGTAGGGGCTGGAGAGGAAAACGGTCTGTTCAATCCCAAAAATTGTGTTTCTGGTAAAAATCCTGGCAATAATGTTCCATTGGTTTCTGTATATGAAATAGACAAATTCTTTACACTAAAAATTCCTTTTGCTATATAACGCAATAATTTGAATTTTATATCTGAGTCATCGTCTACATCATCATTATTTTTTTGATTATTTCGAACACCACCCCTACTAGGAATTCTTGTTTTATTAGCAGAATTATTTGATAGTATTTTTTTTAAAGCGGGAACTTTATTATATAGGGATGTTAAATTAAATTGTGTATTTAATTTGATGGAATTATTATTTTGTATAGTATTCCCATAATTCTGAGCAGCTAAAGAACTTGAGCGCCAATCATAATTAGCATCATAATTTATACTTGAATTAATCCAACTTAGTATTGGTACTTTACTAATTGGCAATGTATACCTAATGTCAAAATTATGATGATAACTAGTTGGACGACCTAAACTTAAAATATTAGACCATATAGAATCTCTTTGTGCTTTAGTTTCAATCTTTCCATAAGGCTCATCAACGATTGATTGATTACTAGCGGAAAAATTTAATTTTATAGATCTTGTTAAATCATACTTCATATTATAAATCCTACTCATTGTAAATAATTTACTATACATAGCAGGTAACTCAAGGTTAACACCTGAGGTATTTCTCATTTTTGTTTCTAAATAAGATTTATTAAAATCTGTTCTAAAAGAAAATTGCTTTGGTGAATAATAAAAATTGAAATCCTTTATTAGCCGTAAGTATTTACCTTTTTTTAAAAATTTGAGTTTAGAAAAAGGTTTTATATTCTTTGGATTAGTATTAAAGTTATAGCCCAATCCTGCTGCATGATCTTTTCGTATTAAATACTCCGTATTGATATTACTGCTATTTACCTCATTGTAAGAGTAACTTAAAGAAAAGTTTTCTAAATCATAGATTTTAGAAGTATTCTTCCCTGGAGGTCGTTCCTTTCTAACATTGGTAAAATTAACACTTTTTATCTTTGTATAATTCTGAACAATTCTTTCTAAAGAATCTCGAGCTACTTTACCCCCTTCCTGTTCTGCAACAGCTAAACTAGTTTCTAATAATATATCCGGATCCAATGGATTATATTGAGGACTATCCTTAGACTCTGACACAGACACATACATAGGGAATTTAATATTAGATTTTTCAGGGAACAATTGTCCTAACTCTAAACTTGCTGTTAAATTATATCTTTTAGAATCTTCTAAGTTCCGTTCAGAAATATTCTTTTCTAAACTTCCAAACCCAACCGTGCTCATAGATCCTGCAAATGCTATATTAGCAAAATCTGCTAATCGCAGCCTAACTTGTGTTCTTGCGGCCCAACCACCTTTTTCATTAAAACCTGTTAATCGTAATTCATTAACCCATATTTCTGCTGATTGACTTTGACCATTAGCACCAATGCTTTCAATTGGATTTCTAACACCTAACATAATTGTTTTTATATTCCCAAGATTTGGATTTCCTACAACTGACACAATTCTTCCATTATCATCTGTCTCTTGATATAGGGAATCAAATGCAAAATCAAGATTATTTCTTGCTTGTTTCACAGCTTGTAATAAATTTAATTCTAAATCTATACTATTCTCATCTGGCCAAATAGCACCACGATCTTCTTTACTAACATACCAATCTGTAGTTTTCAAGGGAACAGAATACTCATAGTAATTATTTATATAATCACTTCCTATTCTTAAAAATAAATGTAATGAGTCATCTAATAATCCATATTGTTGTAGTGCTTCAGCATGAGCATGCATTTCAATTTTTTGATAATTTCGCATATCCATGCTCACGTTTTTAAATGCTGCTCTAGCATCTCCATCTTCCAGGTCACTAATTTTTAAAACCATAGATTGCTCATTTTGCTGTGTAAAGCTGGTAGCACCATACATTGTTTCTCTTTCTATGCCTGGAGGTAAATTATATGGAACTGGAGACCTGTGTGCATTCTCCTCATAATTTACAACTGATATATCAAATTGGGTAGCATTATTAGAAAATACTTCCTCATTACCGGTCGATAGGTTATTTAAATACCTTCGCCACTCCCCTCTTACTAACTCAAGTGTTGCAAACCTACAAACCACAGTGTCTTCAAAACCTGTCAAAAATGTTCGAATAAAACGTATTGATTTAAAATCTTCAATCGTTCCCACTTTTTCACTATAATTCTGTATCGGAATTTTAAATTGAATCCACCTTGTACCAAAACTAGGGCCTTGTGTACTATCGGTATATATATCATTAATGTAATTTGAACCCTGAACTAATTCATCCGGTTTTAAATTAATTCTATATTGATAATATCCTTCTGATTCACTTAAAGTTTGATCATTATTTATATCTTCCACATCCGGTAAATTCGTGGCTGAAGTTGGATATTCTTCGGTTGATTGATCAGATGTAGGAGAATTTCCTTGTACTCCATTATAATCTTTATATCTTCTTAGGATACTTGCTTCTGAATTATCAAAGTCCGTACTTCTAAAATATTTAAAATTATCAGCTGATGGATCTAATTCAGCTTTTATATACACAGAGTCTGTAGTATTAGCAAAAGTAGTTTGTATTCTCTCTAAATACTCGTTGTGAAAAATTAACTCATTAACATCATCTAATCCATCATAACCTAAATCTTGATTTTCCCTAGCACCTTCATCATTGTCAAATGCATTTACTAATGATTGTATCGAAGGTACTCTTCCCCATATAGTAGTATCTATATTCGTATCTGAGCCATCTATAGGCAGCCCATTTTCAAAACTTTTTCGTGAGTCTTTCAAAATATCTTCTGAGATATTTCCTAAATTAATAAACAAATCTCCACCACTATGGTCAGGTTCATATAGAAAAGGATCCATCATCCAAAACTCAATAAATTCAATATTAGCAGCTTCAAAATCATTAGTTTCAATTTTTCTTGTCATACCACCCCATCTTGTTGTAGGTTCTTTTAAATACCCATTTTCATCTATACCAGCTGAATAGTCGGATGGCTCAACATCAAAATTATATGGCCCCCTCTCATCTGGATAAAAAGCCATGTCTAAAGTTCTTAATCTAGAGGGTTGTCCTGTTTGTTGATCTTTATTGGGAAACACTTCATTAATAAAAACTTCTCTAACATAATGATTAGTTTGTTGTTCTGTATCATTTACTATGTGTGCTGGAGTAATTGTAGAATTTCTTTGAAATAATGGATCAATTACATACCACGCTAATTTGGCTCTATTGTAACCATACTTCAGTTGATTACTGTATGTTGCCTCCGGAAAATAACCATATTCTGAACCAATATTACCTTGTGGTGTTGAAGACAATGACCATGCTGACGCATTTCTTATATCAATTCCTGATTGACTGTTTTCAAAATCATCAATATATGATGTGCCTGTTTCATCAATGTTAATTGATTTTGGATGACCCGGTATGAAATAAGCAAACTCTGAATTAATAGCAATATTTGAAACTTCTTTTGTTTCAATTAGTGGGAGTTTATCAATTATTTTTGTCAAAAAACGTGAGTCTCTTGAATAAGAACTATTTAATCCAATAATTGTATTAGATATTGGCTCATCACCAATATTAATCTTTTGAGTAAGTGGTTTTTCTGTCAAATTTAATGCACTAGCACCAATAATGAAATCATTATTAACCTTATAATCAATATGTGCTCCCATAAATCTTTTTGATTGAAAATTAAATAAAGAATTATTTTCCAGTGTAATTCTTATAGGCTCTGATGCACCTAACACGCCTTCATCTATAATTCGTACTCTTCCCATAGTGTAATCAACAGTATAATGAATGTTTTCTTCTAATAATCTTCCTCCCGCACTGACTTTAACTGAACCTTCAGGTATATTCATAGCATTTAAAGAAATTTCTGAACCCACTGAAGACTTATATTGACCACGTAATAAAAATTTATTTAATTCTGCAATTTGTTGTGCAGCAGATTGAGTAGAGTCATATAATGCATCAAAACAATATAGATTAGCGACTGAATAAAATGGGTCTAAAGAACTAGGATTTGAACAATCCACATTTGTTCCACTAAATTTTTTTCTTAAAGCACAGCCAAATGGTTTAGTAGTTGGAAAATATATCCGACCATTTGATGAATTAATTAAAACCCCATCAATAAAATCAAATACACCATCTGAACCTGGGTCATTGTTAGAGTTTAGATTATCTAAACCAAAAACTTGTAATAATGGCGTTTCTTTTAATCCTATTGGGCCTTGGGTTAAAAAATTAACAGGGGCACCTAAAGAATCATTTTGATGTAAAATATCCAATATGAAATCTTCTCTATTTATTTGATAAGCACCCAATGAGTAAACATTTTTCATTAATAAGTTCCAATTTGATTGAGAAATATCAGTCATCGTAGATTTTAATAATTTTAATATTAATGTACTTGGAGCAGTCACATCAGTAGCAAACTCTCCTACTTGATATGTTTCTCCCATGTATGTATATTGAAATGCTACAGCCAAAATTTCATCTGAACCCAATGCTTGATTTAAAGAAATAAAACCTAATTGTGAATTAATAGAATACTCTGAAGATGATAATCTTCGTGCATTCTCAATTTTTTCATAATCTAATCCTTGATTAAAACCATCATATGATATACTATTAAATGCGCTAGTAATTTCAGAAATATCACGAATGGAATCAGACGTATTATTTTCAACTTCAGCAACAAAATCAGAAGGATTTAAAGAATTGTTTAAATTATCTGGAACATATGGAAAAGGGATATTATTATCTTGCACTAAACTATTAGTTTGATTAATTGCGCTATGCTCACCCAAATCTTGTAAAGCTAAAATATTTCGAGTATTAGTAGTAGTGGAATTTTTGTTAGTTACATATACTTCAATTTTGGTAATATTGATAGCTGAGCTAATAATCGGCAATAATTCTGGGTTCATAGCTTGATCGTATGATTCATAAAAATATTGCGCAAGAAAAAAATGTTTATTTTCTTCATAATCATCAATAGATAATTCAAACTCTGTCATCTGTGCACCTCCCTGAATTTCTATTGAAGAAGTTTCACTCTTTTGTTCAGAAAAAACAGTAGTCAATGTTGTTTTTCCAAATTGCAGTTTTGTTTTAACCCCAAATAAGCTTTGTGCCCCAGTAATTAATGAGCCTGACAAAGGTAAACTAACATTTCCAAGCTCTATCTTTTTTACAATATCATCTTCATCACCAGTATATTCTAATTTTATCTCATTCTCAAACTCAAAAGTAGCTTCTGTGTCATAGTTAGCCTGTAGTTGTAATTTATCACCTATTCTACCTATTACATTCATTTGGATACGTTCATCAAAATTAAATGATGTGGTTTTTCGTTGTTCCTCTGGTAATGCTGGATTGTCAATTTTGTTTATAACACCTGAGAAAATTAATTCAGCTGAACCTTGTGGTTTAATATCTACAACTGAACCTCCAAAAATTCTATTACTAATCTGACCTGACAGACCAATTTTTCCAGATTCTTGATTAGAATTAGATAATTCTATCCGCTCTCGCCAATAATTATAAAAATTTTGATTAAATAAATACTCTTGATACTCCGACTGAGAAAAATAAGTGGGTAGATTTAAAGGATACCCCCCCACATAATTAGTAATTAAAATAGTTTGAGTATTGTGGTCATAGTCTGTGCTATCACTAATATTAGATGGGTCACTAAACCAACTAATATTGGGGTCAAGATTATTCTGAGCTGATACAATTGAAGACAATATAAAAACTAAGAATAGTAAGTATTTATTATTTTTTAAATAGTTAATCAAAAGTTACACGGTTTTTAAAGCCATTTTTATTACTTCTTCAACGGATAAATCACTATTTTCATATAAAATTTTGTCTATAATTGGTTGCATTTTTTTTATAGAAAATCCTAATTTTTCTAATGCATATAAAGTTTCTTGCTTCACACTGGTTGTTTCATTAGATAGAGTTAGATCTACCGACGTATTGATATTCATTTTATCTTTTAAATCTATAATAATTCGCTGTGCTGATTTTAGACCTATACCTTTAACACTTTTAAGCGCATCAACATCTCCTCCAACAATAACTTGTTTTAATTCATCTGGCTTTAAAGATGACAGAATCATTCTAGCTGTGGAAGCACCTACTCCAGAAACTGATAACAACAAACAAAAGCAATCTCTTTCAATTTTATCAAAAAAACCATATAAAGTGTGCGCATCCTCTTTAATGGATAGATATGTAAAAAATTTACTTGCAGTAGTTGTATTGGTGTTATTTTCAAATTTTGAAAAAGTATATAATGAAATATTTAAATAATAACCAACTCCATTACAGTCAATAATTGCATGTGTTGGTGATAATTCAATAATATTTCCTTTTAAAAAAGTAATCATAATTTATTTTCTTTCATGTGCATCGACAGATGCAATAGTTGCCATATGTATAATTTCATTAACACTACTTTCTAATTGTAAGATATGTGCTGATTTATTCATTCCTAATAATACTGGCCCCATAGTTTCAACATTAGATAATTCTTGTAAAATTTTATAGGAAATATTACCTGAAACTAAATTGGGAAAAATTAAAGTGTTTACTTTTTTATCCCCTAGTTTAGAAAACGGGAACAATCCCAATCTTTTATTTTTGTTAAGAGCAAAATTTGCTTGCATTTCTCCATCAACTAATAATGATGGATAATCCTTTTGTAATTTCTTGACAACACGATTAATCTTAATAGTTTCTTTATCACGTGATGATCCAAAGTTAGAATATGAAAGCATCGATATAATAGGTTTGACACCAAACCTTTTAACAGCATTTATAGTTAATAAAGTTATCTCTAACAAATCTTCCTCTGAAGGAGTTTTGTTAATTGTAGTATCTGCAAAAAAGATTGGCCCTTTTTTAGTAACTACAATATATAATCCAGCTAATAAATTAGATTCTTTACCTATAATTTCTAAAGGAGGTCTCAACGCTTCTGGGTAACTTCGAGTAACACCAGATAAAAAAACATCTGCTTCATTATTGGCCACCATCATAGATCCAAAATATGCTCTATCTCTCATTCTTCTTCTTGCTTGATTTCTAGTGACACCATTGCGTTCATGCATTTTCCAATAACTATCTGCATATTCATGTCTTTTTTTCCTAAGTTCAGATGCTTTAACATCTATAATTTTAACGCCTGACAAATCAATACCATGCTCAATTGATAAGGTGTTAATAAATTCTGTATTCCCTAATAATATTGGAATACATAGTTCTTCTACATTTAATATCTCTGCCGCTTTCAAAACATTGTAATTGTCAGCCTCCACAAACAAAACACGTTTTTTATTTTCTTTAGCTATCCTATTAAATCCTCTAATTAATTGATTGTCTAAACCAAGCCTATCAATTAAAAACTCTTCATATTTATTCCAATCTGTTATTTCTTTTTTTGCGACCCCAGATTTAATTGCAGCTCTAGCTACTGCCATAGAAACTCTAGTAATTAAACGAGGGTCATTAGGCTTTGGTATAATGTAATCTGGTCCAAAAGATAAATTTTTACCATGATATGCTAAATTAACATCTTCAGGCACAGATTCTTTAGCAATAGCTGCAATAGCTCGCACAGCAGCTACCTTCATGGACTCATTTATTTTAGATGCTCGAACATCTAAAGCACCTCGAAATATATATGGAAAACCTAAAACATTATTAACTTGATTTGGAAAATCTGATCTTCCAGTTGCCATAATCAAATCCTTTCTGGCCTTTTTAGCATCTAAGTAAGATATTTCTGGATCTGGATTCGCCATCGCAAAAACAATGGGATTTTTATTCATTGTTTTTAGCATTTTTTGAGTTACTGTATTACCAACTGAAAGACCTATAAAAACATCGGATTTATTTATAGCATCTGATAAATTATGTAGTCTCCTATTAGTAGTAAATTTCTTTTTTTCTTTAGATAAATCTATTCTATCTTTCCGTACAACTCCTTTACTATCACATAAAACAATATTTTTTCTTTTTACACCTAACCTGATATATAACTTTAAACATGAAATAGCTGCTGCTCCTGCTCCATTAACAACAATTTTAATCTTATCAATTTTTTTACCAACTAACTCTAAAGCATTAAGCAATGCAGCTGATGAAATAATAGCAGTACCATGTTGATCATCATGCATCACCGGTATTGACAATTCTTCTGTTAACCTTTTTTCAATTTCAAAACATTCCGGAGCTTTGATATCCTCTAGGTTAATTCCTCCAAAAGTAGGTGACATTGCCTTTACTGTATCTACAAATGAATCTATATCTGAAACATCTAATTCTATATCAAACACATCTATATCTGCATATATTTTGAACAGCAATCCTTTACCTTCCATCACTGGTTTTGCTGCTTCAGGTCCAATATCCCCTAAACCTAAAACAGCTGAACCGTTAGTGATGACAGCCACTAAATTACCTTTTGCGGTATACTTATATACATCACTTTTTCGTTTTGCAATACTCTTACAAGGTTCAGCAACACCTGGAGAATATGCTAATGCTAAATCTCGCTGTGTACGATATCTTTTAGTAGGTACAACCTCTATTTTTCCGGGTCTTTTTTGTGAATGAAAATCTAATGCTTCTCTTCTATTTATATCACTCATAATACATTTAGGCTGTTGGAAAATTAATTTACTTGATAAGTAATAATCGTTTCTGCAAATTGTGATGGATCATCTTCTAAATAGAAACGATATGTAACCTCAAAAATCCCTGGAATATCAGCATTCAAATAACCTTTAAAATAATCATCTTCTTCCATAGGCTCTAAATCTAATGGATTTGGCGAAGTATTGGTTAGTGAAGGAAAGCAAATACCATTAAAACAAAAATAAGCAGCAGCATCTGGATCGTTAAAAAACTTTCTTACAACTAATCCTGTCATATCATCACAAGAAGCATTTCTGACATATACATGTGAAATAATCTCCTCTCCTACTTTTCCACAAACATTTTCTTCGACAAATGTGATTTCTACAGCATTTTCAGGTGGAGATGATTCATAGAAGCAATTACCTCCTCCAAAAGATTCTGGATTATAATTACATGCATTTGGATCAAGACAGCCTAGACATGAAAAGTTACAATCACCTGGAATAGTAGCATCTGCATTATAATTACATGCTGAAGTATCTGTACACCCTACACATGAATAGTCGCAATCAACTGAATCTGTAGCATCTGCATTATAATCACATCCATAAGTGCAATCTGTGCAACCAGGGATTTCATCTGCATCACAAACACCATCATCATCACTATCATTATCGATTATTTGTCCATTTTCACATGTTTCACAAATTCCATCTGGATAAATACAAGAGTTATCTGGATTAGTTGCTGTAATATCATAGTTACACGCCTCTTCATCAATACAACCTAAGCATGAATAATCACAACTATTATCTGATTCTTCTGCATTTTGATCATAATTACATGCAGATTGATCCATGCACCCAGAAATTGTTTCTGGTGGACAACCTATAAATAAAAATAGGCTACTTATTAACAAACAATCAAAAAATAATTTTTTCATAATAAGAATACTTAAAATTTATACTGACATGTAAATTTAATGATAATTACGTCATTTTAGATGCAAGTAACATAATATCTGTTATAATTTTACTATATTAGTAGACTGATTATTAACGAACTTTTAAACAAAAAATTATGAAAAAACTATTACTATTTGCTATATGTTTAACCTTTTCTTTCTCATANGCNCAATTACCTCCTAATAGCTTTGGTGAAGATTTCACTATTACTGATATTAATGGCGNAGAACACAACCTTCACTCGATTTTAGANGAAGGAAAAACAGTCATTCTTGACCTGTTTGCTGTTTGGTGCGGCCCATGTTGGGATTTTGCTGTAACTGGAGTTTTAGANGATTTACAAAATGCATACCCTGATGAGGTTGTTTGTATGGCTATTGAAGCTGATGCAAGTACAGCTGCTAATCTTATTAACGGAGGAGGNAACTCTGTTGGAGACTGGACNACTGTAATTGACTATATGATGGCTGATGATGCAACTGGNAACATTGCTGACGACTATGCTCTTTCTTACTACCCAACTATTTATAAGATATGTCCAGATAGAATGGTAACAGAAGTTGGACAACTATCTAGTGTAAATGCTTTTTACGGTGAAATTGGTTCATGTACAAGTGCAACATATAGTAAAGATGCTAAAATGCTATCTTACAACGGAGATGCTACTTATTGTCAAGGAAGTTTAAATGCAGCAGTTACTATTCAAAATTATAGTGTTGGCGCATCAATGACTGAATGTAATATTTTGACAAAAGTAAACGGAAGTGTTGTTGAAACATATCCGTGGTCTGGAAATCTAGACACATATGGTGTAGCTGATATTGACTTAGGAACAATCTCTAACCTTCCAGAAAATGCAGATGTCAGTTTTGAAATTGAATATAGTGGAGATATGGATTCTAGTAATAATAGTATTAGCCCTANTGTTTCTGGANCTGAAGAATCTTCTGTTTATGTAACTCTTACANTTCTTACAGATAATTACCCTGAAGAAACTTCATGGCAATTATTTGATGCGAATGGAAACGTAGTAGAATCTACAAATATTGTTGGACAAGCTTATGGTGAAGCAGGCGACTATTCAGGACAAGCTAACACAGAGATTGAAATAAACTGGACACTAGATGCTGGTTGCTATACATTTTCTGTTTATGATGCCTATGGTGATGGAGTGAATTCTTCTCAATGGGGAGGAACTGATGGTCTCATAACATTGACTGATTCACCTTCTGGAAATGTATTTTACTCTGTTTGGGACGATTTTGATGTAGCAAGTGTTGCATTTGATGCAGGCGCTCTTGCGNTTGATTTAAATGAAATTTCTAAATCTGAAATTTCTATTTTCCCTAATCCATCCAAAGATTACATAAATATTTCAATAGACCACGCAACTAATCATGATCATGTTCATAGACACATGCCGCTAAATGATGGAGAAATTGAAATCTATAATAACCTTGGTAGGGTTGTGTATAACAACAATATTAATATCGCAGCTGGGACTAATAATCTAAGAATAGAGACTAGTAATTTATTAGCTGNACAATATTACGTGAATGTTGTTATTGATGGTGAAAATAACTTGAATCCATTAACGATTATTAAATAATCATAAATATGTTTTAAAAAAAGCCACTCTTAGGTGGCTTTTTTTTTAAAGTTTAATTTCAACATAACTATGAAAACACCATACTACTTATTATTCTTAATCAGCTATCTAGCTTTAGCCCAAATACCTTCGGTTGATATAAAAACGTTAGAAGGTGGTATTATTAATACATCGGAATTTAAAAATGATGGAAATCCAATAGTAATTAGCTTTTGGGCAACATGGTGTAAACCATGTAAAGAAGAATTAGAAAATATTCATGAAGTTTATGAAGACTGGCAAGAGGAAACAAATGTTAAACTAATTGCGATCAGTATTGACGATGCTAGAAACACTTCTAAAATAAAACCTTTAGTCAATGCAAAAGGTTGGGACTATGAAATCTATCAAGACAGTAATCGTGAATTTGCCACAAAAATGGGTGTTAACCCAATTCCTCATACTTTTCTTCTAGATAAGAATCGTGAAATCATTTGGAATCATGTAACATATACTAATGGTGATGAAGAGGAATTATATCAAAAAATTCTTGAGATTAGTAAATAGTAAGATGAGAATATTCATTGCTATATTGATTATAATTATATCATTCCAAGCAAATAGTCAAAACTATGGGGGTTTAAGTGGTAATTTTCAATTAAACTATCAAACTTTTCAAGAAGACTCCAGCATTAATGCTGAAGCACGAAAACCTTATACTTCAGGATACACAAACTTGCTATATAATTATAATCAATTTACTGTTGGTGCTAGAATAGAAGCTTATAATAATACGATACCCGGATTCTCTGAGTATGAGGGTTATGGTATTAGCAATAAATTTATTCAATTTAAAAATAAGATAGTTGATGTCACAGTTGGTGATTTTTATGATGAATTCGGAAGTGGCCTTATTTTTCGAACTTATTTTGACCCAAATCTAGGAGTTGATAATGCAATAGAGGGACTTAGGTTGAAATTGATACCAGTAGAAGGTGTTTATATCACTGGATTAATTGGAACACAACGATCTTACTGGGAGCAAAGTGATGTTCTCATAAGAGCATTTAATACAGACATATCTATAAATACTCTTTTTTTACAAAGCTGGAATTCTTATGTTAATATTGGATTTAGTTTTGTTACAAAAAAGGAAGATGACACCAATCCATTATATGTTCTCCCTGAAAATGTAGGTGCACTAAATGGACGGATGAGTGTTACAAAAGGAAACACATCAATTAATTTGGATTATGCATATAAAATTAATGACCCTTCGGCGGAAAATAATTACATCTATAAAAATGGTACAGGATTAATATTAACCGCTAATTATTCACAAAAAGGTATGGGTATCTCTATGGGAATAAAAAGAATTGATAATATGAGTTTTAGAAGTGAGCGTAATGCTATGCTGCAAGATTTAAATATTAACTATATAACACCTTTTACTAAGCAGCAAGCATATTCACTAGCAACAATGTACCCATATTCTAGTCAACCTAATGGTGAAATGGGAAGTCAAATTGATATTTATTACATGATTCCCAAAAAATCAAAATTAGGTGGAAAATATGGAACACATATCACAATGAATTTTTCTAATGTATTTAATATTCANAAAACATTATCAGATGACACAAGTGTATTAAATGAAAGTGGAACAATAGGTTATAATTCTAATTTTTTAGAATTAGGAGACNCTAAATTATTTCAAGAATTTAATTTTGAAATAAGTAAAAAAATCAATCGTAATTTAAAAATTATATCAACATATATTAATGTAGTGAATAATGATAAAATCCTCAAGTCTCAACCTATACTACCCAATAAAGATAATGAAATTATCAAGGCTAATATTATTATACTAGAATCACTCATTAAACTNCCTTCATTCAAATCTATGAGAAATTCGATGAAAACAGAATTTCAATATTTACACACAAAACAGCATTATGGAAATTGGGTCATGGGATTAATAGAGTACAAATTATCTAAATTATTTTTCTCTTTACAAGATTTATATAATTATGAGCATCCTGAAAAACCTCATTATTATTCCACATCAATTGGCTATAATAATGGTTCGAATCGAGTTTCTATTACATATGGAAAGCAACGAGCAGGTTTATTTTGTGTAGGAGGCGTATGCCGAGAAGTGCCTGCATCTAATGGGTTTTTAATAAGTTTAACTAGTTCATTTTAGCGCTATGAAAAAATTAATTGTTTACAGTCTATTAATGTGTCTGTTTTATATCACAGCATGTGATAAAATAGAACCCCCATATAAAAATATATGTTTAGATCAGTTAGCTTGCAATTTTAATGGATTACTACCATGCGTATACGCAGAAGAAGGGTTCGAGTGTGACTCTATAGCTATAAATAATAATAAAACTATTTTAATTGAAAAATTTACTGGACATAAATGTTCCAATTGTCCTGATGCAAGNAGAAAAATCGATGAATTAAAAGAAGTATATGGAAATAATATAATTTCCGTTGCTATACATCCTGGAGGAACTCAGTTCACCGATACTGATGAAAATTATTCATATGATTTTACTACTGATGAAGGTGATGAAATTATGAGTAATCTGGGAAATCAAATAGGACTACAATTTGGTTTGCCAACAGCTAGTTTAAATAGAATTTCTGGTGGAATTTCAAACACACGATTATGGTTTAAAGATGATTGGTCCACACAGATATATAATTTATTATATGATGGCGAAGGAAATCTATTATCAAAAAATCTAGATATTAAAATATTTACTCAGTGGAATGCGTCCAGTAAACAATTAAATATTACAACTGAAATTAACATGTTAAATGATTTAGATGGAAACTATAAATTAGCTATTATTATAATTGAAGATGGTATTGTTTCGCCGCAAGATGATGGGGAGGTAACTATTGAAGACTATGAACATAATCATATATATCGATGTGCCGTTAATACCACATTTGGTGAAGATGTCGCCTTACAAGTGGGCTCCCTATTCTCTGCAGAGAATACCGTAATATTTAATACCCAAACCAATGATTACTGGACAGATGAATGGAATAATATAAATAATTGCTCTGTTATTGCATATGTTTATAACAGTGACACATATGTTATTGAACATACTGAAAAGCAACACATTATTCATGAATAAAATTTTTAAAGTCNTTTTTTTAACAATGTCTTCTTTTTGTTTTAGCCAAAACTTTAATGCAGGCACTATTATTGGAATAAATACTAGTCAAGTATCTTTTGATAATTTATCCGGATTTAATAAAATAGGAATACGAACTGGGACTTTTGTTAATCGAGAATTTGGGGAATTTGATGGACAACTAGAGTTATTATATATTAATAAAGGCAGTAGACAAAGCATTGATTCAGACACATATAGTGAGGGATACCGATTGCATTTAAATTATATTGAAATCCCTCTATCGTTAAAGAAAAATCTATATAAAAACATTGATTTTGAAATAGGTGGATCCATTAGTTATCTTTTAAATTGGGTCGAAAAATATGATGGTGTAGAAAATTATGGAATTGATGTAAATAATGTAGAGTATAGTGCACATATAGGAGTTGAATGTCCAATCCGAAATAATTTATACTTAAATACTAGGCTATCTAACTCTATTTTACCTATAAGGTCGCATTCTTCGGACCAAATGTATAAATGGTATCATGGACAATATAACACCTCTATTTCTTTTGTATTATATTATTACTTTATTAAAAAATAGCGCCTTGATTACTAGGTGGTGTTTTATCTAAAAAATTATATGCTATTTGTGTAACCTGTCTTCCCCTCGGTGTCCTTTCTAAATATCCTTGCTTAATTAAAAAAGGCTCATACAATTCTTCAATGGTATTGGACTCTTCACCAACAGCTGTTGATATTGTAGTCAAGCCAACAGGGCCTCCTTTAAATTTGTCAATCATACAGTTAAGTATTTTTTTATCCATTTGATTGAGACCATTTTTATCAACATTGAGTGCGCTTAATCCCATCTCGGTAATTGACATATCAATATCTCCATCACCTTTTACTAATGCGAAATCTCTAATTCTACGAAGTAGTGCATTAGCTATTCTTGGTGTGCCCCTACTTCTACTAGCTATTTCAGAGGCTGATTCATGATTAATATTTACTTCTAAAATTTTAGCAGATCTTTTAATAATAGACGTTAAGACTTCTGAGTCATAATACTCTAATCGTGAAACAATTCCAAATCGATCTCTAAGTGGAGATGATAATAAGCCTGCTCTAGTGGTTGCTCCAATTAAAGTGAAATGATTTAAATTAATTTGAACAGATCGAGCACTAGGACCACTTTCAATCATAACATCAATACGAAAATCTTCCATTGCAGAATATAAATACTCTTCAATCACGGTGCTTAAACGATGTATTTCATCAATAAATAACACATCCCTATCTTCTAAGCTTGTTAATAATCCTGCAAGGTCTCCTGGCTTATCTAAAACTGGACCTGATGTAATTTTTAAATTTGAACCTAATTCATTTGCTATAATATTTGCTAATGTTGTTTTTCCTAATCCTGGTGGACCATATAATAAAACATGATCCATTCCCTCGCCTCTTCTATTAGCAGCTTCAACAAAAACCTCTAAATTAGAAATAATATTTTTTTGTCCTGAAAAATCACTAAATGAACTAGGTCTTAATTGATTTTCAAACTCAGTATCTAATGAATTATAATTACCTGATTTTTCTTTATCCTCCATAGAATTTTAGATAAGAAAAACAAGTTATGAATTAATTAAAAGAAAAACTATAAAATTGTTAGTGATGTTCTTCTTCACCTTCTTTCAAAGGAACTGTCTGAGGCACAAAATCATCATCCATTCCTGGCTTAGAATAATCATATGCCCATCGATGAACAGCTGGTATTTTTCCTGGCCAATTACCATGAATTCTAGCAACTGGAGCCGTCCATTCTAATGTATTAGATTTCCAAGGATTTTGCGGTGATACCGGTCCTCTAAAAATACTGTAGAAGAAATTAAAAAAGAATATCACCTGTATTAAAGCACCTGCTATTGCAAAAAAACTAACTATTTCATTAATATCTACTAGATTATCAAACATAGGAAACGCACTATTTGAGTAATAACGTCTTGGTAATCCCGCCATTCCTAAAAAGTGCATAGGAAAAAATGTGCCATAAGCACAAATAAAAGTTCCCCAAAAATGAATATAGCCTAATTTTAAATTCATTAACCGACCATACATTCTAGGAAACCAGTGATAAACACCTGCTAGCATACCAAAAATTGCCGACAAACCCATTACAATATGAAAATGTGCAACTACAAAATAAGTGTCATGTACATTAATATCAAGAGCACTATCACCTAAAATTAATCCTGTCAAACCACCAGTAATAAAAGTAGAAACTAATCCTATTGAAAATAACATTGCTGGGGTAAATTGCAAATTACCTCTCCATAAAGTGGCTATATAATTAAATACTTTAATAGCTGAAGGAATAGCAATTAATAAAGTAGTAAATACAAATACCGAACCTAAAAAGGGATTCATTCCAGTAATAAACATATGGTGTCCCCATACAATAAAGGATAAAAATGCGATTGCTAATATAGACCCTATCATTGCACGATAACCAAAAATTGGTTTTCTTGAATTAGTAGCAATAATTTCAGAGCTTAAACCAAGTGCTGGTAATAAAACAATATAAACTTCAGGATGGCCTAAAAACCAAAATAAATGTTGAAATAGAATTGGATTCCCTCCAGCATGAGAAAGCACTTCCCCTTGAATTAAAATATCCGATAAATAAAAACTTGTACCAAAGCTTCTATCAAAAACTAGTAATAATGCACAAGATAATAATACTGGAAAAGATAGAACTCCTAAAATTGCAGTAACAAGTAATGCCCACACAGTTAAAGGTAGTCTAGTCATAGACATCCCCTCTGTTCTTAGATTAAGTACTGTTACAATATAATTAAGACCGCCTAATAAGGACGAAACAATAAAAAGAGTCATACTTACAAGCCATAGTGTCATACCAAGTCCTGATCCTGAAATTGCTTCAGGAACAGCACTAAGTGGCGGATATATTGTCCAGCCTGCTGATGCAGGACCTGACTGAACAAATAAAGAGATTATCATAATAACACAGGACGCAAAAAAGAACCAATATGACAACATATTTAAAAACCCTGAGGCCATGTCACGAGCACCAACTTGAAGTGGTAATAATAAATTTGCAAATGTACCACTCAAACCTCCCGTTAACACAAAAAAGACCATTATAGTACCATGTATCGTTACTAATGAAAGATAAATATCTGGACTCATCACACCTCCTTCAGCCCACCTTCCTAAAAAAGCACTTAAAATTCCACTTGACTCACCTGGGTTAGCAAGTTGTATTCTGAATAATGCTGACATAACCATCGCAATAACTCCCATAACCATTCCTGTGATTAGGAATTGTTTTGAAATCATTTTATGATCTAAGCTAAAAACATACTTAGAGAAAAAGTTTTCTTTATGGTGTCCGTGTTCGCTCATAATTATCTAGTTTTAATTATAAATTAGAAATTGAATTTGACTCTTCTTGTGTTGCTATCCATTTATTATATTCCTCTTCTGTTTCAACAACTACCTTCATNTGCATATTATAATGTGCAGCACCACAAATTTTATTACATAACATAACATATTCAAAAGATTCATCATCTAATTCTTTTTTCATATCACTAGTTGTAATTGTTGGCGTAAAAGCAAATTGTGTGGTTGTTCCAGGGACACAATTCATCTGCACTCTAAAATGAGGTAAATATGCAGAGTGAAGCACGTCCTGTGATCTAAACTTAAACAAAACCTTTTTTCCAACTGGTAAATGTAATTCCTTGGTGATAATATCATCTTCTGCAGACAATAATTGGTCCATTGAAGTTGTTACAAAATAGGTCATTAATGTTTTTTTCTTCTTGTCTAATTTCTGTATTCTTTTAGATAGTAATTTTTTTTTAGCAGTATTATCACTATTATTTAACTCATTATTTAAATTCGAAATTTTAGCATCTATAGCTTCTAATTGACTTTTATGTGTTGTTGTAGAAATGACACCCAATTCATTTTTTCCACCAACAAATCTAACATCTGCTCGTCCTAATTGATTGTCCTCACCTGCATATCTAGCTGTCCAATTAAATTGCTTAGCGTAAATTTCTATTACCATTGCATCTGAAATATCTTGATTTACTATCTTTCCCCAAACAGCTAGACCATAGCTAATCAANACTAATAACACAACTGCAGGGATAGCTGTCCAAAAAAACTCTAACTTATTATTATGAGTAATATAACTAGCTTTATTATTTTCTTTTCCTCTATAAAAAAATGCTATACCAAACAACATTGGTGTGAGAATTAAAAAAACAACAATTATTAACCCCATGGTTGTATCCCATAGACTATCTATAATCGGACCATGTTCAGACGCAGAAATCTGTAATGTCTGATCCATCCATGCTGCACGTTGCCAGAAAAAGAAAATTAATAAACCAATACCGGCTAATAATAAAAGTAGTCCATTTATATGATTAGACTGATCACTAACTTTGTTCTGTGTCTTTGTAATTAAATTAGAAATCTCAAATACTCTAACAACCTGAGCTATAAAGATAATGGCAACTAAAACAATTAATAATTTTATCATTTTTCAATTATATTAAATATGATGATGTTCACTTTCGATTAACATTGGATGATTTTTTTGACTAAGAGGAGCTTTACTTAATGTGTTTAAAACAATGAATGTAAAGAAGCCTATATAGCCTAAAAATGTTCCTATTTCTACAAAACCTAAATGCCAATGAGTCCCAACTGTTCCAGGCATAATCATAACAAACACATCAATAAAGTGACCGAGCAAAATTAATATCGCAACAAACAAAACTTGCCCCTTTAATCTTTTAGCAGCCCTATCTTGAATTAATAGCATTGGAGTAACAAAATTCAACAGCAAAGCTATTATAATTAAAATATGATATGATTCAAATCTAATTGCATAATATGTTACCTCTTCAGGTATATTCGAATACCAAATCAACATATATTGAGCAAACCATAAATAGGTCCAGAAAATACTAAATGCTAATAAGTATCTTCCAAAGTCATGCATATGATTCTCATTCACATTATCTAAATAACCTGAATATTTTAAATGAATAGTAATAATAGCAATAACTGCACAAGCGGATACAAAAAATGATGCAAAACTATACCAACCAAAAAGAGTACTAAACCAATGAGTATCTATTGACATAATCCAATCCCATGCTCCAGTAGAGGTAGTAATAGCAGCAAACACAATAAATATAGCTGATAGTGTAAACATTTTATTATGCCATTTTACACCTCCTTCTTTATCTTCATTTAATGAATACTTTCTTAATAAGAATGCTACTAAACACCAACCTAACAGATAAATGATAGATCTTAAAGTGAAAAATGGTATGTTTAAATATGCTGTTTTTCCATCGATGATATAATCGTATTTTTTGTTCTTAACAACACCTTCTACTTTTTCATCCGTATATTGAGGATCATCTGTTCCAACAGAATCTTCATAGACATATTCATATGTTAACGCGGAGTCCATCCAATGGTAAGTGTGATGCCAATGTAAAGCTCCTGTTATGATAATAAATAACATAATTGCGCCACCAAATGGAAGAAAAGAACTAACTGCTTGTGGAATTCTAAGTAAAGATGCGGACCATCCTGACTGAGAAATATATTGCACTGCTAACCAAACCAATCCTCCTAAGGATATCATTAAGAAGAATAAGTTGCTCACAAATAGACTAGACCATGGTCTTTGCTTCTGAGCATGAAAATAATGCTTGGTAGTATATATTACCTCCTCAAGTGTATGCGCATTTTTAATTTCTTCTTGAGAAAAATGACAATGTAATTCTTTTTCTATTGCATGAAATAAATTTGAAAACTTATATGTTTCAGCATGATGACCTTTCTCACTATGTGAATCATATTGCTTCTTATCTGAAGATTTGTCTTTTGCTTTTTTTGAAGACTTCAGTTCATAATATAATTCTTTTACTTTCTCTTTAATCTCTACATCTGAATAATGAGATGCAGAGGCTGAATAAAATCCATATCCTATCGCAACAATGCCTATCGCAATTAAAGCGAAACAGATATTTTTTATATTTTGTTTAAACGTATACATTTAGTTATTTTCTTTTTGTAATTCATTAACATACATTATAATTTTCCACCTTTCTTCAGAGTTAATTTGAGATGCATGCCCTCCCATAGCATTAAATCCATAAGTGATGGCGTGATACATATGTCCATCTGATAAATCCTTCATACTTGTTCCAGATCGTCTAACAAGTAAATCATCGGAATAACTAGGTACAGCACCATAAAGTGGATGTTGAATAGAGCCCTTTCCATCTCCGGTTTTTCCATGACAATGTGCACAAAACATGCCGTATAGAACTTCACCCTCTTCTATGTTTTTTGAATTAACCTCTAAGGGGTTTATTAACTCGACACCTGCTTTCAAGTAATCTTCTAATGTGTTATCATAATCAAAGGGAACAAAACCCCTAGGAATCGTTCCCTGCACAGGTTCTCTTGCTGTAGAATTATTTTTAAATAATGAATTTTCAGAATATGTTTCATAAGATGGTGACCTATACATATCAGGCATATATTCATACCCTGGATGTGTTGTTAAAGGTCTACCATCCGAAGCCGAATCACTACATCCTGTAATAATAACAAACATGAACACCAATATATAGCTTATCTTATTTAACATATTATTATTCTTTTTCTTTTATTTCTTCAGCACCAGTTTTTTTCATTAAATCTTTTATTTTTTTAACTTTTTTGGGATCTCCATCTGTATGAATTTCCATTAAAAATTTATCATCTGTAGTTCTAGGGTCTGGGCTTTTTGCTGATGAACCAGGATATAAACCACATCTCAATAAGAACGTAATTACCATTAAGTGAGATGCGAAAAATACTGTCATTTCAAATGTAATCGGAATAAAAGCCGGCAGATTTTCATTTAAAGAAAAATTGGGCTTTCCTCCAATAATCATCGGCCAATCATAAATCATCATATACCAAAACATTAATAATGCACATGATGCACCTATACAACCATAAATAAAGGATGTTATGGCTATCCGAGAGTATTTTAAACCCATAGCAGTATCCAATCCATGAATAGGAAAAGGGCTATATACTTCATCAACGTGATGTCCTTTTTCTCGAATGACTTTAACTGCCTCAAGAATTATATCATCATCATTATATACGCCATATATTATTGTTTCTTTGCTCATTTATTTTTTCTTATAATTATCTCCTGATGATTTTAATATAGTTTTTAATTCCGCTTGTGCTATCACGGGAAATGTTCTAGAGTATAACAAAAATAGAACCATGAAAAAACCTATTGTACCTATAAATATTCCTATATCAACAAATGTTGGAGAAAACATAGACCAACTAGATGGTAAATAATCACGATGAAGTGATGTGACTATAATTACAAAACGCTCAAACCACATTCCAATATTTACAAAAATTGATAATATAAATGTGAATATAATACTTCGTCTTAATTTTTTGAACCACATAAGTTGTGGTGAAATCACATTACATGTCATCATTGCCCAATATGCCCACCAATAAGGCCCTGTTGCTCTGTTTAAAAATGCATATTGTTCATATTCAACACCTGAATACCAAGCAATAAATAACTCAGTAATATAAGCTATTCCTACTATAGATCCTGTAACCATAATAATTATATTCATCATTTCAATATGCTGCATAGTAATATAGGATTCCATATTTACTACTTTTCTCATTACTAATAATAAAGTTTGTACCATTGCAAAACCTGAAAAAATAGCACCTGCCACAAAATATGGAGGAAAAATCGTAGTATGCCATCCTGGTATTACAGAAGTAGCAAAATCCATACTAACAATAGAATGCACTGATAAAACTAATGGTGTTGCTAACCCAGCCAAAACAAGTGACATCACTTCATGCCGTTGCCAATGCTTGGCTCTACCTGACCAGCCAAAAGATAAAATAGTATATATTTTTTTAGCCAATGGCTTAATAGCTCTATCTCTAATCAAAGCAAAATCTGGTATTAGTCCCATATACCAAAAAACCAACGACACGGTAAAATAAGTTGAAATTGCAAAAACATCCCATAAAAGTGGTGAATTGAAATTAACCCATAAAGATCCAAATTGGTTAGGTAAAGGCAATACAAAATAAGCAACCCAAATTCTGCCCATATGAATACCTGGGAAAATAGCTGCTTGAATAACTGCAAAGATTGTCATTGCTTCAGAAGACCTGTTAATAGACAATCGCCATTTTTGTCTAAATAATAATAAGACAGCGGATATTAAGGTTCCAGCATGACCAATACCAACCCACCAAACAAAATTTGTGATATCCCATGCCCAACCAACTGTATTATTTAAGCCCCAAACACCTATCCCTGTACCAATAGTATAAAAAATACAACCAAAACCCCATAACATAGCAATCAATGACACTATAAATAATGACCACCACCATTTATTAGCACTAGTTTCTATTGGTTTTGCAATATCTTCACTGATATCATGAAGAGATTTATTCCCTATAATTAATGGCTCCCTAATTGCTGCTTCGTGCTTCATTAAAATATTATACTTTTTTATTTCTTACTTTAGTTTTATAAAAAACTGAAGGCTGTGTATTTAATTCTTCTATCAAATAATATGACCTTGGATTCTTCTTTTCTTTACTCACTCTACTATCTTGATCCAATGCATCTCCAAATGTAATAGCTCCAGTATCACATGCTTTTTCACATGCACATGCAATCTCTCCATCTTTAATTTTTCTTCTTTCTTTTTTTGCATCTAATTTAGATTTTTGAATGTTTTGTATGCACATAGTACATTTCTCCATCACTCCTCTTGATCTAACTGTTACATCTGGATTTAACACCATTTTACCTAAATCATCATTCATATTATAATCAAACTGATTATTATCAGCATAATTAAACCAATTGAATCTTCTTACTTTATATGGGCAATTATTCATACAGTACCTTGTCCCTATACATCTATTATATGTCATGTGATTTAAGCCTTCTCTAGAGTGTGTCGTCGCTGCTACTGGACAAACTGTCTCACAAGGAGCATGATTGCAATGTTGACACATAACTGGTTGAAAAACCACTTCAAGATTCTCAGAAGATGATGGTTCTTCCATTTTTTTATACATCTCAATAGCACCAACTTCTTCTTCTTTAGCTCTATCTTTAGTCATGTCACTAGAATAATATCTATCTATTCGTAACCAATGCATATCCCTATTTTTTCTCACTTCTTCTTTTCCAACTACAGGAACGTTATTCTCTGCATGGCACGCAATAACACATGCTCCACAACCAGTACAAGAATTTAAATCTATAGACATATTCCAAAAATGAACATCTTTTTCATGTTCTTTCCATAATGTTAATTCACTAGGTTTCACATGACCTTTATGAGAATGTAATAAAAATTGCTTATTGCCTGCTTTTGGATTTTTTAAATAATCTGAAAAATTTGTTTCTTTTACAATATTTCTACCCATCATGGTATGACTATTCTGAGTACATGCAAATTCATGCGTACCTTCGATTTTTTTAATAGTAATCTTATTCTTTTGAAATTTATTAAAATCTTCATACAAACTAAATGCATTGACACCTACACCTTCACCTGATTTACCAACTATGGTCCTTCCGTATCCAAATGCAAGACCAAGTACTCCATGTGCCTGCCCTGGCTGTATATATACTGGACATCTTAATTCTTTCTTATTCACAGAAATCACTACCATATCACCATCAAGCGCACCATTAGAAACATGCCAATTTTTTAATCCCAATTCTTTTGCATATGATGGGGAAATTGTTAAATAATTATCCCAAGTAACTTTTGAAATAGGATCTGGTAACTCTTGTAGCCAAGGGTTATTTGAAAAAACCCCAATACCAATAGAGGATTTTAGATATAATTGAAGTTCTATATTACTCGATTTCGCCAAGCGATGTTCAATCGGTTCATTTAAATTATAATTTTCTGGCTTTAAACGACTGGTTGTATATACAAAACCATCATGCAACACTTTATTCCAATTGTTGGAAACCTGTTTCTTAAAAAACTCTTGTAAAAAATCATAATACTTTGTTGAATTTTCCATCCATATTAGAAAAGTATCTTGAAATTGTCTTGAGTTAAATAATGGAGATATAGTAGGTTGTTGTAATGTGTAAAAATTGGTATATGGATTAAAATCTGACCAACTTTCCAGATAATGTGTATTTGGACAAACATAATCACATAATATGGCGGTCTCATCCAATGAATCTGAAAAAGAAATTTTTGTTTCAACTTGTTTTAATGCATTTATAAATACTTCTGAATTAGAAAGATGGTATGCTGGATTCGTATTTAAAAACATTATCATATCTACATTACCATCATTCATCTCAGCAATGAGCTCATGAATATCTTGATTAGTAGAAGAGTATAAATTAGATTTTATTTTGGTAGATATGGTATTCTCATAATTTCCTAGTAATTGATTAATAGCATTAGTAATTAATTGAATATTGACATTGTCACTACCTGACACAACTAAAGATTTTCCTTTTTTGGACCACAATTCTTTCGCAATTCCATTTATTAGCTTATCATGTTTAGTCTTTGTTGAATTAATCGAAGATTGATTAGCAAGAGTTAATACAGCATCATATAATCTTAATGTGTATTGCTCTTGTTCACTAGGTTTGATAGGAACTCTTTTATCTGCATTTGCTCCAGTTACAGACAATAAACTTTCAAAATGATAGTGTCTCGACATTTTTCCATTCTCAGGTTTTCTATTAGCTGTATATTGTCTAGCATGAGACGGATCCAACCATTCAGATAAAAAATCTGCATCAAAAGACACAATAACATCTGCTTTATCAAAACGATATGTTGGTACAAAACGTCTACCAAAAGATTTTTTATTAGCTGTCAGCATAGCATCTTGTGAGACCGTATCGAGAGTGACCACTTTAAAATGATCATACTTATTTTGAAATGATGTCAAGAGCAATTCTGTAGAAGGACTAATAATAGTAGGTGTTAATAACACAATTTTATTTGAACTATTTTTAATTTTATTAATAACCTCTTTATCTATATCGTCCCAAGAATACACATCCTTATTTTTAAGAGGATTTTTTAACCTGTTTGAATCATATAATGAAAGTACTGATGCTTGACACCGTGCATTTACTCCTCCACCATATGCTGGATTTTCATTAGAGCTTAATAAGATTGGTCTACCTTCTCTATTTTTAACTAAAATACTAGCAAATACATTTTCTGAAAAATAGCTACTTGCATAATATACTGGATTGCCAGGCGTAATTTCTTCTGGCTTGTTTAAATAGGGAATAGATTTCACCACGGGTGCTTCACAAGAAGCTAAAGTAGCTGCGACAGAACTAAAACCAAGAAACTTTAAAAAATCTCTTCTAGTTGTTGAAGATGCAGATAATGTATCTGCATTTTCCATCATTGCTTCTAATGGCAATTTCTCTTCAAACTCATTAGAAACATTGATGTTTTTTACATCATGATCGAGACTATTAAAATATTTTTTTTCTTCTTTCATAAATTCTTAATAATGACATTTTGCACACTCCCTACCACCAATCATATCAACAGTAATTTCTTCTCCATGATACTTATCAATCCACTCATTATGTAAATCATGATAATATGGATTATCTGTATCTATCTCTGTGTCTCTATGACAATTAATACACCATCCCATGGTTAACTTTGAATACTGATATACTTCATCCATCTCTTCTACAGGGCCATGACATGTTTGACATTCTACTCCGGCAACATTAACATGTTGTGAATGATTAAAGTAAGCTAAATCTGGTAAATTATGTATTCTAACCCATTCAATTGGTTTCTGTTCATAATCAGGAATATACGTTCTAGTGCTAGGGTCAAATCCAACAGCTGCATAAATTTTGTTAATTTCTTCTTTTCCAGTTATAGTACCTTCATTAATATAAGTATGACAATTCATACAAACATTCACAGACGGAATTCCAGCATGCTTACTTGATCTAGCTGTATGGTGACAATAATTACAATCTATACCATGCTCACCTGCATGCAGCTTATGTGAAAAAGCAATTGGTTGTTCTGGTTGATAATTTTGTGCAACACCTATGGTTGACAAACTATTCCAACAACCATTCATGCCTGAAAAAACAATAATAACTGAAGCAAAAACAATCACCGATGGATTCAATTTAACCCAAGAAATCCCAGATGAAAAGAATCCATCTTGTTGAATATCAGCAGCTACTTTTAATGTGTTTTTGACATATATCAGTAAGCATATATTGAAAATGATAATACCAAAAATTATATATAATAATGTATTCGAATCAGAACTACTTTGTTGTTCTGACATCTCTGATATTTCAGCAGCCACTTCAGAAGGCCCTTCTTTTATATAAGCTAATATATTACTAATGTCTGTATCTGAGAAATGTGGAAATGCTGTCATAACAGCCTTGTTATACTCTTCATATAACTCATTAGCAACTTTATCACCACTCTCAATAAGTTCTGCGGAATTTCTAATCCATTTATATAGCCATTCTTCTGAATGTTCTTCAAAAATTTCACCATCTAAACCTGGACCAATTAATTTTTTTTCTTCCGGACCTAAATAGTGACAAGAACTACAATTAGATTTAAACAGATTTTCGCCAACTTCAATATCCTGAGAAAGAATAGGCATTAATAAAGAACCTGTAATTAACAGAAAACCTAATAAGTATAGCTTGAAAGATGATAAGAAAGTATACATCATGTCTATTTAGAAATAAGAGTTATTCTGTTTTTTTTATATGAGGCAAATATATAATTTATTTTACTATCATATTTAAGATTTATAGTAGAATTAACAACAAAAAGCCTAATTTAGAATGTGTCAAAATAAGCTTTATTTATCGGTGAATCGAATCAACTACTGATTATCAGAATGTTACAAATTATTTTAACTACCATCGGTCATTATTCTAAATTAATTTTCTTTATTATATTTAACAGCAAAATGAACTATAAATACATATTAATAATTTTCTTTTTATTTAATCTTATTGGTAAATCCCAAGAAGATATCCAAATACAATATATGGATCCCAAAACAGAGAACATGATTAAATTTATGGAAATTAAAAACTCAAACAAGCAGTTAATTATATATAGTATTCAATTAACAGCAAGTGAAAANCTCCAGACTATAACAAAANTCAAAAATCAATATAACTCACTATTTCCTAATGAAATGATNGATGAAATTTTTGAACCCCCTTANTTTAAATTAATAATAGGATGTTTTCTTGACAAGAAGAATGCNGAAAAAAAATTAGAATCAATTCGAAGAAAATTTCAATCCTCATTTATCTTAAAAAGAGAAATATCTATCGAGAAATTTGAAGANTTTNAAAANAAATAGCAAGAAAAGANCTAATCTAATANNATNTGGATNTTAAGATTTTTTTTGTTCTTCAAAAACTTCTATCATATCACCAACTTTAATATCATTAAAGTTTTGAATTGTTAAGCCACACTCATAACCCTTATTAACATCTTTGACATCTTCTTTAAANCGTTTTAAAGAATCTAAAACTCCCGTATAAACTACGATACCATCCCTTATTAGCCGAACTTGGGCATTACGTATTACAGTNCCATCTAAAACATAGCANCCAGCCACAACACCAGCTTTTGTTAATTTAAAAACATTCCGAATCTCAACATTNCCTAATATTTTTTCAACCAACTCAGGTTCATGCATACCTTCTATTGCATCTTTAATCGAATTAATTGTATCATAAATAATTGAGTATAATCTAATATCTATTTTTTCTTTTTCNGCTAATTTTCTCGCAGTCAAAGATGGCCTAACTTGAAAACCTATAATAATAGCATTAGAAGCTGATGCAAGTAATACATCTGACTCTGTAATTTGTCCNACTCCTTTATGCAAAACATTAATTTGTATCTTCTCTGTTGAAAGCTTTAANAATGAATCTGANAATGCCTCTATNGANCCATCAACATCTCCNTTNAATACAATATTNAGCTCTTTAAANTCNCCAATAGCTAANCTTCTACCTATCTCATCTAAAGTNATATGTTTTTGNGTNCTAACACTNTGNTCTCGCTGTAATTGATCTCTCTTTGCAGCAATACTTTTNGCTTCTTTTTCATCTTNTCTNACATANAAAACATCTCCTGCTTGTGGAGCNCCATTTAAACCAAGNAAAATNGCTGGTGTTGATGGTGGAACATTATTAATTTTATGGTCACGTTCATTAAAAAGTGCTTTAACTTTTCCNGTNAATCTTCCTGCTAACATAAAATCTCCTACTTTNAGTGTTCCTTCTTGNACNAGAACAGTNGTAACATANCCTTTTCCTTTATCTAAAGAAGCTTCTAATACTGTTCCNTTTGCTGACTTNAAAGAATCGGCAGAAAGATCTAATAAATCTGACTCTAATAANACCTTTTCTAATAATTGATCNATGCCTTCTCCTGTTTTAGCAGAAACATCTTGACTCTGNTATTTACCTCCCCAATCTTCAACTAANAAGTTCATTGCTGATAATTGCTCTTTAATTTTATCTGGATTTGCTCCTGATTTATCTATTTTATTAAAAGCAAAAATAATAGGAACATTAGCTGCTTGCGCATGAGCAATAGCNTCTTTTGTTTGAGGCATCACGTCATCATCAACTGCAATAACTATAATTACAACATCNGTTACTTGTGCACCTCTTGCACGCATGGCTGTAAAGGCNTCNTGNCCAGGTGTATCAATAAANGTTATTTTTCGTTGATTAGGTAAAGTAACCTCATACGCAGCAATATGCTGTGTTATACCTCCCGCTTCACCAGCAATTACATTTGATTTTCGAATATAATCTAATAANGATGTTTTTCCATGATCAACATGACCCATAACAGTTATAATTGGTGAACGCGGCTGTTCNTCACCNGTTGNATCTTCATCNTCAATAAATTCTTCTAANTCTGCACTTACAAATTCAACCTTNTATTCAAATTCNTCTGCAACAATAGTTAATGTNTCCGCATCTAATCTCTGATTCATNGTCACCATAATNCCTAACTGCATACAACTAGAAATTACTTCGTTAACACTAACATCCATCATCTTAGCAAATTCACTAACTGTAACAAATTCTGTTACTTTAATAATCGAAGATTCTTCATCTTTTTTAATTTGATCTTCTAATGCTTTTTCTTTTCNTTCTTCACGTTTTAAACGCCTTATTTTAGCACTTTTTGACTTACCTTTTGAAGTTAATTGCTCTAATGTTTGTGCAATCTTTTGCTGAACCTCTTGTTCATCTGGNTGAGATTTANTTATTTGNNTTTTTTTAGGNTTTGATTCACCTGAAATCCTTTTACGTTTTTTCTTTTTTGANTCTATATTTGAAGATGANGCNACNCTTTTAGCTGGCTTTTTTTCAGGTAAATTTATAGTNCCTAATTTTGTTANTTTTATTGTTGGCTTNNTTNCANNNTCTNGAGANACTNNAGGCTCCTCCGNAGAAACTTNAGGCTCCTCCGNAGAAACTTNAGGCTCCTCCGNAGAAACTTNAGGCTCTNNAGAAACTTCAGGCTCTNNAGAAACTTCAGGCTCTACAGAAACTTCAGGCTCTGGAATCACCTCTTCTACAGCAACCATCATAGACTCTTTCTTTTGTCTTTTTTCTTCTAAAGCCTGGTCTGATTGTTGTTTTTGATTAACATCTGATTTAAATTCATTAATTAATAAAGCATATTGACTGTCATTTATACGAGCATTAGGTGTAACCGCACCATCAATAGGATTTCCAGATTCTTCTAAAAATTCTGATACTCTTTGCCAAGTGATATTTAATTCTGACGCTGCCTTACTTAACCTCATAAAAAATTATTATTCAAATTCTGCTTTTAAAATATTCTGGACTTCAGCAATGGTCTCTTCCTCAAGATCTGTTCTTCTACTTAACTCCTCTACACCTAATTCTAAAACTGATTTAGCTGTATCACAACCAATCGATTTAAAAACATCTATAATCCATTCATCTATTTCATCTGAAAATTCTGCTAATGCTACATCCTCATCCTCATCAATGTCACGATACACATCAATTTCATAACCGGTTAATTGCCCTGCAAGTCTAATATTATAACCACCTTTACCTATAGCCAATGAGACCTGATCAATTTTTAAATAAACATCCGCCTTTTTATTCTCTTCATCTATTTGAATAGATGTAATTTTAGCAGGACTTAATGATCGAGAAATAAATAATTTTAAATTATCTGTATAATTTATAACATCTATATTTTCATTCCCTAACTCCCTTACTATACTATGTATTCTAGATCCTTTCATTCCAACACAAGCACCAACTGGATCAATACGTTCATCATAAGATTCGACAGAGACTTTTGCTTTCTCACCTGGAATTCTCTTGACATTTCTAATAACTATTAAACCATCTGCAATTTCGGGTATTTCTAATTCAAATAATCGCTCTAAGAAAGCCGGATTCGTTCTAGATATCACAATACGAGGCTTACCTTTATTAAATAAAACTTCTTTAATTACTGCCCTAACAGTATCACCTTTTCTGAAGAAATCAGAGGGCACTTGCTCATCTCTAGGTAAAATTAGTTCTGTGTCATTCTCATCTATTAAAATAATTTCTCGATGTCTAATATGGTGGACATCTCCAGATATAATTTCATTCAGTCGATCTTTATAAGACTTATGAATTATTTCATAATCATGCTCTAATACTTTTGAAACCAAATTTTGTTTTAACGTTTGTATTGCTCTTCTTCCAAAATCTTGGATTTTTTTCTCAATAGCACAAATTTCACCTACTTCAAAATCNGATTCAACTTTCAAAGCATCTGAAAGACATATCTCAGTATGATCATCTTCCATTTTACCATCCTCTACAATTAATTTATTATGNAAAATTTGAATATCNCCTTTATTTGCATTTACNACAATATCAAAATTTTCATCCGAACCATATTCTTTTATNAGTAATGACCGAAAAGATTGTTCCAAAAGGCCCATTAAAGTTATTCTATCAATATTCTTGTCATCTTTAAACTCCAAAAAAGATTCAATAATTGCCGCTGTATCCATATTTATAAATTTTTTATAAAAAATAAAGGGCCTCAAGCCCTTCAATAAATAATAAGTTAAATTTTAAAGTCCGACAAATTTAATAAAATTATATAAAACAACCCAATTTCTTGAGAAAAAAAACTGTTGTCCGACTAGGGCTCGAACCTAGACTCTTCTGGACCAAAACCAGACGTGTTGCCAGTTACACCATCGGACAAAACACCAAAATTAAATATTCCCAGTAATATTACAAACATAAAAGAAAATATAATCTAATAAATTCTAACATAATCAAAAATNAATCCGAAAAAGAATAATTAATTTTAATGTGTATTTTAGCAAAACAAAAATCTACAATCAANGTGTATAAAAATTTATTTGAAAAAACTGCAGGTGGAATTGTCTTTANAATAGCACTNATAACATATACATTAAGTGTTGANCCAACNAATAGTTGGTGGGATTGTGGCGANTATATTGCAACTGCTTATAAATTACAAGTGGGACATCCTCCTGGNGCTCCACTCTTCCTATTGGTGGCNAACTTNTTTTCCCAATTTGCATTTGGCGATGTCACTAAAGTAGCANTAATGATAAATTGGATGTCTGTGTTGTGTAGTGCTTTAACAATACTCNTNCTTTTTTTAACAACAAAAAGNATTATTAAAAAAATTATTAAAGATGATNNNTTCATTATAACNCTTGCTCCTGCTGTTGGANCATTAGTCTATACNTTTTCTGATTCATTTTGGTTTTCTGCTGTNGAAGGNGAAGTATATGCAATGTCCTCCTTTTTTACNGCACTCGTNTTTTGGGCTATTATCAGNTGGTCTGAAGAAGTTGANNTNAATCCAAAAGCAAATAAATGGCTTATTTTNATTGCCTATCTAATTGGANTNTCAATTGGNGTTCATCTACTAAGCTTATTGGTGATTCCGGCTATTGTNTTAATATATTATTTTAAAAAATATAATTTTTCAACAAAAGGATTCATNATAGCTAATATANTGGGAGTAGCTCTATTNGGNTTTATTTATGAATTTATNATACCTCAATTCGTNAANATAGCTGGGAAACTTGAAATATTTTTTGTGAATCAATTATCACTCCCATTTAATTCCGGAACTATCTTCTTTTTTCTTCTAACAATCATAATACTTATNATCTCTTTAGTTTTATCTAAAAAACATNAATATTATAATCTTAACACNTCTATTCTTGCTTTNACATTTCTATTAATTGGGTATATGTCATTTTTTACACTTATTATTCGATCAAATGCAAATACTCCTATCGATGAAAATAGTCCAGAAGATGCAGTCAGCTTATTATCATATTTAAACCGNGAACAATATGGCTCAACACCACTATTATATGGACAATATTTCAATGCAGAAACTGAAAATTATANAGANGGAACACCCGTGTTTGTGAAAGATATAAAAGNAAATAAATATGTGATTTCCGATGACAGGAAAAATTCAGTCCCTGTTTACGAAAAAGAAAAAAGTGGGCTCTTTCCAAGAATGTGGAGTAGAGATCAAAGNCATATAGAAGCNTATCAAGAATGGGCGAATTTAAAAAGTCTAAAAAAGAAGCCTTCCTTTATAGAAAATTTAAAATTTTTCTTTTCATACCAAGTAAACCATATGTATTTTCGATATTTTATGTGGAATTTTTCTGGGAGACAATCTGACATACAAGGACATGGAGAATTAAATAAAGGNAATTGGATTAGTGGCATTAACTTTATTGATGAGATGAGGNTNGGACCACAAAAAAACATNCCTAAACACCTGAAGCAAAACCCTGGAAGAAACNCNTATTATTTTCTTCCATTTATCTTAGGACTCATCGGTCTATTATTTCATTATCAAAANTCCCCTAAGGATACTTGGGTTATTATGTTGTTATTTTTCTTTACTGGTTTNGCTATTGTCCTAGAATTAAATCAAACCCCTTTTCAGCCTAGAGAAAGAGATTATGCATATGCAGGTTCTTTTTATGCATTTTCTATATGGNTTGGTATCGGCGTTCTTGCTCTATNNAATGGATTAAAACAATATATACACAACACTAACATTGTTAATGTTGTCACATCAATTACGTTATTNATTCCGCTTTTAATGCTATGTGAAGGGTGGGATGATCATGATAGGTCTAATAGATATACTGCNAGAGAATTTGCAAAAAATTACTTAAAATCTTGTGATAAAGATGCAATCTTATTTACCATGGGAGACAATGATACTTTTCCTCTTTGGTATGTGCAAGAAGTTGAAGGTTATCGAACAGATGTAAGAATTGTAAATTTAAGTTTATTAAATACAGATTGGTANATAGACCAAATGAAAAGAGATGCATATGANGGGAAAGGTGTTCCTTTTAGCTTAACTAGAGATAAATATAAACAAGGAACACGCGACGTTGCAATATTTATTGANAAGGGTGTTGANAAAAGATTAGATTTAGATGATTTTAATCGATGGATTCANAGTGATCGNTCTGAAACAAAAATTAATTTTGGAAAAGANTANGATTACTTCTATACACAGAAAATTAGTATCCCTGTCAACANGGATAATGTGATTAAACATAATCTTGTCCATNAAAAAGATGTTCATCTTATTTTAGACTCTTTGAATTTAGACTTAAACACTAGTCAATTAGAGAAAAAAGACATTATGATTTTAGATTTAATACAAACNAATAATTGGGAAAGACCTATTTATTTTGCTATTACTATTGGAAGCAGTGGTCGATCATTTTTATACTTAGATAAATACTTTCAACTTGATGGAATGGTATATAAGTTTGTGCCAATTAAAAACTCAAGTGCAAACAAAGATAACATCGGAAGAGTAAACACAAATGTCTTATACTCTATGCTTATGGAAAAATATGAATGGGGGAATTTAAATAAAGATATTTATCTAGATGAAACAAATATTCGAATGACTATGAACTTTCGAAATAATTTTAGTCGTTTAGCAGAGCAATTAATAACTGAGAAAAAATATGAACAAGCTGAAGAGGTTCTAAATTATTGTATGGAATTAATGCCTGGAGATAAGGTTCCATTAAATTATTTT